>NZ_JBICJJ010000019.1:0-206513 GCF_043102985.1 Acinetobacter sp. YQ_14 | reverse complement strand
CGATGATAAAAATACGAGTCAATATTGAAAGAGTCGTGCTATTTTTATTCTAATTAGATGCTAAATAAGAAATGCTATTAGGACCGATATGATTCTCTATGAACTTTTATCTGCTGTTGGAATTGTTTATTTAGGTGTTTAGTATGGAAGTGGTTAGAAAAACCTAAGCAACAATATCAAGCACCTAGAGTTATTCGCAAATGGATATTGGATGATCCTGATGGTGAGCTGTATGTAGCTTCTATTACATCAGATCAAAAGGTGTCGTCTGCTTGTGGGAGATATGCAATATCTTCTGGTTCAACGAGCACAACTTGGTCTGGCTTTTTAGCAGGAGATTTAAATGAGCTTGTGCGAACAACGATGGGACAGGAAATGCTTGAATGTCTTAAGCAGCAAAATCTAAAATAATTCTATGCAGTTTTGCATGCTTGTTAAATGAGAGGGCTAAGCTTTCCATTACAATAAATATTTGCCCTTTGCTATTTTTTTGAACAGATTAGTCAGTGGAAAAGAGCTTTGCTTATAGGCGGAAACATTGCTTTATGTTATAAATATTTTAATAGGCATGTTTTTTGCTTAATATAAAAGGGGAATACCATGAAATTATCTGTTGGGTTGAAAGTTGCGAACAATCTCTCGTTAACTCCTCAATTGCAACAGGCTATTCGTCTTTTACAATTATCGAGTCTAGAATTAGAACAAGAAATACAAATTCAATTAGATAGTAATCCATTACTTGAAAAAGTTGAGGAAAATGGTTCTACAGAAAGTTTATCTACACTTGAGTCGCAAGAAACAGGTGATTTAACAACTGAGCTAAATGCTGATCATTTACCTAATGATTTACCTGTAGATACAGAGTGGGATGATATTTATACCCATCAATCAACAGCCTTAGCGACCCCGGAATATGAAGAGCGAGAAGATAATCGTCAAGTTCATTTAGGTTTAAAAGAACATATTTTAGAGCAGGTTAATCTGTTACATTTTTCTTTAATTGATAAATTAATTGCCTACTGCATTGTTGATTCTTTAGATGATAAAGGGTTTCTAGATGCAGAGTTGGACGATATTTTATTAGCCGTCAATCGGTTATTACAAGAAATGGAAAATGATGAAGAGGTTGAAGAAGATGAAGTTATCGTTGTTTTAAAACATATTCAACATTTAGATCCAATTGGTGTGGGTTCTCGAAATTTGGCTGAGTGTTTGAAAATTCAGTTAGAAGGCTTACATGACAAAGTTCCTTATATTTCAGAAGCAAAGAGTTTACTAAAATATTATGAATTATTGATCTCTAATGATTTAAATAAATTATTAAAGCAAACAGGTTTATCTAAAGAACAGCTAAAAAGTGCTGTTGATTTGTTAAAAACATTAAAGCCTTATCCTGGTTTAGAGTTTGACCAACAAGAGTCTGAATATCAGGTTCCAGATGTTGTTGTGGCAAAAAAAGATCAGCATTGGCAAGTACAACTCAATCCAGATGTGATGCCAAAACTACGCATTAATTCATTTTATTCAAATATGATTCGCCGAGCAGATCAAAGTGATGATAATGTTTATTTGCGAAATCAAATGCTTGAAGCTAAAAATTTTATAAAAAGTATTGATGAACGGCATAAAACACTTTTAAAAGTTGCAACTTGTATTGTTGAGCATCAACGTGCTTTTCTTGAGCAAGGTGCAGAGGCAATGAAGCCATTGGTTTTACGTGATGTAGCTGAGGAGGTCGAATTACATGAATCGACTGTATCGCGTGTGACGACTAATAAATATATGCTGACGCCACGTGGTTTATTTGAATTGAAATACTTTTTTTCAAGTCATGTTGGAACGACAACAGGAGGCGAGGCTTCATCAACTGCGATTCGCGCAATGATCAAAAAGCTGGTTTCCAATGAGAATCCTCGTAAGCCTTTGTCTGATAATACAATTGCTGAGATGTTGAAAAATGAAGGTATTGAAGTTGCTCGAAGGACTGTAGCGAAATATCGTGAATCGTTACATATTCCATCATCTTCTGAAAGAAAAGTCTTGATCTAAAATTCAAGGTGTGACTATTCTAGGTGTTCATTATTACGAAATAATGAATCTTTTAATAATCACTAGAGGAATCGCTGTAATGGTTTAATGAATGTTAGGTAATTGATATGCATTAAATTTATTTGAGCGATTTTCTTGATTCCTGAGAAAAAGGTGAGGGATAGAATTATGCAAATAACGATTCGTGGACACCATTTAACAATTACGCCAGCAATTGAAAAAAATATAAAAGAAAAATTTAGTCAGATGACTAAGCATCTAGATCAAGTGAATAGTATGCAAATCAAATTGGCTAAAGATCATCAAATTGATAAACGTTCGCATAAAGGCAGTGCAAACCATATTGCTGAAGCAATTATACGTTTGCCGGGGATTGAGCTGTTTGCTCAAGCAACTGCTGATGATATGTATACTTCGATTAAAAAGTTAACAGAAAAATTAAAAAGACAACTTGCAAAACATAGAAAAATGCAGTGTTCATATCAACATGAATTGGCACTTTTGAGTTAATTTTTTGTATTTATAAAAGAGGCTTTTTTTGAGCCTCTTTTTTTATTGATAAAAAAAGAAACTGCGTACTGAATTATGTGAAAAAGTTATAGTAAAATAACTCGTTTTACACCAATGGTTGTATAAGAGGTCTTGAAATGAATAGTGAGCAGCTCACGCAAATTTTAAAAGAAGCCTTCCCTGAAGCAGAAGTAGCAGTGAGTGGACAAGCTGGAAAATTTGACCTTCGCATTGTTGATGATCAGTTTGAAGGTAAAAGAACGGTAACACGTCAGCAAGCGGTTTATGCACCTCTAAATTCTTATATCGCGAGTGGTGAAGTTCACGCAGTAACAATTCGCGCAATGACAAAAGACGAATGGCGCAAAGCAAGCCTTTTCGGAGCTTAAATATTAATGGATAAATTTTTAATTACGGGCGGCGTTAAGCTCGAAGGTGAAGTACGCATTTCTGGTGCTAAAAATGCCGCTTTGCCTTTACTTGCTGCAATGATCCTTGCTGACTCTCCGATTACGTTAACTAATGTACCAAATTTAAAAGATGTAAATACGCTTGTTAAATTAATTGCTGGTTTAGGCGTGACGATGAGCTATGAAGGGGAAACCGTTCATGCTGATACATCAACATTAGATAATCAATTTGCGCCTTATGAGCTTGTTAAAACCATGCGAGCATCAATTTTAGTGCTCGGTCCATTGTTAGCACGTTATGGTAATGCAAAAGTTTCATTACCTGGTGGCTGTGCAATAGGCTCTCGCCCTGTTGATCAGCATTTAAAAGCTTTAGAAGCCTTGGGCGCACAGATTGAAGTAGAAAATGGTTATGTCCATGCTTCAGTTGATGGTCGCTTAAAAGGTGGTGAAGTTGTATTCGATATGGTCACTGTTGGCGGTACTGAAAACATCTTGATGGCTGCTGCACTCGCGGATGGTGTGACCACGATTCGTAATGCAGCTCGTGAACCAGAGATTACTGATCTTGCTCAAATGCTCATTAAGATGGGTGCAAAAATTGAAGGGCTTGATACAGATACTTTAGTGGTGACCGGTGTTGAAAGCTTACATGGCTGTGAATATGCTGTGGTTGCTGACCGTATTGAAACGGGCTCATATTTAGCTGCTGCTGCTATTACTGGTGGCCGAGTGAAAGCCACGCATACTGATCCAGCTTTATTAGAAGCAGTTTTGGATAAGTTTGAAGAAATGGGGGCAGAAGTCACTCGTGGTGATGATTGGATTGAACTTGATATGCAAGGTAAGCGTCCAAAAGCAGTGAGCTTTAGAACATTGCCGCATCCAGAGTTTCCAACTGATATGCAAGCACAGATCATGGCCGTGAATGCAATTGGCCGTGGATTTGCAACAATTTCAGAAACAATTTTTGAAAATCGTTTTATGCATGTCCCTGAACTTTCACGTATGGGTGCGAATATCCAAGTTGAAGGTCATGATGCAGTTGTAACTGGTGTTGATAAGCTCCAAGCGGCACCTGTGATGGCAACAGATTTACGTGCTTCATTCTCACTTGTTCTTGCTGCATTAGTTGCAGAAGGTGAGACGCTGGTTGATCGTATCTATCATATCGATCGTGGCTATGAACATGTTGAAGATAAATTACAAAGTTTAGGCGCTCAAATTAAGCGAGTAAAAGGATGAATGACTTAAGAAACGATGATCCAAATTTTGATGTAATGGGTAATTTTGATCATGGTTTAACTTTAGCGCTCAGTAAAGGTCGTATTTTAAAAGAAACATTGCCGTTACTTGAAAATGCAGGCATTAATTTACTTGAAGATCCAGATAAGTCACGTAAATTGATTTTCCCAACAACACATAAAAAAGTACGAATTTTAATTTTGCGTGCTTCTGATGTACCTACTTATGTTGAAAATGGTGCGGCGGATTTTGGTGTGGCGGGTAAAGATGTATTGATGGAACATGGTGCGCAACATGTTTATGAGTTACTTGATCTAAAGATTGCCAATTGTAAGTTGATGACTGCTGGTAAAGTGGGAATGGAACGACCAAAAGGTCGTTTAAAAATCGCGACCAAATATGTCAATTTAACTCGTCAATATTATGCAAGCTTAGGTGAGCAAGTTGATGTCATCAAACTATATGGATCAATGGAATTAGCGCCATTGGTTGGTTTGGGGGATTATATTGTCGATGTTGTTGATACTGGCAATACCTTACGTGCCAATGGCTTAGAGCCATTAGAGGAAATTTGCAAAGTTTCTTCGCGCTTAATTGTGAATAAGGCAAGTTTTAAACGTAAACAAGCGATCTTAAATCCAATTTTGACTCAGCTTGAAGAGGCGATCAAAAATCGTTAATCGTATTTTTGAATTAAAAAGGTCAACTGAGGTTGGCCTTTTTATTTGAGTTTTTCTGGATTTCGTAATACGTAGATATCAGAGATTTGTGATTGATTGAAATTAAAAGTGATTGCAGTTACATAGGTCTGGTTGTGGTCGTACAGTTTGAAACCAAGATTGCCATTCAAGAGACATATTTTCCAAGATAACTCATTCCACGCAATAAAGAGCAAACGTTCAAAGAAGCGTAATACATCCGATTGACCTATAAATGGGTGACGAATTGCAGAGACCTTGCCGCCACCATCTGCTGCAATTTGGATATCTTGACTCAGTAACTCTTTAAGTCGTTCAATATTCTGAGAATGAACAGCATCTTTAAAAGCATGAAGCAGGACAAGTTGTCGTGAGGAGGGAATCGTTGAAAGTATTTTAGATTCTGACTTGATATGTTTCCGCCCACGAGTCACTAATTGTCGACAATAGCTTTGAGTCTCTTGTAGAAACTCTGAAATTTCGATGTAATCAAAATTGAAAATATCATGCAGTAAATAGGCTGCTCGTTCTTTGGCGGAAAGTTTTTCTAATACTAAAAGAAAAGCGGTAGAAAGCGTGTAATCGGATTCAATGGATAAGTCTTCTGACTGATCATATGGCTCGGGTAGCCAAGTTCCAATATATTCAGTTCGAGATTTATGATGCGAACGTAGAAGATCAATACAGTGGCGAGTGCATACAGCGGTTAGCCAAGCTTGTGGATTGATAATATCTTGTTTAGGTTGTTGCTGCCATTTGATTAAAATTTCTTGTAAAACATCCTCAGTTTCATGTATTGACCCTAAAAGTCGATAGGCAAGGCCAAACAAAAATGCTCGGCTTGCCTGAAATAGCTTTAAATCTTCATTACTGAAATTTGTGGTCGTATTCATTTGATTTTAGTGTTGAGCGATACCAATACGATTCCATAAATTAATCATACCAATGAGTAAAGTTAAAGCAGAGATTTGCGCTTCACTGAAATATTGAAGTAACACAACACGAAGAGGTTCATAGTCTGTTTGAACTTGTAGTGTTGTCAAAGCTTCTACCCAAGCAAATGCAGCTTTTTCTTGTACATTGAAATCTGAGCAGTGTCTCCAAACAATTAATCGATCCAAACGTGTTTGTGTTTCACCATCTGCGAGTGCTTCAGTAATGTGCATTTTGACGCAAAATGCGCGTTGATTGATTTGGGAGGCTCTGAGTAAGACAAGATGATACAGTGAACGTTCGATGAGTGTTGATTGCTCAATATATTGATGAACTTGTTGTAAATAGTGAATTGCATCTGGTAGATGTTTTTGCGGGTGGATATTATGACTCGACATTTTTATTTCCTAATTACAGCGGATTTGCTAATAAACTGACGATTCAGGGATATAAATTGTGACAGTTAAAAATACATTTAATTATAAATAATTGTATTTGTTATAAAAATTCTTAGTTTCTTTATAGTGTTTACTATTTTTCATTGAAAATTAATCATTCATCTAGCTTATCTTTCTACACGATTGATTTTTTAGGCGGAGATTGCACCCACAAGCCTAATGAAAAAGAGTAAACTTAGCGCTCTATTATTCGCCTTGTGGGTAAATTGATGCGACGTTTATCGACTCAGGATCAGAACTTTAAACAGGCTTTTGCTGAACTTTTAGCATTTGAAACTGTGAATGATCCTCAATTAGTACAAACCGTAGATCAAATTATTGCTGATGTTCGTCAGCATGGTGATGATCATGTACTTAAATTAACACAGCAGTTCGATCGACATCCAGCGCATCAATTCTCTGATTTAGAGTTAACTCAAGTACAACTCAAATCTGCATTTGATGGCTTAAGTTTTGAAATACGCGAAGCACTTGAACTTGCTGCTAAACGTATCCGTTCATTCCATGAGGCACAAAAGCAAGATGGCTGGACTTATGTCGATGAGTTAGGTAATACGCTAGGTCAAAAGGTTACACCGCTTGATCGCGTTGGGATTTATGTGCCAGGGGGATTAGCCTCATATCCATCATCAGTTTTGATGAATGCTTTACCTGCACATGTGGCTGGCGTGCCAGAAATTATTATGGTCGTACCGGCACCAAATGGTGAGTTGAATCCACTTGTATTGGCGGCTGCCTATTTAGCTGGTGTGAGTCGTGTGTTTACTATTGGTGGTGCACAAGCGGTTGCAGCATTAGCCTATGGAACTCAAACAGTTCCAGCTGTAGATAAAATTACAGGACCTGGCAATCGTTTTGTCGCAGCTGCAAAGCGCGCGGTATTCGGTCAGGTCGGTATTGATATGATTGCAGGCCCTTCCGAGATTTTGGTGTATGCCGAAGGTGAAAATAATGCAGAATGGTTAGCTATGGATGTATTGTCTCAAGCAGAACACGATACCGTTGCTCAAGCAATTTTTATTACGCCTGATGAGTCGTTATTAAATGCTGTCGAAGTAGCCATTGAAAAGCATTTAAGTGAATTACCAAAAGCTGAAATTGCGAAAACATCGATTCAAAATCGTGGTGCATTAGTACTGGTAAAGGATCGTGCAGAAGCGATCGATCTCATTAATCAAGTTGCGCCTGAGCATTTAGAACTGTGCCTAGACGATGCTGAGTTGATGAGCCAAGAAATACGTCATGCAGGTGCAATCTTTATGGGGCGTTATACCCCTGAAGCAATTGGCGATTATTGTGCTGGTCCAAACCATGTGTTACCGACTTCAGGTACAGCACGGTTTTCATCGCCACTCGGTGTTTATGATTTCCAAAAACGCTCAAGTCTGATTATGTGCTCACAGGAAGGTGTTAAAACTTTAGCGAAGACCGCCGATGTTCTTGCAGTGCAAGAAAATTTGGATGCCCATGCTCGCTCAGCACGTTACCGTTATCAATAACCGATTCGAGAAATAGATAGGGGCTGATAAGCCCCTTTTTTGAGACACAAAGAGAGTAGAAAAATGACGTTTACACCAGAGCAAATGCGTTTTTGGAGTCCAGAAGTTCGTGAGTTAGAGCCATATGTGCCGGGCGAGCAACCTAAAATTCAGAATTTACTCAAACTCAATACCAACGAAAATCCATATCCGCCATCACCAAAAGTTGTGGAAGCCGTGCAGGCAGTTTTAGCTAATCAAGCTGATGCCTTACGTTTATACCCTGATCCTGATGCGACTACTTTAAAACAGGCGATTGCTAATCAGCAACACGTTGATATTGCTAAAGTCTTTGTAGGTAACGGCTCAGACGAGGTTTTAGCTCATATTTTCAAAGCTTTCTTTATTCAAAAACAACCTATTCTATATCCAGATATTACCTACAGCTTTTATCCTGTTTATAGTCAGTTTTTTGGAATTGAAACTAAACAAATTCCATTAAATGATAAGTTTGAAATCGATGTTGCAGATTATCAGCAAGAAAATGGCGGTATTATTATTACGAACCCAAACGCACCGACTAGTATTGCTTTGGGGCTAGCTGAGATCGAGCAAGTGTTACAAGCGAATCTAGATCGTGTGGTTGTGATTGATGAGGCTTATGTTGATTTTGGAGCGGAATCAGCTGTTCAGCTTGTTAATCGATATGACAATTTAGTGGTATGTCAAACAACTTCAAAATCACGTTCACTGGCTGGCTTACGTGTCGGTTTTGCGATTGCACAGCCACATTTAATTGCTGCACTTGAAGCTGTGAAAAATAGTTTCAACTCTTATCCAATTGATCGTTTTGCGATAGCAGCAGCAGTGGCATCATTTGAAGATCAAGTTTATTTTGAACAGCAATGCCAAAAAGTCATCGAAAGCCGTGAACTTATTGTGAATGATTTGACTGCGCTTGGCTTTAATATCTTGCCATCCAAAGCTAATTTTATATTTGCGACGCATCCTCAGCATGATGCAGGGCAGCTTGCTCAACAGTTGCGTGAGCAGGGAATTATTGTTCGTTATTTTAATAAGCCGAGAATTAATCAATTTCTACGTATCACAATTGGTACAGATGAACAAAATCAGCGTTTAGTCGAGACACTTCAAACGCAAATTTTATAAGTCTCACTTTAGTTTTTAGGCTTCTGCTGTGTATTGATTAAATCAAGCATGGCAGAAATCTTATCAAAGCATTCTTGATATTCTGCTTCAGCATCAGATGCAATGGTAATTCCTCCACCAGCCCACATTGAAAGTTGATCTTGATATTTCTGAATACTACGAATCAAGATATTCCAACAACCTGTCCCATCAAAATTGAAATAACCAAGACTTCCACAGTAAGCACCGCGTGGCGCTCCTTCAAGTTCTTCAATAATTTGCATCGCTCTAATTTTTGGTGCACCTGTAATTGAACCACCAGGAAGTGCCGATAAAAGCATCTCCATAGGATGAATGTCTGGTTTTAATTTTGCTGTAATTTCGCTTACCATATGATGAACTTGGTTAAAGCTCTCAATTTCAAATAATTTAGAGGTTTGAACAGAACCAGTTTCGGCATACAAACTCAAATCATTTCTGAGTAAATCAACGATCATGACATTTTCAGCTTGATCTTTCTGTGACTGACTTAACTTCTCTTTAGAAAGTTGATCCGCTGCTAGATCGTCAAAACGCGGCATAGTCCCCTTAATTGGACGGGTTTTTATCTGTCTATCATTTTGAAATTCTATGAATAATTCTGGAGAACAGCTTAGTAGCTCAAATTCATCAACTTTCAAGTAACCTGAGTAAGGTGCATGCGTTAGTTCCCAAAGTTTTTCAGCTTGACTCAGTAATGAACCACTCGCTTGAGCGATAAATTCTTGCGTAAGATTAATCTGGTAACAATCTCCAGCCTTAATGTATTCTTGGACTTGATTGAAAGCATTTAAATATTGTTGTTTAGACCAACGAGGATGGCATTTTTCATTTAACAACAGTCCGTCAATATCTGCGTCTTGATTGATCAAATGAGAAATATCTTGGAAAACTTCTTCTGCATTCTTATCGTGACTATAAAAATACCAAGCTTGATCATGGAGTTTTAAAAAAGTTGAATATTGACCTAAAAAAAAGCTTGGTTGGGGATGGGATTTAATATTTACAGACAAATTTGCACTATAGTCATAACCAAAGAAACCAATATATCCACCTTGAAATCCTTGATTAGTATGATTTCTGAGAACAGGGTTATTATCACAAGTGGAAAATTCTAAAATTGATGTTGGGTTCATTTCTTGTGAATAGTGATTAAAATTTTCACGATAAAATTCTTGAATATCTGAGCTTTGACCAACTAAAAATCTATTTGGTAAAAATGCAATAACAGGATGGTTGTGATCATGCAAATAAACTAAACCAGTCAATTCTTTAAGTCGAGTGATAAGGTCGAATGCTGAAATATGCTGGGTTTCAAGTTTTTGCTGAAAAAGAGACATAAATTGACAAGAGTTGAAGCTATTTATGGAAAGGCAAATTGTACTACAGCTTCAAAAATCTAGTTATCTTTAACATAAGCTGATCTTAAAAATATGGAATTTGTAGCCCTTCAAAAATACAGTTTGAACACTTGTTAGCATAAAAATTAAATTAAGTGCTTTTGTTAACAACTAGCATCAAGCCTTAGCGTTCAGATAAATGGAAAGTAAAGAGAAAAATAAACATATTTTTGAAAATTTGGTTTAAAAAATATCAAATAAGTTCAATTAGTTGTTTTCAGACCTTAGATACAAAAATTACGTTTAATTTTTATGCCGTTTATCGGGTTGTTTATAAAAAGGAGTTAACAGGAGTTGAACATAAAATAACAAACAGGTAATTTAGTACTTGCTAAGCGAACTACTCAAGGATTGGAAGTTCAAGTTGTCATTTAAGAATAAAACAACAGTGGACAGTTTAGAGTAGTGTAAGTCAAAAAATAAATGCTCTTGGGAGAGTGCTCAATGAAAATGTTTACTAAACTAGCTTTAGTTTCTTCAATGGCGATTAGTGCAAATGCAATGGCTATGCAAGCGATGGATGATGCTGCTCTTAGCTCTGCAACAGGTCAAGACGGTATCAATCTAGGTATCGGTATTTCAAAAATTGAAATCGAAAAAGTATTAATTCACGATAACGATGGTTTAGCTACTGCTGCACTTGGTGGTACAGGTAACGCTGGTGCAATCGTTATTAAAGGCAATGGTATTGCTTCAGATGTAAATGAGACTAACGGTATTGTAATTTCTCCAAATGCATCGTCTCTTTTAGCTTCTCATAACCTTGCAGATATTGTAATTGATACTGATGCTGGTGCAGGTGGTGGTAACACTGCTTTCTTAAATGTTGCAGCTCAAGTATCTGGTTTGCAAATTGATATCGGTGAAATCGGTGTTTCTGCTTCTAATACAGCTGGTACAGGTCCTGGTATTCGTCGTGGCAATGATGATACAAACTACAATGCAATCTTATCTGGCTTATCATTGAAAACAGGTGTTACAAGCGCAAATATTCAATTAGGTGCGGCTCCACAAGGTGCTATGATTGCACTAAATACCACGATGCAGGGTGGTTTGGAGATTACTAATTTAGGTATTTTAGATAACTCTACTGCTGATGCTGCTGCAAGCCGTGACGCTGGTGAAATTCGTATTGGTAGTATTAAAGTTGCTGATGCTGGACTTACTGATTTAACTGTAAATGCTAAAGTAAGTGTATACGGTGCTTCTGCTACAACTGGTAATGGATTCCTACAAGTTATTACTGGTAATGGTGCAGCGACTCCTAAAACAGATGTTTACATTCAAAGTGTTAAGTTAGGTAGTGATGCTGCTGGTTCAATCGGTGATGTTGAAGTTCAAGGTATGCAAACTTACTACAACGTAGGCGCTGGTGATGTTGCTGGCTCTCGCATTACAATTTCTGGTCACTAAGTTTAAGCATAAAAAAAGCGCACAATGTGCGCTTTTTTTATGCTATTAAATTTACGTGAATAAAATTAAACTTTAAATGGTTAACATTGAGCTCACATTTTTATTAAAAATTAACGTAATACTTAATTTAGCTACATTTCGTCAAAAAAAACTAAAAAAATGCTGTTTTTTTCTATAAAAAAAGGTATCTTCAACATACAGGGACGTAGTGTCATCGACGCTAAGAATAAAATGAATAAGGCAAGTAGTGCCGCTGTTAAGAAAAGAGACTTATGTTAGAGATTGCTTTAGGCTCTGCATTGATGTATTACTTTACAACGCAAGCCTTTGAGATAGAGAAAAAGCCAGAAGGGACTGTATATTATACAGAAACTTTAGATTCAAGAAATCCTTCATTTACACGAAACCACCATGAAGCAGTGACGATTAAACCTGCTGTGGTTGATCAGTTTCGAGGTATTGTAAGACAAGCTTATGACTATAGTTGTGGCTCAGCAGCTTTAACTACTCTTTTAAATGGATATGGCGGTTTAAACTTGACTGAGCAGCAAACTATGACGGGTTTGCTTCAATATGGTGAATATCAACGTATTATTGAGCGAAGAAGCTTTTCATTGCTTGATATGAAAAGATTCGTAACTGCTTTAGGTTTAAATAGTGGTGGGTATCGCGGTGAATTCTCTGACTTAATTGCTTTAAAACAACCTGCGATTGTTCCAATTACTTATGCTGGTTTTAAACATTTTGTAGTATACAAAGCGTATAAAGATGGAAGGGTGTATGTAGCTGATCCATCATTAGGTAATATCAGTTTTGATGAATCTCGTTTTAAAGAGATTTGGGATAATAATACTTTATTTATTATTGATATCCCCGAACAGTATCGTAAGAACTTTTTGGCACTGCAAGATGCAGATATGCGTCATGTAGATGACGCAACTATAAACAGATATGCTCTTGCTGAAATTCAGTTTCCAAATCAAAAAATGGAACGTATTGCTGATAAAGCATCAACTATGCGTCGAGTTTTAGATGCTGATCCTAAATCTGAAAACTACAATAAGCCAATTACGACTTATATGCGGATGTATTACAAGCGTAAATAACCAATAAATTTAGCAAATTAAATGTATAAGTAGGATGTTACAATGAATAATCAATGGATGAGTATGAGTGTGCTGGCCTTGAGTCTAAGCGCTATCACTTCAACAATTTATGCCGAAGAGCAACCTGTAGTTGCTCAAGTTGAACAAGTTCAAACTGGAGACAGTAATGATACTGAGATACAAGATACTCAATCTGATACAAACGTTAATCCCGAAGGAAATGATGTAAATCAAGCCGCAAATGCATTACAGAAGAAAGAGGGTGATGCGACAGGCGAGACAAATTTACAAGAAGTATTTACATCAAATGAGCGCCAATATTCTTTAATAAAAAAAGGTGTTTTTTCATCTTATTATGATATTGACTATACGTATTATCGAGATAGTCGAATTGACTTAGCAACGAATGATAGCTCAAGTTCATTAGCACGTTTGCGTGTCGAAGAAGATGCTAACCATACTTTAACAAATACTTTTACTGTGCAATATGGTGTTCTTGATAATGTAACTTTATCCGCTTCTTTACCATTAATGGCTAAAAAAGATTTATTACAAGACAAAACTGCTGCTGGTTTAGGTGATATTTCTTTTGGTGCACGTTGGGAACCATTCCCATTAAAGCAAGGCCGTCTACCTTTAGTACTTTTTGGTAACTTATCTACTAAAACTGGCGATAGTCCATACGAGATAGGCATTGATGAGCTATCAACAGGTAAAGGCTATTATTCTGTTGGTGTTGGTGCTAGTACACGTAAATATATAGACCCAGTAGTACTATTTACTTCTGTGTCAGCTAACTATGGCCTTAAAGAGTCAGGGCTTAATCAATTACGTGGTAGCCGTACGCTTGAGAGCTTTGATCCAGGTTTAAGTGGCGGCTTCTCCTTCGGTTTTGCTTATTCATTTAACTATGATGTGTCTTTGACAATGTCTTACCAGCAAAGCTTTAATACTGGTGCTAAGTTCTATTTTAAAAATGATGAAAGTTATAAGTCAGCAGATCAAAGTAGTGCAATGCTTTCATTTGCTTTAGGGGTTCGTGTTTCGCCAGAAACTATTGTGAATGGCACAGTTGGGATAGGTTTAACAGAAGATGCCCCAGACGTATCTTTAGGTTTATCCTTCCCGCTAGATATTATAGGTTTCGGCAAAAAAATACGTTAAGGAGATATAATGGTGAAATATCCTAAATTATGTCCTTTAACACTTGGTATTTTAGTTGCAGGACTTTCGAATATTACAAATGCTCAATTAGGTCAAGATTTATCTGTCGATTTGCGCTCGCTTGCTTTGGGAAATGCAGTTACAGCTGATCCACCAGGGATTAGTGCTGTTCATTTTAATCCAGCAGCATTAACAAAAATTGATGGATTACAGACTGATGTTCAAGGTATTTTGGCAAATTTTGCTATAAAAAGAGATTACTCTGCACCAGCAGGGTATAACGTTTTTGGTTATTCAGATGATCCGTTAGTATGTAATGATGGACCAGAAAATGACTCAAGCATTTGTACTGACTTCAAAGGTACAGTCTCTGGTGATGTTGAATATGCCAGTATCTATGTTCCTATACTTAAAAAAATTGTTGATCTTGGCCCAAACTCACCTTTAGCTGCGCCAACTGCTGGTATCGCATATAAACCACCTGGTTCAAAAGTAACATACGCAACTGCAGTATACGCACCATTGGTAGCTGGTTTTGGAGCAGAAGATGGTAATCCTAGTAACTATATGGGACAACAGGTTGCTTTAGAACGTATCACATATCTTTCACCATCATTTGGTTATCAAGTTAACGATCATTTATCAATTGGTGCATCTTTTGGTATGTCATATCAAGCGATCGCAATGAAAACTGATTTAAGATTTCCAAATGAAATGATTGGGGTACTTCGTATGGTTGACGAAGTAGTATGTGGTCCTTTTAAAGACAATGGAGATATTATCACTGACTTACTTCTTTTTGGTATGTGTAATGCCAAGGAAGGAATGAATCCATTTAATAAGATGGGTGCACTGGATGTATCGTTAGAGCAATCGCTTAGTCCAAGTTATAATTTAGGGGTGCTTTGGGAGCCTACCGATGATTTTAGTTTTGGTATGGTTTATCAAAGTGAAGCTAAAATGCGTCTGCGTGGTAAGTACTTAATTAACAATGCCACTGCGCCTCAACAGCTTATTGCTGGTTTGAACTCATCTGCAACAGGCCAAATTTTAGCTGCAATTTTAGGGCTTCCTGGTTATGTTCCTAATGTAGAGTCTGGTTTAGTTGCGATGGACTTTAAATATCCACAACATTTCAAAGCTGGTATCAAATATAAAATATTTCCAGATTTACAAATGAATTTTGATATTGGTTGGACTGATTTCTCAGCATGGGATAAATTTAAATTTGAATTTGATCGACAGATTTCATTATTAAAAGTTGCAAAACTATTATCTGCAGATGTAACTGATCGTTCATTAGCGTTACCTTTAAAGTTCCAATCCTCATGGCGTTGGGGAATCGGCTTTGAGTATTCGGCAACAGATCGTTTGAAATTAAGAATTGGATATGAACCACGTACGAGTTCTATCCCTGATGATAAGCGTAATACCATGGTACCAATTAATAACGCACAGTTATTTGGTTTGGGAATAGGTTATCGTTTTGATCAGGATACGGATCTTGATCTATCGTTGGGTTTTTTACGTAGCCGCGATGATATTCCAGCAAATACAAGTAGCCTTTCAAATAAAACAGGGGTTGATAATATTTTATTAAATCCTTATGCAGGGCTGAATGTTAAAACTAATACCAAAGTCACTTTGCTTGGTATCAACTATAGAACTAGATGGTAATGCAAAATAAAAGAAATCAACGATCAAAATTCACTTTGCTGATTATGTCTATCGGTTTAGTGAGCGGATCCAATCTATATGCAGATGGTTTCTATACAATCATTGGTCCAGATGGTCGACCAATGATTGTTCCTAAAAAAGAGGAGAGAATGGAACAGGCTTTACCTAAAAATCATAGGGAACACCAGTCTAATATTTCAACCCAGCCAGTCATTTCTAATAAAGACCAGTTTGTTGTAAAAAAAACTACTGAAGAAAACGTATTAAAACAGCAGCCTCAGAATGAATCATTAGTTACCAAAGAAGAGAGCATTAGCACGAAGACTTATGAACCAATGAACCCTATTGCTTCGGATGGCGCTAACAAAATTATCTCTAAAGATCATCTTGATAGTAAAGCTATTATTGAAAAAAGTATTACATTGCCTGCATCTAATATAAATAATAAAAAAATTCAAGAACAGGCAGTAGTCGCCGTAAATAGCAAAAATACATCTGAACCTAAAGTACAAGCCGTTACAAATGTTGATGGAGTCGAATACGTAAATAGTGAGTATTTAGAAGATCAAGAGTTTAACTTAGAAGGGAAAAAAAGATTTTATGTTATGCCCGATGGAAGCGGGAGATTAGAAACGGTTGAGCGGAAAAAAGGTGTAAGCCGTTCTATGTTAGATCGCATCATGAATAGGACACCGCAATCAGATAAAGCAATTGTTTTATCTGAAAACTATATTCGTTTGTCTACTCAAGATTTAGCTTTAGCTTTTGAAAATGATCGTTGTTTTATTGAAAACTATTCAAAATCTATTAAAAAGTTAAAACCCCAAAAAGAACTTGGTCTTTGGCCAAGAAAGCCAGTAAAAGAAAAGTTTGAATATGAGTTGGTTGAACTAGATCCTTCGACTGAATATATACAGATAGAATCCTATGCATCTAATAATGAAAAACCAAATTATTATTGGCCATTGATAATATTCTTGGATGATAAGGGGTGTATTCAAGAGGGCGTGAGTGGTTTCAAAAGTGCTAATAACTCAGCAACATTATTCCAACATGCAGCTATTCAAGGTGTTATAAAGATACCATCTAATGCCCATTATATGATGATGACTCCTTTGGCATCTGCTGTAGATGTTCCAGAAAATGAACTCTCTAATCAAGGGCAACTAAGAGTCTCTGTTTTAAAGTAATTAGGATATAGGATCAAAGAATATGAAAAGGAAAATATTATTACCATTTGCATTATCAACCTTAGCTATTTTTTTAAATGGTTGTGGTGGTGAGAGTGCGAAGATAAATGAAGATCCAACAAAGGGGGTTGGAGGAGTCACAGAAAATACAAGCTGTGATGTAACAGCAACAGACTGTTTAGAGTTTGCTTTAGATTATCCTATTGCAGGGCTTAATTTCGATTGCAGTACAGATACTATTAATCATTTTGCAACAAAACTAGATGGAAATGTTGTAACTGGGGCTTGTAAGGTTGGTGATGAGGTTTCTTTTTATATTCAAGGTGAGGGTTCTCGTAAGATCGACTTAGGTACAGTAAAACTAAAAGATATATCCCCAATAAAATTAGCAACTCCACCACGTATACGTTTGATAGATATTGCTAGTGCTATAGTGGGCAAACCCCCTACAACAGTAAGTCAAAGTGATGATACAGTTCGTGTTGGTATGGCCTTAGTCAAAATATTTCAGAGCTTAGGTCTAGAGCGCGAGGATAATGTTATAGGAGATATTCAGCCAACAGAATTAACACAAGAAAAGAAAGATGAATTGGCAAACATATCGAGAGATATTAGTTCTGTTGAGCTTATCAGTGGTCAATATCAAGAAATATTAGAGCCTTGGTTGAATGTAGGGCAGATGTCAGATGATGAGGCTTTCACTTTATTAAAACAACTAATAAACTTGTCTGGGACAGCTATGTGGGTTGCGGAGCAGCCACTTTTGTTAACAGGAGGAGCAGGAACATCTTCAGCTGTTGGTTTACCAGATGGTTTTTTTGGCTGTAATAAAGATATCTATGCCGATTGTATTTCATCAAAACAAAGCAATTTATTACATTCAATGGGTGATTTCATTTTATTGACAGATCGACAAGGTTATACTTTTGGGTATGGTCGGCAATGGCGAGGAGCTGCAACCATTAGCGGAGGGGTTGTACAGCCCCCAATTGTTTTAACTACAAAAGAGAAGCCTAAAAAAATTAGATTAAATGCACAAAACCAATGGCTAAATACAGTTAGTAATACAATAAATACTAATCAGCCACTGAGGTTTAGTTCAACTAATAATTCTTCTGATGATCTTGTTATTAATCAAGGTAAAGTCATGGGTGATAGTACAATTGTTGGTACAGAGGATTATTATAAAGAATTTTTAGGCTTGGGTAAGAGTGTTACTATTGATAATAGTCATTTAGGTTTATGGAAGCAAACAATTGATAGTCAAACATATAAAGGAACTATCGATATTTATAAACTGAACCCAGTCAGTTATTTGTCGAAAGATATTTTTAAAACTGAGAAAAATGTTAAATTGAATCAGAATTACATTTTTCCTTTATATGCAACTTTGAATTTTAAATTTCAAGACACAAATTCTCCTGCAGTCGACTTAGGTATTGTCATTGATGAAAATGGTGATATTCGTACAGATATTAAAAGTAACTCGACCACAACTGATATGAGTGGTATTTGTGGAACTGTCAAATCTATAAATACTGACGGTACAATTACAGATAGTAATGATCAAACACAGTATCGTATTGGTACAACAGGTGGTACAAGATTTGCTACTAGTGATAGTTCTGTAACGGTTCGTATGATGTTGTCTAATATTAATTTAGGTGCTTTGGATGGTATTTATTTTGGGACAAATTTAGGTGGCATATCGAATGCAAAGATTAATTTACACAACTTACTTGCTGGACAATCAAATGGTATTAATTTATCAAATTTTGATAATGAAACTGTGTATTGGGAAAATGGGTATGCACGTGGATTGTTTACCTACATTACAGCATACGATAAATTAACTGATACGGTAAAAAATCAATATACTCCTCCTACGGATGAAGAAAGAGCTATAGCAAAACGTTATTTGGGTACGGTCAGCATCAGAGTGGCTGATCAAAGTATTGCTGAGTGTAAATCTATTAAAACAAAGTCTTAATTGTTCATTCCATAAAAAGGACCGCATCAAGCGGTCTTTTTTATTTATCCAGTATGATCAAGTCGTGTTCCAATGGTTTCTAAATGAGCTGGAAATAGTCCATCTTTACGATCTGCAAAGTAATGTTTCAATGTTTGCTCTACACTTGGAAATGCAAGCTCAGTCCAAGGAATTTCATCCTCTTCAAAAAGTCGGCATTCGAGGCTTTCTTCACCTGCTCCAAAGATACCTTCCTTAATTTTTGCTTTAAAAAGAACATAAATTTGTCCAATACGAGGGATATTGTAGGTACAGTAGAGTTGTTCGATTTCAACTTCAGCTTCGGCTTCCTCTCTTGTTTCTCGAGCAGCACCTTGCTCCATGGTTTCGAACAGTTCCATATAGCCTGCGGGTAAAGTCCACAACCCATAACGTGGCTCGATTGCTCTGCGACAAAGTAAAACCTTATCATCCCAAAGTGCCAGAGCACCGCAAATAACCTTAGGATTCTCATAATGAATATTGCCGCAGTTGGTGCAAACAAGTCGGGTTTTATGATCACCTAATGGGATTTTTGCTTCAGTTTCATGTCCACACGCAACGCAAAAGCTCATAATTATCATCAGCGACAGAGATAACTCAGCATAACTGAATTTTTCTGACTTCGCATCATGATCTATGATTGTGGTTCAAATTTCGGCTATGATGTTTAATTAAGGGAAATAGAAAAAGAGTGATGCTTGATATGGATGAACAATCGTTAATCGAACTTTTACAACAACGGTTGCGTTTTTCCAAACGAATCCAACAAGCAGATGCCGCAGTTTTAATTGCAATTACACAAGAACAGAAACCCAAAGTTTTACTTACACGCCGCTCTATTCATCTATCACAACATGCTGGTGAGGTATCATTTCCTGGCGGGAAGCGAGATCCAAGTGATACCAGTAACATTGTGGTCGCTTTGCGTGAAGCACAAGAGGAAACAGCATTGAATCCTTTTGATGTGAAGCTTTTAGGTGATTTGCCTATTCAACGTGCTCGAAGTGGGCTTTCCGTGAAGCCGATTGTTGGCTTGATACCAGCTCAAGTTGACTTGATTGCGCAGCCAACCGAAATAGATCGGATATTCTTTGTTCCTTTGCAAGAGCTGATTGATGCACCGCCATTACCCTATGAGGTACGACTCGCTCGTCAATCGATTTATTTTCCGAGTATGCAAGTTGAAAGTGAAATTGTTTGGGGCTTAACTGCACGGATGTTAGTGTCTTTATTTCAGCATGGGTTAGGATATCAGAAAAAATGGCCTTTTTTGGTCAATCCTCCTAATTTTGGTTTAGCTAAGTTTTAAATGTTTTATTTAGATATAGAGTTATTGACATGATGTATAAATACAAAGGATTGAGTCCTAAAGCTTTACATGAACCATGGGATGGGTGGGTTGCGCCTACCGCAACGGTCATTGGACAAGCTGAACTGGGTCGACAAGTGAGTATTTGGTTTGGTGCTGTGGTCCGTGCAGATAATTGTGTGATTCGTATTGGCGATTTTTCTAATATTCAAGAGAATGCTGTTTTACATACAGATGCGGGTATTGAACTCAATATTGGTGAATATGTTACCGTTGGCCATAAAGTGATGTTACATGGTTGTACGATTGGTGATAATTCACTTATTGGGATGAATGCCGTTATTTTGAATAATGCGGTCATAGGAAAGAACTGTATTATTGGCGCAAACGCTTTAATTCCTGAGGGGAAGGTGATTCCAGATAATTCTGTGGTTATGGGATCACCAGGTAAAGTTGTTAAAACTTTGGATGAACAAGGCGCTGCTAGATTGCGTTTGAGTGCTTTGCATTATGCTGAACACTACAAAAACTTCTTAGAGTTAGAAGCATTTAGCTTCTAACTAGCTGTCTCATAAAAGATGTTCGGATTGCCAAGTCTGTACTTGGCTTTTTTGTATCTATAAAAACAGAACAACTCGCCTATCAGCTTTGAGTGGAGTATGATACTCGACGATTTTTCTCTCTTTTAGTTAAGGTTTTTGCATGAAGTTGCTTGCATTGGAATCTGCAAATGAGCAGTGTTCTGTTTCATTAATTGATGATTCTCAAGAACTCTATTTTCAGCTAGATGAGCGAGCAAAAGCCCAAACGCAAACGATATTACCTTTAATCGAACAAGCATTGTTACAGACAGCTACTCAACTCGCAGATTTAACAGCAATTGCTTTTAGCCGTGGTCCAGGTTCATTTAGCGGTGTGCGAATTAATGCCGCGGTGACACAAGCCTTAGCATGGTCACAAGACTTACCTGTGATACCAGTTTCAAGTTTACAAGCCTTGGCACAAGCGGCATATCGTTTAACAGGTTTGCAGCAGGTAACGGCAGTTTTAGATGCGCGTATGCAAGAAGTTTATATCGCTAACTTTTGCATGGATGAACATGGCATCATGCAGGCTATAGATGAAGAAAAATTATTAAATTATGAACAAGCGACTACTTATTGCAAGTATAAACCAGTTGGATCTGGTTCAGAATTAATTAAGCCTGAGCACATAGACTCTCCAAATATTTCCATTCAAATATCATCTGTAATAAAAATTCAGGCAACAGCCAAAGATATTGCGACGATTGCACGTATGCGCGCAGTTCAACAAGATTGGGTAGATGCGGAGCATGCTTTGCCAGTTTATTTGCGTGATGATGCGTGGAAAAAAATTCCAGAACAAGGTAAGTCAAATTAAGGTTAACTATGGATCTTTTATTGCTTTTTAAAGCAGCGATTATGGGGTTGGTTGAAGGGATTACAGAATTTCTTCCAATTTCAAGTACAGGGCATTTGATTTTAGCTGGACAACTTCTCGATTTTTGGACAGTAGAAAAACGAGATATGTTTGCTGTAGCTGTACAGATTGGTGCGATTGCTGCGGTTATTTATGAGTACTGGGGAAAGCTTTGGGGTGCTTTGATTGGTGCATTAAAAGGGCAGGAGCAAGGTCGTCGTTTAAGTCTGAATTTAATCATTGCATCGATTCCAATTGTGATCATTGGTTTGACTTTCGGTGATGTGGTCAAGGCATATTTATTTAATGCGATTACAGTTGCAATTGCTTTGATTGTGGGTGGTTTTATTATTCTGTGGGCTGAACGCCGTCAGCATCAGATTGTAACTCAAGAAGTCGATGATCTAACCTTTAAACAAGCAACCTTGATTGGTTTGATTCAATGTTTAGCTTTGTTTCCAGGAACGTCTCGTTCCGGCTCAACAATTATTGGATCGTTGTTTTTGGGCGTTTCGCGTAAAGCGGCAGCTGAGTTCTCATTCTTTTTGGGTATTCCTGTACTGATGGGTGCCGGTTTGCTCGACATGTATAAGATGCGTCATGAGCTACATAGCAATGACATGCTAGTGTTAGCAGTCGGTATTATTGTTGCTTTTATTTCGGCGCTAATCGTGATCCGTGCGTTGATTCGTTATGTGTCGAAGCATGACTTTACTGCATTTGCCTATTATCGAATCATTTTTGGTTTATTTATTCTAGCGACTTGGTGGACTGGTTGGGTGCATTGGTAATGCAAATGATTTGTCGATATCAAGCTGAATATGAAGTACAGTTTCAGCAACTACAGGCTCGTTTTACAGAGTTAAATGTTCAGCTTGAAGGACAAACTGTCGAGAAAATTAACGCTCGGTTTTTACGTCTTAACCCAGAAATGACTTTGGTATTGGATAGCGATGGTTTAAGCCTCGCAGCCAATGGAATGAAAATGCAACCTGATTGGCGCGCAGAAATTCCTAGATTAAAACGTGCAAGTTTAAAATCAGAAATGATTGCAAGAGCATGTCAGTTAGGTGAAAAGCCGACATTAATTGATGCTACCGCTGGATTGGGCCATGATAGTTTGTTGATGGCCCATCTTGGGGCTGAAGTTCAGTTAGTCGAGCGCCATCCAATTTTGTTTGTTTTATTGGAATATAGCAAAGTTCAGGCTGAACAAGATTCTTTCTTGCAATCCACAGTGCAACGAATTCAGCTTGTTTTTGCGGACTCTAATCGTTATCTAAGTCAATTGATCGAGCAAAATGAACAAGTCGATGTCGTTTATTTAGATCCAATGTTTCCTCAGCGTGATCAAAACCAACAAGCGCTTAAGAAGCAAGCACAGGTCAAAAAACAAATGCAGCTATTGCATATATTGCTTCCCGAAGATGGAGAAATGGATTTGGGAGATCAGTTACTTGATTTAGCTAAACAAATAGCCAAAAGAGTAATTGTTAAGCGCCCACGACATGCAGTTTATTTGGCTGAGGAAACACCTGATCATCAGTGGTTAGGAGACGCTTGTCGTTTTGATGCATATTTTCCAAAAGGTTAAATCTGAAATCGCACGCAAGTGATTGTTTAGCTTAGGTCAATGCTCGGTAAAGATTTGTGATATAGTGCAAAAGCATGATTGCTAAAAAATTCTTGTCAAGTTTACACTAGTGCAGCGCATAGCATGTTTTTGGAAAAGTGATGTTCATTCTGTAACGTTTGGCATATTTTCAGTTTAGGCTTGAAAAGAGAAACTCCCGAAGAATTTTATGATAGACCTCAAACCCTCCATTAATATCTGGCATGATTTTAAAAGTAACCAAATTGCTGGAATGTGGTTGTTTCTAGGGTCTCGTCGTTCCTTACAAGTGGTTCATCCTTCGATTACTCAACTGATTTTGTGGGGTATTTTAGGAGGTTGTACTAACTCACTCTATAGTTGGTTAGTCGCAGGGCAAATGGGAGATTTTAACTCTCAAGGTCTGATTGGCTACGCGCTTTGGCCTTTTATTGCTTTGATTGTTGGGATTTTCTTATCTCAACGTATGAACCAGCCAAGATTAATGCTTGTACCTGCATTGTTATGGTTGGTCCTCGATACAAATATTCTCTTACTACAATGTTTGATCCAGTATTTAGGATCGAATGGTTACCTCAATTTTATCCCTGATAGTATCTACAATGGTTTTCTACCACCACTCTTTGTCGGACTTTTTGTTTGGCAAAGTTTAGCGGTTATTTGGGTTTTTTCCCGTGCTTTGAATTGGCCTTGGTGGGAGCGTGCTTTAGTCTTTGTCGCAACGATCGCAACCATGGTGGTTTGGCAGCTTTCGGTAAAAGACCAGCCGATTTGGAAGGTAGAAGAAACACCACCAACATTTGCAGAAGATGCTTTTTATGCACAAAGCTATTTGCTCGATAAAGCATTAGATCAAGTTCAATATGGCGATATTGCACAAAGTCATTGGTATTTCCTTGGTGTCGCGGGTGATAGTTATGTGGATGTATTTAAATCAGAAATTGAGCGTATAAGAGAACAATTTGATACGCGTTTTGGAACATTTGGTCGTTCTATCATGTTGATCAATAATCCTGCGACTCGTTTGGAAGTGCCAATTGCTTCAAAAACCAGTATAGAACTGGCGTTACGACGTATTGGTCAGCAAATGAATCGAGACAGTGATGTTTTATTTCTCTATATGACATCACATGGGGAACGAAATCATTTTGAAATTGAAAATGCTCCGCTAAATCTCGGTCAAGTTGATCCG
Source organism: Acinetobacter sp. YQ_14 (assembly GCF_043102985.1). Taxonomy (NCBI): domain Bacteria; kingdom Pseudomonadati; phylum Pseudomonadota; class Gammaproteobacteria; order Moraxellales; family Moraxellaceae; genus Acinetobacter; species Acinetobacter sp. YQ_14. Next base: position 182,030 of record NZ_JBICJJ010000019.1, on the reverse strand, counting down.
AAATGGCTGCGGGAGACGTTGGATAAGTCAGGTATCCGTTGGCGTGTTATTGTGATCTCTGCATGTTATTCAGGAAGTTTCATTCCTGCATTACAGTCGCCTGAAACTTTGATTATTACAGCTTCTGCAGCAGATAAGACGTCTTTTGGTTGTAATAATGAAGCGGATTATACCTATTTTGGTCGTGCTTTCTTTGATTTAGCAATGCGTGAACAGTCTTCAATGAAAACAGCATTCGATCAAGCAAAGCAGACGGTCACTAAATGGGAAACATCACAAGGCTTTGAGCCTTCAGAACCACAATGGTCAATCGGACGAAATATGGAGTTGATGTTGCCACAACTTGAGCCATATTTATTTCCACAACAAAATATGACAACAACAGATATTACAAAACCACAGGATAATGAGCATGCAACTATTGCAAAAAAATCGTTGTTTTGAGGGAGAACAACGAATTTATCAAATTGACTCTCAGCATCTTAAAGGGGTGAGTAAAATCGGTGTTTATTTACCTCCTGCTGCTTTAGAAGGAAAGCCGTGTTCAGCATTGTTTTATCTTGCAGGTTTGACTTGTACAGAGGAAACGTTTGCAATCAAAGCACATGCGCAACGTATGGCTGCTCGTCTTAGCCTTATTTTGATTACCCCTGATACTTCTCCGCGTGGTGAAAATGTTGCGCAAGGTGATCATTGGGATATTGGGCAGGGTGCTGGTTTTTATATTAATGCGACTCAACAACCTTGGGCTGAACATTATCAAATGGAGTCTTATATTGTTGATGAGCTATATGCCCATGTCTTGCAAGAACTCCCAATCATTGAAAATCAAATCGGGATTTTTGGTCATTCGATGGGTGGTCATGGCGCATTAACGTTAGCATTTAAATATCCTGAACAATTTAAATCTGTATCTGCTTTTGCTCCAATCTGTGCACCGAGTATTTGTCCTTGGGGGGAGAAAGCATTTGGTCAGTATTTAGGTAATGATCAGCAGCAATGGTTAGCGCATGATGCATTGGCATTAGTTCAACAGAAAGGCTGCATTTTTGAAGAAATTTTAATTGATCAAGGGGTCGATGATCAGTTCTATAGTCAACTCAATCCAGAAAAATTCAAGCAAGCCTGCTTAGATGCTGGTCAGCCACTCACCTTACGTTTACACAAAGGATATGATCACGGCTATTACTTTATCCAAAGTTTTGTAGATGATCACTTGCAATTTCATGCCATTCAATTAGAAAAAGTGAATGCTTAAAAGAAAAAGAAGCTCTTATGAGCTTCTTTTTAATTGTGTGTCCATTCAACATTGAACTCTTGTTGAGCCATGCGGTTTAAATGATCAATCACGACTTGCTCTAGGTGTTGAACATCATCTTGCTGATTTTCAATCAATACACTTAGATATTGCTGTTGTGGTGTCAATGTAACGGTTGCGGTAGGCATAAAAATTTTTGAGTCAGTTTCGGTCTCAGCAACTTCGAATTTGTGCTTCCAATGATTGATGAGCCGTTTGCTAATGCGCTTACCTTCTTGAGTTGTAATCTGTGTCGTACTATTCATATCTAAACTTCATCTTCTGATTTTCACTGATTAAAAATAGCAAAATCAGTCAGGGTTAAAAACAGCATTCATGCAACGAGCTGTTGCAAGTTTGCAATGTGGTAATCGTGTCTTTGTAACAGCCCTAAAGTAAATGAATTTGCTATAATTCATTTATCATTTTTTCAAAGTTTGCCAGGTCTTCCATGTCCAAGCCTTATTTAATTGCTCCTTCTATTTTATCTGCTGATTTTGCTCGTTTAGGTGAAGATGTAGAAAAGGTTTTAGATGCAGGTGCAGACGTTGTACATTTTGATGTGATGGATAATCATTACGTACCGAATTTAACCTTTGGTGCAGGCATCTGTAAGGCGCTTAAAAATTATGGTATCAAAGCACCGATTGATGTGCATTTAATGGTTTCACCAGTTGATCGTATGATTGGTGATTTCTTGGAAGCTGGGGCTGACATTATTACTTTTCACCCAGAAGCAACAGATCATATTGACCGCTCGCTTCAGTTGATCAAGTCTGGAGGTGCGAAAGCAGGTCTAGTATTTAACCCTGCAACACCATTACATTATCTTGATTATGTACTTGATAAAGTTGATCAAATTTTATTGATGAGTGTAAACCCTGGGTTTGGCGGGCAAAAATTTATTCCAATGACCTTGGAAAAGCTGCGTCAAGCACGTCAAATTATTGATGCAAGTGGTCGTGATATTCGTTTAGAGGTTGATGGTGGTGTCGGACCAGCGAATATTAGGGAAATTGCTGAAGCTGGTGCAGATATGTTTGTTGCAGGATCTGCGATTTTTGGTCAACCTGATTATAAAACTGTAATTGACCAAATGCGTGCAGAGCTAGCCAAAGTTGGTGCAAAACAAATTTAGTATCTTTATCCTATTTTTCACACAAGGTTGTGGATAACTTTGTTTATAACTGGGTGGATAACCGTGTTGATAACCAGGTGGATAAGGTGTTGTTAAATTAAACAAAATGATTTCAATTGTTTATATTGGCAGCACATTGATGAAAAAAGGACAGCAAAATGTCCTTTTTTTGTGCGCTAAATTATTTATTTTGCTCTTATTTTACTCATTTTTTATAAAAGTTAATTTTGAATATTTAAACAGCAGCTTTGAACTAAAATAGAGCAATAGAACCTGCGAACAACATAATGTGGATTGTGCGTAACTTGAAAAGAAATTATGCTATGAGCATTAAATTGATCTGTTTATTGTGAATAAGGAACACCTCGTGCAACTTCAACCAAAGTACAAACATATATGGTTTGTATTCCTGATGATATTTTTCATCGGGGGAAGTAGTGCGGCTGTTGCAGCAGTTCATACCATTCAAGCTGATGAGCAAATGGAGGTCATGTCACAGCAGATGCCTTGTCATGATCAAGCAAAGACAGATCAACATCATCACATGCCGATGTCTCATGTCGATGCTCAAATGATGGTGAAATGTCATGGTGACAACATGTCAGATGATCAGCATTGTCAAGATTGTAATCAGCCATCGCATTGTCAAAATGTTAATTTAGCACTAGATCAACAGGTGCCGACTTTATCTTTGACTTCTATTTTTGAGTTAAATCATCGTACAAATACGGATTACCAAGCTCGTCATCTTGCTGGATATTGGCAAGAAATTTTACGCCCTCCAAAAGCCTAATCTGCATTTGAGTTACCTCTCTTAGATAAGAGGGGCTGGGGGAGATTGTTCTCTCCTAAAAGTCAATTCATACAGATTGGGAAAATAAAATGTCTGCAAAAATTTATGCTGGTGTAATTGCTAGCTTCAGCTTATTGTTTGCGCCTGCGAGTTGGGCAGCGATTAAAGAATATCATTTGAATATTGATCAGGGCATGGTCAATATCACAGGGAGATCTGTCAAACGCATGACGGTGAATGGCAAATTCATTGCTCCATTACTTGAGTTTGAAGAGGGGGATGAGGCGGTTATTCATGTGCATAATCAATTAAAAGATCAAGATACCTCATTACACTGGCATGGCTTGCTGTTACCCGGATTGATGGATGGTGTGCCTGGTTTTAATGGTTTCAAAGGGATAAAACCAAATGGTAGCTTTGAATATCGCTTTAAAGTCCGTCAAAACGGAACCTACTGGTATCACGCACATAGTAAAGGTCAAGAACAAGATGGTTTATATGGCGCTTTAGTCATTTATCCGAAAGGTAAGCAGCCTGTCGCTCAATATGAAAAAGCAGATCGTGACTATGTGGTGATGCTGTCTGACTTTCATGAAACTGATAGTGATCAAATCATGGCGAATTTGAAAAAATCTGCTGAATACTATCAAAATCAACGTGAAACGGTGGGTGATGTTTGGCAACAAGTCAAACAAAAAGGTTTGAAAGCAACGTGGCAGGATCGTTCGATGTGGAATCAGATGCGGATGCTCAAAACCGATTTATCGGATGTCACAGGTTATACCTTTCTAGTCAATGGAAAAACTCCGCAGCAAAACTGGACAGGTGCATTTAATACAGGTGAAAAAGTCCGCTTACGTTTTATTAATGCATCTGCAATGTCATTTTTTGATGTACGGATCCCAAATTTGCAAATGACGGTGGTCAGTGCAGATGGTCAACCTGTACAGCCTGTTGCAGTAGATGAGTTTCGTATAGGTGCGGCTGAAACATATGATGTGATAGTAGAGCCAAAGCAAGCACATTATCAAATTGAAGCAGAGTCGATTGATCGTAGTGGTTTTGCAATTGCGTCACTACAGAATGATGCTGTCGCTCCACCAGCTAAGATTGAGATGCCAAAAGCGCGACCACGTGCATTATTGACGATGCAAGATATGGGCATGGATCATGGTACACATGCACAGATGGATATGAAAGATATGGATCATGCTGCTCATAAACCAATCAGTACTGATCATTCAGACCATACTGCAATGAAAATGTCAGACATGGATCACTCTTCCCATGATTCTATGGGGATGGGCAAAATGAATGATATGCATCAGCAACAGATGAGTTCTCAGCATGAAAATGTGAAGGCTGAATCTGTTCAAGGTTGGGCGAATGCATCCACGCCAATAGGTCATAAAGCATTGCAATATGCTGATCTAAAATCATTAACACCGCAGCCTGATACACGTCCAGCAGAAAGAGAATTGGTCATTCGTCTTGGTGGGAATATGGAACGCTATATGTGGACCATGAATGGTAAAAAGTTTAGCGATGCCGAGCCATTACAAGTGAAATTTGGAGAGCGTATTCGACTGAAATTTATTAATGACAGTATGATGGCGCATCCAATGCACCTGCATGGCATGTTTATGCAGTTAGAAAATGGTCAAGCTGCGATTGATATGCCAAATAAACACACTGTTGTCGTTCCACCGGGACAAACGGTGACTGCATTGTTAACTGCTGATGAGTTAGGTGAATGGGCAATCCATTGTCATTTGTTGTATCACATGTCCGCAGGCATGATGAATAAATTGATTGTGGCAAATGTGGATGATTCAAAAACAGTGAATCAACCCAATGCAACAGCACCATCAGAAGGAGCACGCCATGCACATCACTAAGCAATCTCCCGAGGTGAATAAAATGCTAAAGTTGTTATTGATTGGCAGTGTTGTGTCTACATCAAGCGCAATCACCTTTGCTTATGAATCACATCAAATGACGGAAATGGATCATTCAGCTCATCAGATGACATCAATGAATGAAGCATCACTAATAGATCATTCACAACATCAAACAGTAAAGGCAGCTCCAACGGATGCCGTACATTATGCACATGATCACCGCCGTGAGCATGGTGGTCAGATTTATCAAGCCACGACTTTAGAAAATGCTTGGACTTTAGATGAGCATGGACGAGGTAGAGCGAGTACAGAGCTTAAAACATGGATTGGCTCAGATGAAAATAAGATTTTCATTAAGGCACATGTAGAAAAAGCTGAATCTGAAAAAGCAGATACAGAAACGATGGCATTATACAGCCGTAATATTGCAGACTTCTGGGATGTACAAGCAGGTGTTCGTTATCAATATATGCCTGAGCAAAGTTTAGATAAAAATCAGTGGAGCGCAGTATTTGGCTTACATGGTCTAGCGCCTTATTTCTTTGAGACAGAAGCTTATTTGTATGCTGGCCAAGATCAACGTTGGCAATTAAGTTTGGATACCAGTCGTGATTTTTTATTTACGCAAAAGTTGATTGCTCAGCCATATTTGCAAGCTGATCTTGTGCTGAGTGATAAATCAAAATACGCACAGAAAACAGGTCTATCAAAGCTTCAGGCTGGCGTGCAAACACGCTATGAAATCAATAAAAAGATCATGCCATTTATTGATATTGCTTATGCATACCATAAAGGTGCTGATAAAACGCTTTGGCAGGAAGGTTCTGACAGTGAAAAAGGTTGGCTATACGGCGCAGGCTTTACGCTAAAGTTCTGATACTTTGTCTAAAATGTCACGTTTCTGAGATACTGTTAGTTTATACTAGCAGTATCTTTTTTGAGTCATTCATGGTGCATAAATGGCTTTAGAACAACAAGACAATCAAATAACAGAAAAATCAATCCAAACGGCTAAGCCAAGAGAAAAGTCTCAAGCCGTAACTTCTTCCCAGTTAGAGCTGATACCAACTGATGGCAGTATGAATGTCAGTTTTTATTACATTCCACATATGAGCAGTATGGTGGAAGTACAAAGAGTCAGGAAGGCATTGTTACCATTTTCTGAGCTGTTGATTGAACATAGTATCGATTTAGATGCCCGTCATTTGGTGTTATATCATCAGCAAGAGATAGAAAGTGTGACTACAGCATTGGAATATTTGAGTTTAGGTGCTGAGTTACAGCAAACGATGCCTCATTATGAACCTGTGGAAGTGTTTATCCAAAAGTCGGATTCATTTGATTCTATGCCACAACATGAGGGTTCTCAGTATCATTTGCTTCATGTTTTTCAGAAGTTTTTTTACGCTATTTTTACGTGGTTTAGGCTCAGGATAGAAGCCTTGCAAAAGAAAAAGGATTAATGGAATGCCGAGATGGATGTATGGTGTGTTAGGTTTGGCTCTGGCTTGGTTAGTTTGGACAAAACTGATAAAACCAACGCCAGATATCAGTCAACTTACGACCCATCAAGATGTTCAAGTTGTTAATTTACAAAATTATGAAGGTTCATTTAGAGTGCTTTCGAGAGAAGATTATAACTTTGGGCGCGAAGCTGAGTATTCGCCGATGGATATCGCTGTTGGATGGGATGATATGGCGAATCCCCAAGTCTATAAGGAAATTGATATTTCACAGAGCAATCGTTGGTATTATTGGCGTGTGGATCATGAACCTCCGATTCCATTACGGGAAATTGCAACGCATAGCGCCAATATGCATTTAGTACCCGCCGATGCTTCTATTGCTAAACAAATGAAGAAATTAAAGAAAGATGATCTCGTGTATCTCAAAGGTTCTTTAATTGAAATTCAGGCAAAAGATGGTTGGCGTTGGAAAAGTTCTTTATCAAGAGAAGATACGGGAAATGGTGCATGTGAATTAATGCGTGTAGATAGCATTGTTTGGCAATAATACAATTGATCAATATATTTTATTTTCAGTGGGTTAGATTGTTTGGATACATAACAATTCACATATTTAAAAAGATTTGAATTACACTTTGAAGCCGAAGGGGACGACCCCTTTGATTGGTTTGATGTTGGGACGACCCAACCATTTAAAGTGTGAGTAAAAAATGGCTTGGGCGATTTTAATTTTAGCAGGTGTGTTTGAAGTCATTTGGGCATATTCGATGAAGCTATCCGAAGGTTTCACTCGTTTAACACCAAGTATTATCACGATCATTTTCATGATATTAAGTGTGGTCCTTTTGTCGATTTCCATGCGGACTTTACCTCTTGGAACAGCGTATACCATTTGGACAGGGATTGGTGCAATTGGATCGTTTATTGTGGGAATTGTGGTATTGAATGAGCCGATGACGGCAATGCGAATGATCGCAGCAGTTTTGATCGTATCGGGTTTAATGCTGATGAAATTGTCATCAAATTAATGTTCTAAGGAGAGTGTGATGCAACTGGTATATATGTACATGGATTCTCCTGTGGGTGCATTAAAACTGGTTGCACATGATCAAGCCTTGGTTGCTGTGATGTGGGACAATGAAGATCATAAGCGTGTTCGGCTTGCTGAGTTGGTTGAGAATGTTCAGCATCCAATATTGTTAAAGGTAAAACAACAACTTGAAGAATATTTTTTAGGACAGCGTCAGCAATTTGATTTGCCATTGGATTTTCAAGGCACAGCATTTCAGCAACAGGTTTGGCAGGCACTATTGACGATTCCTTTTGGGGAAACGCGTAGTTATAAAGAGATTGCCGTTCAGTTGGGGAATCAAAAAGCAGTGCGTGCGGTGGGTGCTGCCAATGGGAAGAATCCGATTTCGATTATTGCGCCGTGTCATCGGGTGATTGGTTCGACTGGGGCGTTGGTGGGTTTTGCAGGTGGTTTGGATAAGAAGCAGATTTTATTGAGTTTGGAGCAAAGCCAAACTCTGTAATCTGTATTGTTAATACTCGATTTTCACTTCTTTTTGGAATAAGCTACCAAATCAGATATGAATAACATATTTTATGACTTGAACTGTAAATAAATTACTGAAAAGGCGGTATCTTGTCTAGCGTAATTCAATTATAGGAATAACCTTCGGTTCGAGTTACTTTGGTTTCGCCCAAAGTAACCAAAGGCATTCTCATCTACAAAACCTGTTCACTTGTGGCATTTGTTTTTATCTATCGCAGAAACGAGATATTACAGATACTACGCAGGTTGTAGATAACCTGTCCGAGTCTCATATGTAGGGTATGGTATATATTCATTTTCTTTTTCATAACAAGTTGAAAGGAAGTTTAAAAATGGCTGTTGGTGACGTAACAATGCCACTTATGCATGTGGTGCAGGGTGTAAAAATTGGCTCAACTGAGGCGTATGTGCGTTATCCAAATCGACGAGATTTAGTTATTTTTGAATTTGCTGAAGGTTCAAATGTAGCAGGGGTATTTACCCAAAGCGCATTTGCTGCTGCGCCTGTTTTACTTAGTAAGAAACATTTAACTGAGAACACGCCACGTTACTTGATCATTAATACAGGCAATGCCAATGCGGCGACTGGTGCTATAGGCTATCAAAATGCAGAAGCGACTTGTGCGAAGTTAGCTGAGTTAACTGGTGTTCAAGCCAATCAGATTTTACCTTTTTCAACAGGTGTGATTGGTGAGCAATTACCAATTGATCGTTTAGTACAAGGCATTCAACCTGCGTTAAATGATTTAAATGCTGATCGTTGGGCGGACGCTGCATCAGGCATCATGACCACAGATACCACACCAAAAGGTGCATCTGAACAGTTTGAACTGGATGGTGTGACTTATACCATGACTGGTATTAGTAAAGGGGCTGGCATGATTCGCCCGAATATGGCGACCATGTTGAGTTTTGTGGCAACAGATGCACCAATTGCGAAAGAAATGGTTGAGCAGCTATTAAAAACAACCGTTGAGCATTCATTTAATCGCATCACCATTGATGGTGATACATCGACAAATGACTCGTGTATCTTTATTGCGACAGGTCTTGCTGGCGGGGCTGAAATTCAACATCAAGATGACGCACGTTATCAAAAAGTGCTTGAAGTGTTGTCGCGTATTATGGATCGTCTTGCACAGTTGATTGTACGTGATGGTGAGGGGGCAACAAAATTCATTACCGTACAGGTTGATGGTGGTGCAAATACGCAAGAATGTTGTGATGTGGCTTATAGTGTTGCAGAGTCTCCACTCATCAAAACGGCATTATTTGCGTCAGATCCAAACTGGGGCCGTATTGTCATGGCGATTGGAAAGGCTGGTGTACCGAATTTAGATAGCAGTAAAGTACAGGTTTGGTTAGGCGATGTGCAAATTTGCTTAGATGGTGGTGCAAATCCAGACTATACCGAAGAAGCTGGTGCCGCTGTCATGGCGAAAAAAGAAATTAGCATTCGTATCGATCTAGGTCGCGGTTCAGCAACGGATACGGTCTATACCTGTGACTTTTCTTACGACTACGTCAAAATTAATGCCGATTATCGCTCGTAAATTTGCGTTATAATAAAAGCCTCCACAGTGGGGCTTTTTTATATTGCCTATTTGTGGACGATGTGATTGACCTCGAATGATCACCATACCCACGTTATAAGTTTGCAGTGATGCAAGCACGCAGGATAGAGAAGACGTTTTATGAATGATGCGAATTTAATTGCGAACGAAGCCAAAAATATTGTGCAAGCGCATTTAGATCGTTTGGGCGAGCCTAAGGACAATAGCCTTAGCCCAGAAGTGAAACAAGAGAAGTTTGCGCAGATCGCAGCAGAGCTCAAAAAACGAGATGCTGTACTTGTGGCGCACTATTACTGTGATCCTGATGTGCAAGAGCTTGCAGAGCTTACGGGTGGTTGTGTTTCTGACTCATTAGAGATGGCACGTTTTGGTCGTGATCATGCTGCTTCAACCCTTGTGGTTGCTGGAGTAAAGTTTATGGGCGAAACTGCAAAAATTTTATCTCCTGAGAAAACAGTATTAATGCCGACATTAGAGGCAACCTGTTCTTTGGATTTAGGTTGTCCAGTCGATGAGTTCACAGCATTTTGTGATCAGCATCCCGACCATACTGTTGTGGTTTATGCAAATACCTCAGCTGCGGTGAAAGCACGCGCAGATTGGGTGGTTACATCTAGCTGTGCTGTAGAAATCATTGAGCATTTGGATAGCTTAGGTGAGAAAATTATTTGGGCACCAGATCAACACTTAGGTCGCTATATTCAAAAGAAAACAGGCGCTGACATGTTGCTGTGGGATGGTGCTTGTATCGTGCATGAAGAATTCCGTGCCCGTGGTATTGCACAAATGAAGGCACTTTATCCAGATGCAGCTGTTTTGGTACATCCAGAGTCACCTGAATCTGTGGTTGATATTGCTGATGCGGTGGGAAGCACATCGCAGCTGATTAAAGCAGCACAGACCTTGCCGCATAAACAAATGATTGTGGCAACTGATCGTGGTATTTTCTACAAAATGCAGCAAGCAGCGCCGGATAAAGAATTATTTGAAGCTCCAACTGCAGGTGAGGGGGCAACCTGTCGTTCATGTGCACATTGTCCGTGGATGGCAATGAACGAACTCGATGGTATTTTGCATGTACTACAACATAGTGATCAAGAAATACACGTTGATCCTGCTTTAGCTGAGCGAGCTAAATTACCATTAGATCGAATGTTGAACTTTAGTGCTTCATTAAAGCGTTAAAAAACGCCAAGGTGTTTGTTAAATATACATTTGATAAGGATTTATTACATTTTTGAAAAATAGGTGTTGACGTTCTAGGGCGTCGCGCCTAGAATGCACACCGTACCGCACGATGTGCGATACAATAAAAGCTGAGAAAAATCGGAGCATAGCACAGCCTGGTAGTGCACCTGGTTTGGGACCAGGGGGTCGTAGGTTCGAATCCTACTGCTCCGACCATTTAAAATAATGTTGCAAAACATTGTTTTAAGATCGGCGAAGTATCGCTTGATATTAATATCATCGTTATGCGCCTGTAGCTCAGTTGGATAGAGCATCCGCCTTCTAAGCGGATGGTCACAGGTTCGAATCCTGTCAGGCGCGCCATTTGGTCGCTTGGTACATAGAACTAAATGTTGATGGTGGATGTAGCTCAGTTGGTAGAGCCCCGGATTGTGATTCCGGTTGTCGCGGGTTCGAATCCCGTCATTCACCCCACAAACGGAGCATAGCACAGCCTGGTAGTGCACCTGGTTTGGGACCAGGGGGTCGTAGGTTCGAATCCTACTGCTCCGACCATCATCTTAAAGATGAGATAAATTACCGCTAAGTTAGCGGTTTTTTTATATCTAAATTTTAATATTCTCATAGCTATATTCATTTAAAAAGTTCTATCCATACTCTTTATTTTATCTAATTTTATATTAAGGATTACTAAGTTAAATATCTGAATGATTTAATAAAAAATCACGACTAAATTTTAATTTTTAGCCACTAAATATATGTCTATCAAAAATATAAGAAAAATAGATCGTTTGCATTTCAGCGGTTTTAAGTGATAAGTATAGGAGTACAAAACTTTAATAAAGATTCAAACAGTTGATTTAAACAATAAAAAGAGAGGTCGCGAATGCATAATATCAGCTATGTATTGATTAGTATTTTAGGTGGTTTAATCGTTCCTCTACAATTGGCAATGGTGAGTGCCTTTCGTAATGCCAGCGGTGCTTCACAAATACAATCAACACTTGTGCTTTATGTGGGTGGAGCGGTGGCTTCATTGATCATTGCATTGATGATTGATGGAAGTGTTAAGCCGTCTTTATATCAGCAAGCCTCTTGGTGGATGTGGTTGCCTGGTCTTTTAGGTTCACTCTATATTTTATGTATGTTCCTTGCTGCTCCTAAAATTGGTGCAACTAATACCTTACTCTGGGTATTTTTAGGTCAGATGCTGTTTGCCACACTTGTCGACAGTACAGGCTTTCTTGGGATGCAAGTAAAAAAAGTAGATGGTTTAAAGCTATTGGGACTTATGTTTATTGTGATTGGCGGTTTAATCATGATTTATAATGAATATAGAAATATGAATGCTTAAGCACATTTTTGTTAAATTTTCTCCGTAATAGAACGTATTTATCAGCAACAAAACTAGATCGCTTTCGGGAAGTTAAGAAGAATCTTCACCAGTTCAGATTGTTTGTGTGTTGATGTTTTTCTATAAATTGACTGTATTTGCTTTTTGACAGTATCTGCACGCACTTTATTTTTCTGTGCAATTTCTTTAGTTGAAAAACCGTCTAAGAGACTTAGTGCGACTTTACACTCGGCAGGTGTAAATTTGAACACAGAGCTTAATAGTTGAATATCTACAGAGATTGAATGTTCAGGATGAAATAAAGTGAGCATCACTAGAGGACGAATGCCAAAAGCTTTTAACTCTTGCTCAGTCGCAAGTAGGCTGGCAAAGATATACAGTGTTTCACCACTTTCTGACTGTATTTTTATACCGCCGTCTTGAAGTAATTCATTATCAAATGTTTGTTGCCTAAAAAGTGCTTCGATTTCGCGGAGATTATCTTTTAATTGCTGTTGATAAGGTTGATCTAAGTAGATTTGATTATTCTGCAGTTGAATGAGATTGGTTTTTTCTAATAGTGTTGAAACCGCAGTATTGTAATGAACCACACCTCCAGATAAGTTAAGCAATACGATCGGCTGATGCAGCTTATTTATCAATGAATAACCCACAATACTATCGGTAGAAAATTTATATAGTTGGCGTTGAGTTTTGAGGACGCGTTCCAAATGCGGAAGCAAGCGATTTAAGAAGTCAATTTTTTCATTTTGTAGGGGCTGTTGTTTTTCTGATGTATGAATAATGAAGGCAATACAAAGCTGCTCATCTAATACCAATGCTTTCACGGCAACATAGCGTAAATCAAAAGGCAGTAACACTTGCTGATATAGCTTGGACTGTTCAACAAAGGCATGATCAATATGGTGATGACATTGATACCATTTATGCTGATCTTCTAAGCTAAGTTGTAAGAAATATTCCCAGCGAGGATCTGAATCAACTGGATAATGTAAATAAGCAAGATCAGATGCTACACGGTCAACATCATTTAATCGACCGCCACCTGCACTAAAGGAAATCGCTTGATTACAGACATCTAGTGCTTGAACTTGAATATAGGTCGCATCCAAAATCTGAGTTAAACGTTGTCCAAAATGAACCCAGTTCTCAGGTGTATCTAGAATTTTATAAATTAAATCAATTAATTCATCGTAGTACTGATTTAGAGTTGATTGAGACATCTTTATTGCTGAATCTATACATGATTTAAATGTAACTGATATGTATCAAATTAACAATATTTAACAAAAGTGGATTTTTCACTAAAAATAATTGAATGGATCTTAATGCAATTAGAATATTTTACATTTTGCTGAGATGACCAAAACGATTTTCTATGTTTTGAAGAATCGTATTTAGATTTAATAAATGAAAGCATATAAAAGTTTTGGATATTTTTGTAGATTGATGAATTATGGCAAAGGGGATGCTGCATTTAGCTATTGAGATTTTGAGTTGCAAAAGCTAATTTTAATTATTTACATCTGTTAGACAGGCGATCGTTTGTTTATAAGATATCTTAGGCATAATGCTTTAACTTTTATAAAGAAAATAACAGGGAAAGAAATGACACAAACAGCATTTGATTTTGTAGTGATTGGTGGCGGCTCAGCTGGTTGTGTACTGGCTGGGCGATTGTCTGAAAACCCAAATGTTTCAGTTTGCCTTTTGGAAGCTGGTGGTGATGGAAATAGTTGGCTGGTAAATACACCTGCCGCTGCCGTAATTAGTATTCCAACAAAAATAAATAATTGGGCTTTAGAAACAATTCCGCAAAAAGGACTAAATGGACGTAAAGGATATCAACCACGAGGAAAATGTTTAGGAGGGAGTTCAGCCATCAATGCGATGGTTTATGTTCGCGGCCATCGTGATGATTATGATCACTGGGCTGCTTTAGGAAATACAGGGTGGTCTTATGATGAGGTGCTCCCTTATTTTAAAAAATCTGAGCATAATGAAAGAATTAAAAATGAATATCATGGACAACATGGCCCGTTAAATGTCAGTGAGCTACGTTCAGATAATCCATACCAAAAAACCTTTATTGAGGCCGCTAAGCAGGTGGGTTATCCATTGAATGATGACTTTAATGGTGCTGAGCAAGAAGGCTTAGGTGTTTATCAAGTTACTCAAAAGAATGGTGAGCGCTGGAGTACGGCGCGAGGCTACTTAGTTCCGCATCTAGGTAAGCGCCCAAATTTACATGTCGTGACTCAAGCAAGTGTTTCGAAGATCGTCATTGAAAATGATCGGGCTGTCGGTGTTGAATATAAACACAAAGGTCAACATTTAACGATTCAGGTAAATAAAGAGGTCTTATTATCTGCTGGTGCTTTTCAGTCACCGCAAATATTAATGCTTTCAGGTATTGGACCACGCCAAGAATTAGAAAAACATGGGATTCCTGTTGTTAAAGATTTAGCGGGTGTTGGTGAAAACTTGCATGACCATCCAGATTTTATTTTCGCGTATAAAACTAAGCAAATGGATGGAACATTTGGGGTTTCGGTTGGTGGTAGTGTCGATTTAGTGAAGCAAATAGGGCGTTATCGTAAAGAGCGCCGTGGTTTGATCACCACTAATTATGCAGAATGTGGTGGTTTCTTAAAAAGTCGTCCTGAGCTAGATAAGCCGAACCTACAGTTGCATTTCGTGATTGCAGTGGTGGATAACCATGCTCGAACCATGCATACAGGTCATGGTATTTCATGCCATGTGTGTTTGTTGAATCCGCGTGCACGTGGTTCAGTTAAACTCAGTGGTAAAAATGCCGATGATCCATTGCTCATTGATTTTAAATTCTTAGAGGATGAACAAGATCTTCAGGATATGGTTGATGGTTATAAAGTCACGCAAAAGTTAATGAATGCACCTGCTTTAAGTGAAAAAATTAAAGAAGATATGTTTACAGCCAATGTGCAGTCTGATGATGAAATTCGTGAGATTTTACGCCAACGTGTTGACACGGTGTATCACCCAGTCGGCAGTTGTAAAATGGGCGTGGATGATATGGCCGTGGTTGATCCTGAACTGAAAGTGTATGGTGTCCAAGGTTTGCGTGTGGTTGATGCGTCGATTATGCCAACCGTCGTAAATGGTAATACCAATGCGCCAACGGTGATGATTGCTGAAAAAGCGGTGGATTTGATTCGTCAAACTTGGAAGTAAACTATAATTTACTGGAGCTAAGGTAGAAATATCTTAGCTTTTTTCATTTTCAGTGTTGCTGCGAGGCGTTTCCAGCATACGCGGAAAAGTGAAGTTATAATCTTGTAGTGCTGACTTAATTGCTGCGATATATAGATATTTAGGTCATAGTTTTTGACAATCATCCTTGTCAGGATTGGGTCGTATGTTGTTTGCTAGCCTTTGTAATAGATCAAAGTGCTACAGTTAAACAATGGGAATAAAACAAAAAAGGAAAGCATCCTATGAAATCTCTAGTTTGTCATAATGCACAGCTACAACTTGAAGATTCACTTGAACTCATTCCGACGAAAGGGCAGGTGTTACTTGAAGTGGTACGTTGTGGTATCTGTGGTTCAGATTTACACATGCAGCATCACTGTGATCATATGCATGATTTGGCAGCACGTGTGGGTTTCGATGGAGTTGCGAAATCCTCGGATAAATTGGTTTTCGGGCATGAGTTCTGCGGTAAAGTCTTGGATTATGGTCCAAAAACACGCCGTAAATTAAAAGAAGATACTTTAGTTTGTGCAATGCCACTCTTAAATGTTGATTCACAGGGTTATATGCCTACAGGACTTTCAGCGATTGCATCAGGAGGATATGCAGAACAAGTCTTGGTTCAATCGAGTTTGATGTTTGAAGTTCCAAATGGTTTAGATGCCGATAGTGCAGCGTTGACTGAGCCAATGGCTGTTGCTTTACATGCGGTACGTCGTAGTCGAATCAAGAAAAATGAGCCTGCAATTGTCATTGGCTGCGGCCCTGTTGGTTTGGGTGTGATTATTATGCTCAAAGCAGCGGGCGTTAAAACTGTCGTTGCTAGCGATTTTTCACCGAATCGACGTCGTTTGGCTGAACAGTGTGGCGCAGATATCTTGATTGACCCTAAACAACAATCTCCATTTAGCAGTTGGAAAGAGCTTGGCTTATTGGGTAACGTCTCTGAAGCAATCAATATGGGGATGGGAATTTTTGATAAAGTTCAGACCTACTCATTACCTTGGGTCAATGCGATGCGCGTAGGCGATAAGCTCGGTTTATTACCGAAACGTCCTGTGATTTTTGAATGTGTTGGCGTGGCTGGAATCATGCAGCAAATTTTAGAAGGTGCGCCATTGTTCTCGCGTATTGTCGGCGTTGGTGTCTGTATGCAAAGCGATAAAATCGAACCTGCATTGGCAATCAACAAAGAGTTGGAAATCCAATATGTACTGGGCTATACACCGCTTGAGTTTCGTGACACGCTACATATGATTGCTGAAGGTAAAATTGATGTCTCACCGCTGATTACGGGTGTGGTTGGTTTGGAAGGTGTGGGGAATGCCTTTGATGCTTTACGTGATCCTGAACAACACGCAAAAATTTTGATTGATCCTAAAAAATTAGGCTCAGATATTCAGTTGATTTAATTTTAATCTTGGTAATAAAAAAGCTGCGATAACGCAGCTTTTTTATTACCAAGATTAAAAGCTCTTGGTGAGAGAGAAGGTCACAGTTGAATCAATAGGATCAGATACTTTTGCGTTTGGATTACCATTGCTGTATTGCTTGTAGTAATCATCTTTATCCCATGCTTTGCTGTAGATCAGACTTGCTGCAAGATTGTAAGGCAACTCTTTATTCACTGAGAAACTCGCATCCTGAAAGTTTGCATCAGAGAAGTTTTTAATTCTTTGATTGCCGTAGTGGGCATCGACAGACCAGCCTTGCGTAATCGGTTGATGCCAATTCACATCTAAATAACCTGAACCACGGGAATGCTTATTGTTACCTACACCTAGGGTATCTGAGTTATTACCGAAATAGTCTTGGGTATAAGTCACTGCATATCGAATGGTTAGTGGTCCATAAGTAACTTCTGGGATAATTTCACCATAGTTAAAGCTTGTATGACCTGTCTCAGCGGTCGTTTCAGCACCCGGATAATAATAGTAAGCAACTTTGGTGCCTACAGTTAAATCACCAAAGCTACGGCTATAACCTGTATAAACATCCCATTCGACAGACGCATCGCGGATAAAATGGTCACTTACAGTGGATGCCCATGTTCCCGCATAAAAACCGCTATCATGGTTATAGTCTAGGCCACCTTGGATCGCTGGTTTGCCCCAAGTTTGTTGGAAGCCGCGCGAAACATATTGGCTGGCAACAGTAATATTGGCGCTGAAAGGAGATGCCGTTTCAGCTGCGAGGTCTGTTGCATTTGCTGTGTTGAAACATAACCCTAAAGGTAGAGTGAGTAAAAGTTTTTTCATTTCCTTCCCCTTAAGTTTTCAGCACTCCGCATCATGCGAAGTGCTGATCAAAATAATTTGTTTTAATAAAACGGACGTACTGGTGGTTGTCGAACAGATGCTGTTCCAGCCTTGTAATAACCTGCTTGTGAACGTGGTAATTTTTGCCCACGAATTTGATCCGCAATTTTTTCTGCCATCATAATCGTGGTGGCATTTAAGTTACCTGTGATAATGATCGGCATGATTGACGCATCGATCACACGTAGGCCTTGCACGCCATGTACACGACCTTGCCCATCGACGACAGCCATATCGTCTTCACCCATTTTGCAGCTACAAGATGGGTGGTATGCAGTTTCAGCATGTTCCCGTACAAATGAATCCAGTTCAGCATCGGTTTTTAATTGCATGCTTGGGCTAATTTCCTCGCCACGATAAGGATCGAGCGCAGGTTGATGCATGATTTCACGCGTGATACGAATGCCATCGCGGAATTCGCGCCAGTCTTGTTCTGTTGACATGTAATTGAACAAGATACTTGGATGCTCAAACGGATCTTTCGATTTGAGTTTGATCCGACCACGGGAAGGTGAGCGCATTGAACCAACATGGGCTTGGAAGCCATGTTCATTCACAGCATTACTACCGTTGTAGTTAATCGCAACAGGTAAGAAGTGATATTGAATATTTGGCCATTCAAACTCATCAGATGAACGAATAAATCCACCAGCTTCAAATTGATTGCTTGCGCCAATCCCTTTGCCGAGGAATAACCACTCCGCGCCAATTGCAGGTTGGTTATACCATTTCAAAGCAGGGTAAAGAGAAACGGGCTTTTTACATTTGTACTGAAGATACATTTCCAAATGATCTTGCAGATTTTCACCTACACCCGGTAAGTCTTGTACCACCTCAATATCCATTGATTTGAGGAAGGTACTTTGTCCAACACCTGAGCGTTGTAAAATTTGTGGTGATGCGATTGCACCTGCACAGAGTAAGACTTCACGCTTTGCATGCGCTTGTTTCATATTGGCTTGATCTGAACCAATAATATATTCAACACCAACAGCTTGCTTATTGCTAAACAAGATTTTATTGGTCATAGCATGTGTGACGATGGTGAGATTTGGACGACTTTTTGCCATATCCAAATAACCACGAGCAGTACTTGAACGGCGGCCTTGAGGTGTGACCGTACGATCCATTGGACCGAAACCTTCTTGCTGATAACCGTTTAAATCATCTGTGCGTGGATAGCCTGCTTGTACGCCTGCTTCGACCATTGCATTAAATAGTACATTATTGCCTTGTTTGGGTGTTGCGACTGAAACAGGACCTTTACCGCCGTGATAATCGTTCGCGCCAATGTCGCGTGTTTCTGCTTTTCTGTAATAAGGTAAACAGTCTGCATAAGTCCAATCTTCAAGCCCTTTATGAGTTGACCATTGGTCTAAATCCATTGCATTCCCACGGATATAGCACATGCCATTGATCAGTGATGAACCACCTAAACCTTTACCTCGACCACATTCCATACGGCGATTATTCATATGTGGTTCAGGGTCAGTCAAATATGCCCAATTGTAGCGACGACCTTGTAATGGAAAAGCCAATGCAGCAGGCATTTGCGTGCGGAAATCAAGGCGATAATCTGGGCCGCCAGCTTCTAATAATAAAACCGAAACATCTGAATCTTCAGTTAAACGTGCAGCGAGGACGTTACCCGCAGAACCTGCACCAATAATAATATAATCGTATTCTTGCTTATTCATAATCTGCCTTTATTTGTTGCAAGATCAACTGAATGTTTGAGATTCAGTTGATCAAGATAAGATAAAGCGCAATGCTTTTAGAAAATGCTTTGGTAATCACCAAGCTCAACTTGAACGGATTTGATGCGTGTGTAATGAGACAGTGTAGAAATACCATTTTCACGGCCTACACCTGATTGTTTATAACCACCTACTGGCATCTCAGCAGGGGATTCGCCCCATGTATTGATCCAACAAATACCAGCTTCGATTTGATGAATAATACGATGTGCTTTGTTGATGTCTGGTGTCACCACACCAGCAGCTAAACCAAAAGTCGTGTTATTGGCACGACGAATCACTTCATCTTCAGTTTGATAACTTAGGATACTCATGACAGGGCCAAAGATTTCGTCCTGTACAATGCGCATATCGTCAGTACAATCTGTAAATACCGTTGGTAACACATATGCACCCTCGGCCAATTCACCTGATGCTCTATCGCCGCCGATCAGTAGTTTTGCACCTTGTTGTTTGCCTGCATTGATGTAGGAAAGAACCTTTTCCATATGCGGGAAACTGGTCAATGGGCCGAAATTGGTATCTGCGTTCATTGGGTCGCCGATACGAATACGTTGCACACGTTCCAAAATCGCTGCTTCAAATGCAGCTTTTAAGCTTGATGGAACAAAGACACGCGTACCATTGGTACAGACTTGACCTGAACTAAAGAAGTTTGCCATCACCGCAATATCAGCGGCTTTGTTGATATCCGCATCTTCACAGATGATCAAAGGCGATTTACCACCAAGTTCCATGGTCACTTCTTTCAGGCTTGAAGCGGCAGCACTTGCCATCACTTTTTTGCCTGTTTCAACGCCACCAGTAAAGGAGATTTTTTCAATCACTGGATGTTCTGTAAGCCATTGTCCGATGTCACGACCAACACCTTGCACGACATTAAACACACCATTTGGTACGCCAGCTTCGGTATAAATTTCTGCAAGTTTGTATACAGTTAAAGGTGTGATTTCACTGGGTTTGAAAATCATGGCATTGCCTGCTGCAAGCGCAGGAGCTGATTTCCATAAAGCGATTTGGATCGGATAGTTCCAAGCGCCGATACCTGCCACGACACCTAAAGGTTCACGACGAGTATAGAAAAAACTCGTTTCACGCAGAGGAACTTGCTCACCTTGAATCGCTGTCGCCAAACCTGCGTAATATTCAAGAACATCTGCACCCGTCACGATATCAACAGTAGAGGTTTCGCTATAAGCCTTACCTGTATCTAAAGTTTCAAGTTCAGCAAGCTCATCATTACGTTCACGTAAAATATCAACTGCGCGGCGTAAAATGCGTGAGCGTTCCATAGCAGTCATTGCTGCCCAGACTTTTTGACCGTCTTGAGCGCTTTGAACTGCTTTTTCAATATCTTGTTGAGAGGCTTGTTGAATTGTGGCAATGACTTTGCCATTGGCAGGGTTGATGCTGTCAAAGCTCACACCACTGGTGGCATTGACGTATTGACCGTGGATATACAATGGATGAATCTGCACATCATTCATTTTGTCTCTCCTGTAATTTTGGTTTTGCAAGTTCAAGTTGCGTATCTAAATAATCATATGCAATGCTTCGCGCAGCCTGACGATCAAACCCGTCATCTTCAATCAGACCACCACGTAACCATAATCCATCAATCAGTGCAGCAAGACCGCTTGCCGCAATATTTGCTCTGTCTTCTGGCATCAATTGCAAGAATTGGTGCTTCAAATTGGAATACAAACGTCGATCATTAATCCGTTGTAAACGAGCAAGTTCTGGAATATGCATACTGGCAGACCAAAAATCTAACCAAACGCGCATTGCGATTTTGTTGACCTGACTAATGTCAAAGTTTGAGTCAATAATTGCCTTAATCTGGTTTTCTGGCTGTGAATCTATTGTGGCAGCCTTGTATTGCAGAGAAATTAGATGCAAGCGCTTCAGCATTTCTCTCATACAGTTGTTGATCAAGCCCTGTTTGTCACCAAAATAGTGACTTACGATACCTGTCGAAACTTGGGCTTTTTTGGCAATTTGAGCGATGGTGGTTTGCGATAAACCGACCTCATAAATCACTTCAAATGCAGCGTTTACGATTTCTTCACGCCGCTCATGCTCTGGTTTAACTCTGCGTTTAGTCATGTGTATATGCCATAAATGCCTATAAAAATTAAGGCGTTATATAAAACACTGGATGCACAAAAATTATAACACAATATAATGATACTTTTTATTGATTGAACGTTCAATCAATAAAAAGTATCATATTTGCAACAGGGTCGTTTTACACAACTCTTAAAGGTATCATCGGAGATACCTGTTAAGGTGTCAGAATTGTAGGTTTAATTGATTGAATTTTGTGTTCGGATCAATGGTCTGATCATCAAAGGGAAATCATTTTTTACAATACTGTTGATTACAAAAATACAGCTTCACTCGCGATAGGTTATTCACCAAATGACTGTTCGCTGCTGTGCCTTCTCGTTGTTTTCGTCAATAAATCGTGGTTGAGTTATTGAGAAAAACAACATTTTTATAATTTAATTTTACTTGAGGATTGTATGGTAACAGATAATCCAAGAGCAGTTGATGATTCATCTATTCAAACAAAAGATCAGTTAAATCGTGTGGTCTTTTATGTTTCAGCGCTCATTATTTTAATATTTTCACTCACTACGATTTTATTCAATGACTTCGCCAATCACATGTTGAATGTGGTGCTCGCTTGGGTCAGTGATAAGTTTAGTTGGTACTATTTATTAGCCGCTACGCTTTACTTAATCTTTGTCGTCTTTATCGCTTGCTCTCGTTATGGCGATATCAAATTAGGCCCAAAACATTCCAAACCTGAATTTAGTTTACTGAGTTGGTCGGCGATGCTATTCGCCGCAGGGATTGGTACGGATTTAATGTTTTTCTCGGTGGCTGAACCACTATCGCATTATATGAATCCACCTGTGGGTGAGGGGCAAACCTATGAAGCTGCTCGTCAAGGGATGGTTTGGACATTATTTCACTATGGCTTAACGGGTTGGGGGATGTATGCCTTAGTTGGAATGGCTTTAGGTTATTTTAGCTATCGTTACAATCTGCCTTTGACGATTCGCTCAGCTCTTTACCCAATCTTTGGTAAAAAGATTGATGGTCCGATTGGTCATACCGTAGATACGGCCGCAGTGATTGGTACGATTTTTGGTATTGCCACAACTTGTGGTATCGCCGTCGTACAAATTAACTATGGTTTGCACGTTCTATTCAATACGCCTGAAAGTTTATGGGTGCAGTCGGGTCTGATCTTGGTTGCGGTCATCGTGACGATTATCTCGGTAACGGCAGGGGTCAACAAGGGGATTAAAGTCTTATCGGAAATCAACATTTATGCCGCTATTGGTTTGATGTTGTTTATTTTATTACTCGGTAATACTGAATTTTTACTCAATGCCTTAGTTCAGAACTTTGGTGACTATATCAGTCGATTCCCAAGTTTGGCTTTAGAAAGTTTTGCTTTCCAGCAACCGAAAGAGTGGATGAGTAGTTGGACACTATTCTTCTGGGCTTGGTGGGTTGCATGGTCTCCATTTGTCGGTCTATTCCTTGCACGGATTTCTAAAGGTCGTACCATTCGTGAGTTTGTGTGTGGGACATTGATTATCCCATTATTATTCACGATTACATGGTTATCTATTTTCGGTAATAGTGCGTTGTATAACGTTATTTTTGACGGCAATACCGCATTGGCACAAACCGTATTGACTGATCCTGCACATGGTTTCTATGATTTACTTGCACAGTATCCATGGTTCCCATTTGTTGCTGGTGTCGCGACAATTACAGGCTTACTGTTTTATGTAACATCAGCCGATTCTGGCGCACTGGTATTGGGTAATTTCACCACTAAATTCTCCAATGTTGATAACGATGCGCCACGTTGGTTACGCGTATTCTGGGCAGTTGCGATTGGTTTATTAACCCTTGCGATGTTGATGGCAAATGGTATTACTGCTTTACAAAGTGCCACCGTGATTATGGGCTTACCGTTTAGCTTTGTGATGTTGTTAGTAATGGCTGGATTGTACAAGTCATTACGGCTTGAGGATTATCGTAAAGCCAGTCGAAGCCTGAACGCCGCACCTGTCGTGGGGAACGTCGATATCCTAAATTGGAAGCAACGTTTGTCACGAGTGATGCATCATCCCGGAAGCAGTGAAACGAAACGGATGTTGGATAACGTCTGTGCGCCAGCTGTGAAGACTGTTGCGGATGAATTGATTAAGCGTGGAATGAATGTCGAAGTTACACAAGGCGAGCTTGAAGATAGCGATATGCTCTATCATCTTGATTTAACAATCAATATCGAAGAAGAGCATAACTTTGTCTATCAGATTTGGCCTGTACGTTATATTGCGCCTACATTTAGTGAGCGTGGTAAACGTGGTAAGCAACACTATTATCGTTTGGAAACCTTCTTATACGAAGGCTCTCAAGATAACGATTTAGTTGGTTATACCAAAGAACAAGTGATTAATGACATTTTAGATAAGTATGAACGTCATATGACTTTCTTACATATCAACCGCATTAGTCCGGGAAATCGTCCGTTATATCCTGATTCTCAGGATTAACAAATAAAAAAACCTCACGTCAATGTGAGGTTTTTTATCGCTTATGATTACAAAGCGCCGTATTGCTGCCACGTTTCACCTGTCTCATAATGTGAATAATGGTTTTTTAATTCATGTAACGATTGAGTTTGATAAAGCGCAAAGATGATCATAATTAAAAACAGGCTAATTAACTTAATCAAACGCTTATGTTTATAATTTCCTGAATACAAATAAAAAATACAATAAAAAGCCAAGATCAAATAAGTACAAAACAGTGAGTTAAAGATCAAATAAATCAGTAGTGCTGCGGTTAAAACGAAAGCAGTTCGATTTTTTAAAATATTAGGGCGTAAGCTCAACACTGTCAGCGCCAATAGACCAAACGCAGTCCAAAACAAATAGCCATTGCCACCGATAATGACGATATAGGTTGCTTGTGCCCACAATAAGATGAGCCATACAAAGACAGAAAAAATAATAAATTTAGACGAGCCTAAAGAAGCGGGCAAAGTGTGTTTCATATTGAATTAAATTTTAAAATAGCCAATAAGGTGAAATTTAAAAACGAAAATTAAATAAAGCTTTGGTTTTGCTTTTCACGAGAAAAACACAGACCAAAGAAAGTGAACCACCAATTAACATCGCAGGAATCACGCTAAAAAGACGTGCCATCACGCTCGACTGAACAGCACCCAGCTCGTTGCTAGAGGTGACGAAGATACCGTTAATGGCAGCTACACGACCAAGCATGTCTTTGGGTGGGATAAGTTGCAGTATCGTTTGACGAATGACAATGTTGATGCTGTCACAAGCTCCCATAATAATGAGAACTACAGCAGAAAAATAGAGGTGTCTGGTAACAGCAAATAACAGCGTACATAAAGAGAAGCCCGTAATTGCAATTAGCATGGTACGCCAAGGCTGATACTGAGGAGGAAAACGTACTAAAAGTGCCATCATCACCAGACTACCAACGGCAGGAGCTGCACGTAACACACCAAAACCATCTGCACCGATATGTAAAATATCTTGAGCAAAAATAGGCAATAGGGTGATGATTCCCGCAAAAAATACGGAACTTAAATCGAGGAACATCACCCAAAAGATAATTTTTGTTTTAAAAATAAATTCTAGTGCTTCTTTCAGACTGTTGGAGATTGATTCAGTTTTGAGTTGAGGAAAGTCTCTCGGCTGCATACACCATAGTGCAATACTTCCAGCAGTAAATAAACTGCAAATCACAGCAAAGGTAATGTTCAAGTTGAGATGTGCCAGTAGTAATCCACCGAGTACGGGTGCAAGAATGCCGCTTGCTTGCCAGCACATGCTAGTCCATGTTGCTGCATTGGTATAAAGATGTTCTGGAACGATAAAAGGTCGTAAAGAATTAAAACAAGGGCTATAAATTCCACGAATACAACCAAATAAAAATAAGATTGAAAAAGTTGTAATCAATAGAACATTTGAGCTGATGTGCTGTGTATGGAATGAATCAAAGCTGAGCCAAAGTGCGAGTGATAGTGGAATCGAAAGACTAAAACTGATTTGTAGGATACGTTGGCGATTAAAGCGATCAGCAATATAGCCGCCCCACAATGACAGAGCTAGAAAGGGCAGAAAATCCATTAACCCGACTAAACCAAGCATCAGGGGATTTTTGGTGATTTGATATAAATGAAATGCCACGAGGACTTCTTGGATCAGCACTGCAAAAGTAAGACAGCATTGGTTCAGCGTCAATAACCTAAAGTCACGACTAATAAATGCAGCAAAAGCAGACTGAGCAGAAGTAGGAGACATGATCAAAAAAATTAAGCGATAAAAGAACAAAAAGGGAAGAGTCGAAACTCATCCCTTTTAAAGTTGGATTATGAAAGGTTTATTGAGCTACAGCTTCTGCTTTAGCTGCCTTGTTCGCAGGCGTTAAATTTGCAGGAGTTGTATAGTTCAAACCTAAAGTAGAACTGGTGTAATGACGGATTTGATCAAGTAATGCTGGATTCGCAGAAAGATCTTGACCATAAGAACGCACGATTTCATGCAATTTCTCATTCCATTCGCCATTTGCTTTTTCTGGGAACGCTTGTTCAATCAAGTTCAACATGATGTATGGTGAAGTTGAAGCACCAGGAGAAGCACCAAGCAATGCAGTTACAGACTTATCTTGCGATGCGAAGATTTCTGTACCAAATTGCAATTTAGCTGGTTTACCTGGTTCTTTCTTGATGATTTGAACACGTTGACCACCTTGCTGTAAGTGCCAATCTTTAGGATCTGCTTCAGGGTAGTATTTTCTTAACTCATTGAAGCGATCTTCATCAGACATCAACACTTGGCTTACGAGATACTGAACAAGATCAGCATTTTGTAGACCGATTGCAGCCATTGGTAAAACGTTGTTTTTGTTGGTAGATGCAAGCAAATCTAACTGTGAACCATGTTTAAGGAACTTGTTTGAATACGTTGCAAATGGTCCAAACAACACATATTTTTTACCGTCGATATAACGAGTATCGATATGTGGAACAGACATTGGAGGCGCACCAAGATCAGCACGACCATACACTTTTGCAGTATGTTTTGCTGTGATCGCTGGATTGTCAGTTACTAGGAATTCACCGCCAACAGGGAAGCCTGCATATTGTTTCGCTTCAGGTAAGCCAGTCATTTGCAATAATTTAATGGCTGCACCACCTGCACCAATAAATACAAAACGTGTTTTCACATGGTTGACTTCACCAGACTTCAAATCTTTGAAAGCGACAGACCAAGTGTTGTCATCATTTTTGCTGATGCCAGTCACTTCAGTAGAGGTTCTGAGTTTAAAGTTTGGACTTTTCTCAAGGTGATTCACCAATTGAGTTGTGATCGCACCGTAGTTCACGTCAGAACCGACATCCATACGTGTTGCTGCAATTTTCTGTTGTGGATCACGACCATCCATCACCAATGGAGCCCATTGCTTAATTTCAGATGCATCTTCGCTAATCTTCATACCAGCAAATAGAGGATCTTGAATCATGGCTGCATAGCGCTTTTCCATGAAATCTACATTGTCACCCCAAACGAACGCGATGTGCGGTACTGGGTTGATGAATGTGTTTGGTGTATTTAAAACACCTTGTTTAACTTGATACGACCAGAATTGCTTGGCAATTTCGAATTGACCTGCAACTTTCACTGCTTTAGAAATGTCCATTTTACCGTCTTTTTCAGAGGTATAGTTCATTTCCATAAAGCCTGAGTGACCTGTTCCCGCATTGTTGAAACCATTTGAACTTTCTTGAGCAACTGCATCAAGACGTTCATACATGCGGATATTCCAGTCAGGTTGTAATTCGTTGAGATAAGTACCAAGTGTGGCACTCATGATACCGCCGCCGATGAGTACAACATCAACAACAGGTTCATCGCTTTTAGTTTTTATTGCCTTAGACGTAATTGGTCTAAAAAGAAAGGCAATAGCAATAACTATCAGTACTAAGAGTAGTACCAATAAGTACTTCCAAAATTTTTTCATTCAATTTACCTTAAAAATTAAATGACTCCCTATATGGATGATATAGAGAGAAGAGATTTAAATGATGAGTGAGCGCAAAGGCACATCAGAATAGGGGGTTGCCCGTGCTGATGTTAGAGAAAATAGTTTGTGAATTTTACTTTAAAATAGGCAGTGTTTTTGTTTACCAAATGTTAAAAAATGTGATTTACAAGTCATTTTAAATTGTGTCTTATAGATATTATTGTTTCATATTCTAATAGTACTTGGGTTTAAATTATTGATAATAAGGTTTTTGTCTGTTTTATGGGCGATCTATACGAGGTATATAGTAGTTTTTACAGAAAGGCTGGAGAAACAATGAATTTATCCACCTACATAAATAATCGATTTATATATACATGAAAAATTACATGATTAAAAATCGGATTTGAATCATGTTTAATGTCATCAGTTGATAGTTTGAAAAAATTAAATCTCGTTGATTTAGCGTTTCAAAAAATATTTTTATATAATCATTTTGGAAAAATAATAATAAATTTCAGACCTTAGCATTTACCCAACATTGACACTCATAAACTCTGAGATTATTCTTTGAGTGCTGGCCTACATCGCCAGTCGGTTTTGACGGACCGTTTTTGGACTACATCAGGATTATTTCTTCTGAGGAATAGTTTTGCATGTAAACTTCTCGTCCCCTCCCGTAGCGGTAGGACGGGAGTGGGACACCTTCGGGTGTGCTGGGGTCCAACCAGTCCGTCAACCCACTTTCGTCCTGCCACCATAATTTTAAATGCAATGGCAGAGTTCCGAATCGTTTAGGAGTTGGCCATGTATTTTATTCTCACACTTCCTGATTAGTCTTTCATTCGGTTTGATTGCTTTTGGCTTTCAAGTCTTAGTTCGTTGCGACTAAAAAAACATATCGACAATAAAAATTGAGATGCGCTAAAGCCGTCTTTAAGGGCTTTTGTATGCCTTTTTTGCTCAGCGTGAGAGCAAAGGCATTTTTATCTCATTCAAGTACAACAAAAAATGATGAGTAGATGGGAATTTGTATGTCAAATCGAGAATTATCACCAAGAGCATTGCAGGTTGTTCAGACTTCAATCCAGTTATTTAATAGTTATGGTTTTCATAGGGCAGGCATAGACTTTATTTTGCAGCAAACCAAAATCGCTAAAATGACGTTTTATAATAATTTTCAGTCTAAAGAACGATTTGTTGAAATATGCATGACCTTGCAAAAAGATCGGCTCAAACAAGATGTACTTGCAATGATTTATTCATGCAGACACTACACAGCAGTCGATAAACTCACAGAGATTTATCTTTTACATGCAGACCTGAATAGTCCTTACCATCTTTTGTTCAAAGCTATTTTTGAGATTGAAAAACTATATCCTCAGGCTTATCAAGCCGTGATTGAGTATCGGGAATGGTTGGTGGATGAGGTTTATCAATTGCTTTTAGTGGCTAATGTGAAAGCCTCTAAAATTGATGCAGAGATATTCCTGTTTGTGGTGGATGGGGCGGTGGTGCAGTTGTTGGGAGGAGGTGAGGTGGGTATAGGGACGTTGTTGGAAGGGTGGTTGGTGGGGGCTAGAGAAAAGTAAAATCTTTCTAATGTTATTGCATTTTTATTTTACGTAGTAATATTGAAGAATTAAACCCTAACTAACTTATAGAAATCTCTAGCTTTATCGAATATTACCTATCAAGACTAACTCCCATATTTGTTGCAAGCATTTCAAGGATTTTCCAATCTAATGGCCATTCATCTTTTGCTTTACTCCTCTTGGTTTCAATTAACCAATATATAAAAAGGACAATACTTTGTTGGTAAATATTGAAAAAAATATATTTTTCATTAATTATTTCAATCAAATAGGGTTTTCTCTTGATAAAAGAATTAATATCTTCTATTGTCTTTTCATCAATCAGATATTCAAATGTATCAAGAATGATAAGTGCTGATTTTTGGTTGTTTGGTGCTAATTGAGTGTACGTTGAATAAAGTGAATCTAAAGATTCAACTATTTTATAATCCTTTATAGGACCAGCATTAATTTCTTTAGTTGCATCACAGAAAAAAGAATCTGTTGTCTCAATAAGTGCCATACATTTGGCTACTGTTCTGTGAACAATAGGTTTAATTTTTTTTTGCGATTTGTATATAGCATCGTGTGTAAGTTCAGCATGTGCATGCTGTAATAAAGTTCTTATTTGAACTTCACAGGCCGTATTCTCTGATATTAAATAGCCCTGATATTCAATTTTTTCTTTAGGTCTTAAAATGTAATGCATTGATTTATAGGCAAATAAGAGAGGCTCTTTTTCCATTTCTTGCTCATAATCTTTAGCATTTGTTGCATCCCATAAGTTATTATTTTTTATACACTTAGTGATTTTCTTTATGTCATCTGTTAATAAAACAACAAATCGAATACCTACTTTATCCTCTATGTCGTTGTAAGGATCTTTATAGTTTTTACCACGATTGAACGCTTTATCTAATAAAGATTGATTATCTTTGGTGCGCTCTTTAGGTTGGATTTTAAGTAAAATATTCGGATCTAGCTGTTCTTTGATCAATGAATCTATAATTTGAGAGATGATAAACTCTCCCCAAGCTTTATAAGAGGGTTTATCATTTTCCCATTTAGATAAGAACTCAGTCTGATTCATTTTTTTACAATTAATTCAGACTTAACAATAATTTGTGTCCACTTTTGGCTATTTTTACCATCTTCGCTCTCTTCTATATATGGTTTTATAATTACATCAGTTTCAAATGTATGTGGATCTGCTTCAAGTTTAACGTTGTTTCCAAAAGTAACTTTATGGAGTTTTAATTTTGTTTCTATAAATTTAATATCTTTTGTAAAGGCAGTGACAGGTAAAGAGTTGTTAGTTAAGTGAGCTTTATAACTGTCTCGTATATCAATATCTAAATAAGATTCTGCAAAATCATTAGGGTCTATAGTGGGGGACTTATCAACTTTGAGATAAGTGTTCAATGCATTAAAAAGTTCATATTTCTTTTCTGTAGGTATATTAAGATTTTGAATGAACTCTCTAGTTGTTTCAAAAAAAAGTTTTGTTGTTCTTGCACTTGTCTCTGGATACCCGCATCCTGCAAACTTTCTATAAAAGTATTCTGCAGAAACTTTACCATCTGCTTGATTGATTTGGCTATCAAAAATTAGAACTGACCATTTATCATTCAAATCTTTAGATGCAGGATCAAAATTTTGCTTTTTACAAAATCCGACTGTTTTAAAAAGTCTAGAGTTCGGGGTTAAAAGCAATTCTTCTATATGATTTAATGAAATTTGCTTTGTAATTGGGTCAATGTATTTTTCATAGCCGCTATGTATTTCAGCTTTAAGAACTCCAAGTATCTCACTTTGAGGATAACCTTGTTTTCCTGTAAATATGACTACAATTCCACCGCTAATTCCTCTTCCTTTATCAAACTGAGCTTGTGCTAATTTATATGCAATTTTATAAGATGACTCTTTAAAATCGTAGTCAGAGTCATTGATACAATTATCAATTAAAGTTGGTAAGTCATCAGATCCTTGATCAAGAATCTGCATTTCAATTGCTTTGGAATCTTCACCTAAAGAAATAATCACTCTGTGTTCAAAATCAGCCATGGCGCTAGGGGCAAAATTTAAGTATTGCTCTCCTTTTTCTGGCGGTTTAATGTGATCTGATTCTTTTCTATAAATTTGATGAATAATAATTCTATCTACTTTTAGATTACAAATTGACATTTAGCCCCCTAAAAAATAATAAATTTTTGAAAGCATATTGCCTTATCATTATAAATAACTCAATAAATTAAAATTATAAATTAAAATCTCTAACGACATTTAGTGACGCTTTAATGGGTTTTAGAATGATGTTTCAAGAGCCTATTTTTATTTAATGAAAATAAGAAGCCGCTATTCTAAATAGCGGCTTCTTATTGAAAATATAAAACTCTATGTAACTTACCAGCTTAACGCACCACCAGTTTGGTAGTCTGTTACGCGCGTTTCGAAGAAATTCTTCTCTTTACGCAAGTCCATCATCTCAGACATCCATGCAAATGGGTTTGTTACACCAGCAAATTGCTCTGGTAAACCAAGCTGAGACAAACGACGGTTACAGATGAACTTCAAGTATTCTTCCATCATGCTTGCATTCATACCCAATACACCACGTGGCATCGTGTCACGAGCATATTCGATCTCAAGCATTGTACCTTCAAGAATCATTTGAATCACTTCTTGTTGGAAAGTCGCTGTCCACAAGTGTGGGTTCTCGATCTTGATCTGGTTGATCATGTCGATACCAAAGTTCAAGTGCATTGATTCATCACGTAAGATGTATTGGAATTGCTCAGCAACACCATTCATCTTGTTACGGCGACCCATACTCAAGATTTGAGTAAAACCACAGTAGAAGAAGATACCTTCAAGTACACAATAGAACGCGATCAAGTTACGAAGTAAAATTTGATCGTTCTCAGGCGTGCCTGTGTGGAAAGTTGGATCACTCAAAGACTGTGTATATTTCAAGCCCCAAGCTGCTTTACGCGCAACAGATGGAACTTCACGATACATGTTGAAGACTTCGCCTTCGTCCATACCCAAAGATTCGATACAGTATTGGTAAGCATGTGTGTGAATCGCTTCTTCAAATGCTTGACGCAAGATGTACTGACGACATTCAGGATTCGTAATATGGCGGTAGATCGCCAATACCAAGTTGTTTGCAACTAACGAGTCCGCAGTCGAGAAGAAACCTAAAGAACGCATGATGATCGTACGCTCATCTTCGGTTAAGCCATTTTCAGACTTCCAAAGCGCGATATCGTGGTTCATGTTGACTTCTTGTGGCATCCAGTGGTTTGCACATCCGTCTAGGTATTTCTGCCAAGCCCACTCGTATTTAAATGGAACAAGTTGGTTCAAGTCCGCACGACAGTTGATCATTGCTTTATCATCAACTTGAACACGCTGTGCGCCCATTTCGAGTTCTTCTAAACCGGGTGCAACATCTAAATGTTCTAAGGCTTCAGATGCTCGAGCCAACGAATTGGTTGGATTTGTTGATCGCACGGAATCGGTTCCAGCGGGTTGTGCAGCTGCCACACGCGGCGATGATGGCTCTGCATCAGATACCACCTGCGTATTAACCGTTTTTTGCGAGTCGAGGGACGTAGACTTGTGTTCAGGTGTAGTCGGTTTTTGCGAATCATCTTCAAAATCGTCCCAACTTAGGATAGACATTTTTCGTTCTCTCTTCGTTGTGTATAGCCGTTAGACATCACTAAACAACGATGTCTTAAAATATACGCTTATTTTGTGTAAGCAAAATTAAGTTTTATTGATATTTATTTCAAAGGCGAATTCACGCCAACATCCCTAAGACTTATTTTGCTTACGCTGTTGTTTACGAATGGCTAAAAATGCATAGACCATCGGTACATAAAAGAAAATAAAAGCAAAGATTAAAACCGCAAGTCCCAACATATAGTTATGGCTGATATGCAACATAATCTTTGCCTCTACTTCAATATTTTAACGCTCTCAAATTTCCTTTAAACAAAGCGGATTTTTATTTCCGCATTTGCTTCGAGGAATTCCCCTCCGTTTAGGAGGGGATAAGCGAGTCTTACTGACAAGCCTCACAATCTGGATTGTCGATTGAACATGCCATTGGTACTGGAGCAGCAGTGGTAAAACCATCTTCTTCAGCTTGAACTTCTGGTTTTTTGTCTTCAACTGCTTGAGCTGCAACTACTGGTGCTTCAACAGATGCCGGTTTAACAGCATTTAATGCACCTGTATTGATTGTTGATTTCTCAGCAGATGTCGCACCCAAAGCTCGGAGGTAGTAAGTCGTTTTAAGACCACGTAACCATGCCATCTTATACGTGATGTCAAGTTTCTTACCATTTGCACCAGCGATGTAAAGGTTAAGAGACTGTGCTTGGTCGATCCACTTCTGACGGCGTGAAGCAGCATCTACGATCCAACGTGTATCCACTTCAAACGCAGTTGCAAAGATTGCTTTTAATTCTTCAGGAATACGCGCGATCTTTTGTACTGAGCCTTCGAAGTGTTTTAGGTCATTCACCATCACTGTGTCCCAAAGACCACGTTCTTTTAATGCACGAACAAGGTAAGGGTTGATCACAGTGAACTCACCAGAAAGGTTCGATTTCACATATAAGTTTTGGAACGTTGGCTCAATAGATTGAGACACACCACAAATGTTTGAAATAGTTGCAGTTGGTGCAATCGCCATCACATTTGAGTTACGCATACCATCTTTTTGAACTTTAGAACGTAAGCTGTCCCAATCCAAACGTTGTGTACGGTCAACTTCAAACATGCGCTCTGGACGAGATTTTGCAACAAGCTCTAAAGAGTCGATTGGAAGAATCCCTTGATCCCACAATGAACCTTTGAATGTTGAATAAGAACCACGTTCGATCGCAAGGTTGCTTGAAGTTTCGATTGCGTAATAGCTAATCACTTCCATCGATTCGTCAGCGAAATCAACAGCTGCATCTGAACCATAAGCGATGCCCATTTCATAAAGTGCATCTTGGAAGCCCATGATACCCATACCCACTGGGCGGTGTTTCATGTTTGAGTTTTTCGCTTGTGGTACAGCATAGTAGTTAATGTCGATGACGTTATCGAGCATACGAACAGCTGTTTTAATCGTGCGAGCTAATTTCTCACGATCTAACACACCACCTTGAACGTGTTGTACAAGGTTGATCGAACCTAAGTTACATACCGCGATTTCATCTTGGTTTGTATTTAAAGTGATTTCTGTACACAAGTTCGATGAGTGAACTACACCAACGTGTTGTTGTGGTGAACGCAAGTTACATACGTCTTTGAATGTGATCCATGGATGACCTGTTTCAAACAACATTGAAAGCATTTTGCGCCATAAATCTTTTGCACGTACTTTCTTGTGTAGCATGTTTTGTTCTTTTGCTACAGCTTCATAGTGTGCATAGCGCTCAGCAAACTCAGCACCAGTTAGATCGTGAAGATCAGGTACTTCTGAAGGTGTGAACAGTGTCCACTCAGCATCTTCAAACACACGTTGCATGAATAAGTCTGGAACCCAGTTTGCAGTATTCATATCGTGTGTACGACGACGGTCATCACCCGTATTTTTACGTAGCTCTAGGAATTCTTCAACGTCTAAGTGCCAAGTTTCTAAGTATGCACATACTGCACCTTTACGCTTACCACCTTGGTTTACCGCAACAGCTGTATCATTGGCAACTTTAAGGAATGGAACAACACCTTGAGATTTGCCGTTTGTGCCTTTGATATAAGAGTTCAACGCACGAACAGGTGTCCAGTCATTTCCTAAACCGCCTGCCCATTTTGATAGCATAGCGTTATCACGCATTGCACCGTAAATGTCATACAGATCATCACCAATAGTTGTTAAGTAACAGCTTGATAATTGTGGGCGTAATGTACCTGAGTTAAACAGGGTAGGCGTAGAAGCCATATAGTCGAAGCTAGACAATAAGTCATAGAATTCGATTGCACGCTCTTCTTTATTTTCTTCATTGAGCGCAAGACCCATTGAGACACGCATAAAGAATAATTGTGGTAACTCAAAACGCACGCCATTTGAATGGATGAAGTAACGGTCAAATAAAGTTTGTAGACCTAAATAGGTAAACTGGTTTGAGCGTTCTGGTTTGATCGCAGCAGCTAATTTAGCAAGGTCGAAATTCAGCAAATCTTCTGAAAGTAAATCAAGCTCGATACCTTTCTTTAAGAAAGTTTCTAAAGCATTGCCTTCAAGTGTATCTGAAGGTAGACCTAAGAATTCAAGACCTGTGCTCACCAATTCATTTGATAATAAACGTGCAGTCACATAAGTATAGTTTGGCTCTTGTTCGATACGCGTACGGGTCGCCATCATCATGGTCGTCGCGATATCGCTTTCTTTTACGCCGTTATATAAGTTTTTAACGGTCTCATCAACGATCGCTTGAACATCAATCCCTTCCAAACCGTCACTTGCAGTCTGGATGGTTGCAGTCAACGCATCAAGATCTAATGGCTGGAGCTGGCCATTGCTGTCAGTGATTTGTAATGTTGGATGGTGGTTTGCGCCTGCTTGCTGACGAGCAGATGCACGTTGTTCACGATAAATGACGTATGCACGAGCAACTTTTTGTTCGCCAGTACGCATCAGCGCTAACTCAACTTGATCTTGAATTTCTTCAATATGAATCGTACCGCCAGAAGGTAAACGGCGGTTGAAAGTGTTCATAACCATCTCTGTGAGTTGAGAGATACGGTCATGGATACGACTAGAGTCAGTACCTTGTTGACCTTCAACGGCTAAAAATGCTTTCCCAATCGCAACAGAAATTTTCTCGGCATTAAATGTCGCAATCTCACCGGTGCGCTTAATGACCTGAAGTTGGCCAGGAGTAGAAGTGATGATGCTCATGTCAGCATAGCTCCATTATCATCTATTTTTATGTTCATGGACCGTTTGAATCGAGCAAAAAGTATGCCACGATGTTTGAGGGATAAACACAATACTTAGTGGTTAAAGTTTATTTTCAACACAAGATACGGGATTTTTGGCAGCAGATCAATCCTTGACATTTTGGTAAAGTTTTTTTCATGTCTTAACTGCTGAATTCACAGGCACATAGCATATCAAAGCAGTTAAAAAAGGCTTATAGATAACTCTGTGGATAACTCAAAAAACAAACACTTAAATTATTTTTGGATAGATAAGAAACAAATTGTTTAATACTGGTACAAAATTTATACTCAATATTCATCCTATTTAAAAGTAGCTGTAAAAACAGAAAAATATATTAAAATTCATAATTTTAATAAAAATATAACAAAACTATGTAGGCGTGTATCAGTTTGGTGAACGCCTACTTGTTTACAATGTAAACGTGTGTATATTGCAAATCATAAACCAATGTATCTGTCAGATTTTTATAGATAGATTCTCTCCAATTGTAGGGGCAAACAAATGAGCCAAGAAGAAAAGTTACCGAAGATTTTGATCGTTGAAGATGACGAACGTTTAGCACGCTTAACACAAGAGTATTTGATCCGTAACGGTTTAGAAGTTGGGGTTGAAACTGATGGTAATCGTGCCATTCGTCGCATTATTAGTGAGCAACCAGATTTAGTGGTGCTAGACGTGATGTTACCGGGTGCAGATGGTTTAACCGTTTGTCGAGAAGTTCGTCCACATTATCACCAACCGATCTTGATGCTTACTGCACGTACTGAAGATATGGATCAGGTACTTGGTTTAGAAATGGGTGCAGATGACTATGTTGCTAAGCCTGTTCAACCGCGTGTATTGCTCGCACGTATTCGTGCATTATTGCGTCGTACAGACAAAACTGTAGAAGATGAAGTTGCACAGCGTATCGAGTTTGACGATCTTGTCATTGATAACGGTGGTCGCTCAGTAACGTTAAATGGCGATTTAGTAGACTTCACAAGTGCTGAATATGACTTATTATGGTTATTAGCTTCAAACGCTGGTCGTATTTTATCTCGTGAAGATATCTTTGAACGTTTACGCGGTATTGAATACGATGGTCAAGATCGTTCAATCGATGTTCGTATTTCTCGTATTCGTCCAAAAATTGGTGACGACCCAGAAAATCCAAAGCGTATTAAAACAGTGCGTAGTAAAGGTTATTTATTCGTTAAAGAAACCAACGGGATGTAAATCTCATTCTTCAGAGCTTTAATCACGCCGTACTTTTCAAAGAAAAGCTTACCTCCCTTGATCAGTGGGAGGTGAGGGGTGATTCAAAATTAGCTTGGAACTATTTACCTTATGGTGAGTCGAGTACTTAAAAACAGCATATTCTTGCGTATTTATGCTGGGTTGGTGGTATTGGTTGTTGTGGTTGCCGCATTTTGTTATTTGTTGGTGCAAATCATTAACTACCAAAGAGCGCAAGAATATCGCGAGTCTCTTACAGATGGTATTTCCTATGTCATCAGTGAGGGGGTATCTCGTCAGCCAGAAAAACAACAAAAATTAGATTGGATCTCAGATGCTTCTGATTTGTTGGAACTGCCGATCTATTATGTTGGCGCTGAGCGTGTAGAACTTTCTCGTACGGAGAAGAAACGAATTGCTGAGCAAAAATCGGTGGTTCGCTACGATGCAAATAATGGTATTGGTTATATCATTATTGGATTGAAAGATGATCCAGAGCATTTTATTTATATCAAAGTAGATAAGATCGGTGAGCGTCAAATGAAGGCGCTGCCAATTTTTGTGCTGGATTATTTGATTTTTTATCCGGGACAAGAACGAGAATATTTAGCCAAAATCAAAAAGCATTTCTACTATCCAATTGAAATTGCAAATATTCGAGATATCAATTTAGATTCAGAGCAAATTGGTCGTCTGCGTCAAGATCAAAGTGTGCTTCTATATAAAGATAGTGCAACTGTGCGTGGTACGACGATCTCGATTGTTTCACCAATGCCAAATCATCCTGCCCAAGTGCTGATACTCGGTCCAGTTCCAATGTTTAATTGGATGCCGTTCCAACTTTCAGCTGGTATTACCTTATTTAGCTTGTTCTTATTGAGTCTTGGTGTATATGGTTTGATTTTACCGCTTGAGCGTAAGATTCGTCAGGTGCGTTATGCCTTGAATAAAATGAAGTCTGGAGATCTTTCATTGCGTGTACCTATTGAGGGTACGGATGAAATGGCAAATTTGGCGTCAAGTTATAACAACATGTCAGATCATATCCAGCGTTTGATCGAAGCACAACGAGAATTAATGCGTGCGGTATCACATGAGTTAAGGACACCTGTTGCCCGTATTCGTTTTGGTATGGAAATGTTGGCTGAGGAAGATGACTATAGTTATCGTATTCAACAAGTCGATATGATTGATAAAGACATTGAAGCTTTAAATACTTTGATTGATGAAATCATGACCTATGCCAAGCTAGAACAAGGGACACCATCACTTGATATTGAAGATATTGTCTTGGTGGAAGTGCTTGATCAAGTTGCGATGGAAACGGAAGCATTGAAAACTCAAAAAGAAATCGAGTTGATTGCACCGCCATTATCATTGCGAGTTGATGCTGAGCGACGTTATCTGCATCGTGTTGTGCAGAATCTCGTTGGAAATGCGGTGCGCTATTGTGACAATAAAGTTCGCATTAGTGGCGGTATTCGTGCTGATGGCAAGGCTTATGTATGCGTTGAAGATGATGGTCCTGGGATTCCTGAGCAAGAGCGAGCGCGGATCTTTGAAGCCTTTGCACGTTTAGATGATAGTCGAACCCGTGCTTCTGGCGGTTATGGACTAGGTTTATCGATTGTAAGTCGAATTGCATATTGGTTTGGTGGTGAAATCCAAGTGGATCAAAGTCCTAACCTCGGTGGTGCTCGATTTATCATGACATGGCCAGCAAAACGTTATAAACAGCATGTGAAAAAATAAAACCCCAATATTGGGGTTTTGATCAAAAGCTTACTATTCTTGCACCGAAGAGTCTGGTTCTATCAATGGATGGCCAGACTTTAAGTTTTTTAGCGCATCTGCATTAAAGTCAATGAGTAGTGCATTGTTCTTAATATCAATTTTATATTTTTCAATAAGTGCCGTGTCACCATTCAGTGTTTCTACTTTATACGCATCAGCAATATTCAGAATACCTTCAAGATTTGTCGTTGTCGCAGCAAAATCCTCTCTAAAAACTTCGTATATATCTCTTAAGTCGAAAATCGCATTGTCAGCATCAGGATGTTTTCGGATATAACTTTCAACGTGACGCATCAAGAGCTGTGAAAAAAAGAAATAATCTGAGTCATGTGTGTATTCTAGATGCATATTTTTCTCCTTGTTTGCTTCTTTTAGAATACTCATCTATTCGGCCAGCAGTGTATAAAGTTAATTAAACCATGTAGCTGAATTGCAACATATTATGTCGAAAATACGACTTGGTTACGACCTTGTCGTTTTGCTTGATAAAGCGCATCGTCTGCTTGTTTAAATAATTGCTCAATCGAATGTTGATTTTCAGGTGTGCAAATGCAAATTCCGATACTGAGTTGAATAGAAAACTGCTGTTTTTTGTCGAGTTGAATAGGGGTGTTACTGACTTGTTGACGAATACGTTCAGCACATTGATAAACTGCTTCAGGATTTGTATCGGTAATAAATATTGCAAACTCTTCACCTCCTAATC
Source organism: Acinetobacter sp. YQ_14 (assembly GCF_043102985.1). Classification (NCBI taxonomy): domain Bacteria; kingdom Pseudomonadati; phylum Pseudomonadota; class Gammaproteobacteria; order Moraxellales; family Moraxellaceae; genus Acinetobacter; species Acinetobacter sp. YQ_14. Next base: position 142,117 of record NZ_JBICJJ010000019.1, on the reverse strand, counting down.
GTCCCAGTAAATCATTTGGAGCTAACAGTGCTTGAATATTTTGCACACAACTTTGTAGTGCGAGATCTCCTGCTTGATGGCCATAGTTATCATTCACTTGTTTGAAGTGATCAATATCTAGCATTAGAAAAGCAGTGGTTTGCGAAGCATTGGATGCTTGGTGCTGTAAGAGTTGCACAGACTGTAGAAACTGGCGACGTGTTAAGCTTGACGTTAACTCATCATGAGCAATGGTATGTTGTAGCTCTTGAATCAATTTGCTTCGAACCATATTGATGCTGGAGACGGTCAAAGGAGCGATCGTCATCATAATTAATCCAAGGCGAATGGAAATCGTATTGTTGAGATATTGTTCTGGATAAAGTAGTAGATAGTTTTGCGATACATGGTAAATCACAAAAGCACAGCTTATCGAAGTGATAATAGCAACTGAAAAATGACGATAGCGAAGTGCACACCAAATCAGTGCAGCTATTGGGTAAAGAAGTGAGCCGGGGCCATTGTCATAATAACCTACAGCAATAGAAAAAATAACGGCAAATAGGGGGAGGCTTTCTTGAACAGTTTGTGTTTTAAACTCAATAAGTTGTTGCTTGAATTCTGAAAAACGTGGCGCACTGATGATTGCGGGTAAAAGCAATAGTGCGTTTTGAATTTCAGCGGTAAACCAATAACCAAAATCTATCCAAAATGAACCTAAAGAAAATTGAGTATTCATATATGGAAGTGTACTTGCCGCAAACAACGAACTTGCTAAACCACCAATACAGCAAAAGCTAAATAAGGTTAAATAAAAGTAGCCTTGATGCATCGAACGGATGTAGGAATTAAACTTTATATAAAGTGTTAGTGTGGTGATGACATAAACCAAGTTGGCCGAGTTTAGGCATATATTTAATAAAAAAGGCGTACCTTGTAACGCATCTGCCAGAAGATAACCTACCGCAGCACCGATAAAACTAATTGGATGGCGGGTTTGTGGAAATCGAATTAATAACCCAAGAAATACAGAGTTTGCTGGCCAAAATGAAGCAAGAAAAGTGAGATGACGTGTGGCAATCCCAAGCAGACAGCAAAGCAGAATGACCCCAGTAAAGAGTGCAAATAGTTGGAAAAATGATTGTGGTTTTAACGCAAGGTTCGCTCGTGACATCCTGACGTATTTCTATGGGTGGATAAGGTTGGCTATTATATAAATTTTGTTCAAAATTTCATCATAAATTTATATTAATGCAGTGATTTAGTTCATCGCGCCAGATTTTTGAACATTGGCTATAAAATAAGAATGTTTTTAATGCATGAATAAAGAAAAAAATGATCAATATTGTGCATTTGATTTGATTATTCGATTTTTAGGGGCGAATTAACAGTGATCTTGGATATATCCACAAATTTATGGACAAAATCATCCGAAAGACTAAAGCGCTTCAACTAGCATGAGAAATTAGAAATCAGGTACAATTGGCGGGATTAATTTTGTGTTTGGTGTATTTGAAGGCCAATACATACATTCTTTGTTAAAAATAGGCCTGCCAGGAGTTATCCCCGCATGAGTGCCATTACTCCATACGATTGGGCAATTATTGCCTTCGTGATCGGCGTTACATTTCTTTGCGTTTTTATGCTCACTGTTCCCTTACTCCTAGGGGGTAAAGCATGGGGACGTGCAAAGCAAGAGCAGTTTGAATCAGGTGTAGTTAGTGCGGGCGGTGCTCGTATCCGCTTGTCAGCCAAATTCTATTTAGTTGCAATTTTCTTTGTGGTTTTCGATTTAGAAGCCCTCTATCTCTATGCCTGGGCAACTTCAGTACGTGAAGTTGGTTGGGTTGGTTTTGCAACTGCTGCAGTCTTTATTCTCGTTTTATTAATTGGTCTGATTTATGAACTTTCAACTGGCGCGCTGAACTGGGCACCTTCTGATCGTCGTAAAGCGGCTGGTATTAAAACGAATATCGGTTCGCCAAATATGAATATTGCTGACATTACTCGATTCAATAACATTGAAGAGTTGGTTGTCGATCCTACTGGTCATATTCCAGCACAGTCTTCTGGTCGTGTTAAATCTAAAACACCGACTACATCATCATCTGAACAGGAGTAAGTCGGGATGAAATATACTTTAACCCGTGCGAATCCGGATGCCGATCAATATCCATTACAAGATCGTCAAATCGTAACTGATCCTCTTGAGGAAGAAGTTAATAAAAGCGTGATGATGACACGTCTTGAAGATGTGTTGCATACAGCAGTGAACTGGGGGCGTAAAAACTCTTTGTGGCCATTTAACTTTGGTACATCTTGCTGCTACGTTGAGTATGCAACGACATTAACAGGCGTACATGACTTGTCACGTTTCGGTGCTGAGGTTATTCGTGCTTCACCACGACAAGCGGATTTGATGATCGTTGCAGGAACCTGCTTTGTCAAAATGGCACCTGTAATTCAACGTTTGTATGAACAAATGCTTGAGCCTAAATGGGTGATTTCAATGGGTGCTTGTGCTAACTCTGGTGGTATGTACGACATCTATTCTGTGGTTCAAGGTGTAGACAAAATCATTCCTGTTGATGTGTACATCCCGGGTTGTCCACCTCGTCCAGAAGCATTAATCCAAGCATTGATGTTACTTCAAGACCAAATTCAATTAGAGCGCCGTCCACTTTCAGCCGTTATTGGTGATGATCTTCAGCCTGTGTATAAGCCAAAGATGATGCCAGAACGTGATCGTAAAAATGCTGATCGTATTGCGGTGAAAAACCTACGCTCTATGGATGAAATTAAATAATTTTAACGATGAGTTTTTGACATATTCGTGATGAATATGGTCATCGAAAAAATTGCCAGAATTTGTATTAAATAGGAAGCCAAGCCAATGGCTGAAACTGACATTGCTATGCCAGAATCAACGCAAGTTGATTCACGCCCAGCATTTGCAATCGTAGAAGAGCTCAAAACCAAATTTGGTGAGAATTTCTACGTGCAGGCGACTTTTGAAGAGTTTCCAACAGTCTGGGTTGAGCGCGCACGCGTGCAAGAAGTCCTCATGTTCCTCCGTAAAGTGGAACGTCCTTATGTGATGTTGTTTGACTTGTCTGCTGTTGATGAGCGTTTACGTGTTCATCGTGACGGGTTACCAGCATCTGATTTCACTGTGTTCTATCACTTATTATCGTTAGAGCGTAATAGTGACATTCGTATTAAAGTTGCATTGAATGAAAATGATTTAAGCATTCCAACTGCAACCAATATTTGGCCAAATGCTAACTGGTACGAACGTGAAGCATACGATATGTTCGGTATTGATTTCGCAGGGCATCCAATGCTCCGTCGTATCTTGCTACCAACTTATTGGGAAGGTCATCCTTTACGTAAAGAATATTCTGCGCGTGCGACAGAATATACCCCGTATATGCAAGACCAAGCGAAGCAAGATTTCGAACAAGAACATTTACGCTTTGTGCCAGAAGACTGGGGTCTAAAACGCGGGAACGATGACGAAGACTTCATGTTCTTGAACTTAGGTCCTAACCACCCATCTGCACATGGTGCGTTCCGTATCGTTTTACAGCTAGATGGCGAAGAAGTTAAAGACTGTGTGCCTGATATTGGCTATCACCACCGTGGCGTGGAAAAGATGGCTGAACGTCAAACATGGCATTCATTCATTCCTTATACGGATCGTGTCGACTATCTTGGTGGTTGTGCGCAAAACATGCCATACGTTATGGCAGTTGAGCAACTTGCAGGGATTAAAGTGCCTGAACGTGCACAAGTGATTCGTGTGATGTTGAACGAATTATTCCGTATCAACAACCATTTACTTTACTGTGGTACAGCAATTCAGGATGCGGGTGGTATGACCCCTGTATTCTACATGTTCGCTGACCGTCAAAAAGTCTATGACATCGTTGAAGCGATTACGGGTTACCGTATGCACCCAGCATGGTTCCGTATCGGTGGTACAGCACACGACCTTCCAAATAACTGGCAAAAGTTAGTTAAGGAACTGTTGGAGTGGATGCCGAAACGCTTAAATGAGTACTATACCGCTGCGCTTAAAAACTCAGTATTTATTGGTCGTACCCGCAATGTTGCGCAATACGATGCAAAATCTGCGTTGGCATGGGGTATTACAGGTACTGGTTTACGTGCGACAGGTATTGATTTTGATGTTCGTAAATATCGTCCATACAGTGGCTATGAAAACTTCGACTTTGATATTCCAGTGGAATATGAAGGCGATGCTTATGCTCGTGTCTTGGTTCACTTCCGTGAAATTACTGAATCATTAAAAATCATTCAGCAGTGTTTGGATAATATGCCTTCTGGTCCATATAAAGCGGATCATCCATTGGCAGTTCCACCACCGAAAGATAAGACATTACAAGATATTGAAACCTTGATTACGCACTTCTTAAGCGTGTCATGGGGCCCTGTAATGCCTGCGGGTGAAGCATCATTTATGACTGAAGTGGTGAAGGGTGCAAGTACCTATTACCTCACATCAGATAAGTCAACAATGAGCTATCGTACCCGTATTCGTACACCAACGTTCACACACTTACAGCAAATTCCTTCCGTGATTAACGGCAGCTTGGTATCTGATTTGATCATTTACTTAGCAACCATTGACGTGGTTATGGCTGACGTGGATCGCTAGGGGTAAACGATTATGATGATTTTGACTGATAAAAAACCACGTGTGAATGTTGAAGGAATTTTGACTGCTGACGAAATTCATGAAATTGAACATCACATTGGTCACTATCCGTACCCACGCGCAGCCTCTTTGGATGCATTGAAGTGTGTACAACGCCGTAATGGTTGGGTAGATGATGCACAAATGAATGCAATTGCGCAGTTGTTGACTATGAGCGTGGCGGATCTTGAAGGTGTTGCAACCTTCTATAACCGTATCTACCGTCAACCAGTTGGCCGCCATGTAATTCTATTGTGTGACTCAATTGCATGCTTCTTGATGGGTGCAGAAACTTTAGCTGAAGCATTTCAGCGTGAGTTGGGTATCCAGTATGGACAAACCACAGCAGATGGTCGTTTTACCTTGCTCCCAATTTGCTGTCTAGGCAACTGTGACAAAGGTCCAACATTAATGATTGATGAGGATACGCATGGTCTTGTAGACGTATCATCAGTTAAACAGTTATTGGAGAAGTATGTATGAATACTGAACCAAAACCAATTTATGGCGACGGTAATCCAGAAACTCATCCGCTGACTTGGCGTTTGAGCAAACAAGAACACGTTCGCGCTGCTGATGACTACGAAGCACTTGAAGGTTATGCTGGCTTTAAAAAAGCCCTAAGCATGCCACCAAAAGACGTGCTTGAAGTCATTAAAGCTGCAACGGTCAAAGGTCGTGGTGGTGCAGGCTTCCCAGCAGGGATTAAATGGTCATTGATGGCACCAAATGATGGTGGTCCACGCTATTTGATCTGTAATGCCGATGAAATGGAACCAGGTACTTTTAAAGACCGTTTGTTGATGGAAAAACTTCCTCATCAATTGATCGAAGGCATGCTGATTGCAGGTTATACCTTAGAGGCAACTCAAGGTTATATCTTTATCCGTGGTGAATATGTTGAAGCTGCTCAATACTTAAATGAAGCATTAGAGCAAATCCGTGCCAAAGGTTACTTGGGTGACAACATCCTTGGAACAGGCTGGAACTTTGATATGCATGTTCACACAGGTGCTGGTCGTTATATCTGTGGTGAAGAAACGGCATTGATCAACTCATTGGAAGGCCGTCGTGCGAACCCGCGTACTAAGCCACCATTCCCGCAAGTTGCAGGGGCATGGGGTCGCCCAACGATTGTAAACAACGTTGAGACCTACAATAACTTGCCTGCAATTATGTTGCGTGGTCCAGAGTGGTACATCAACTTATCAGCACATAAATCTAAAGACCCAGGTACTAAGATTTACGGTGCTTCTGGCAAAGTAAAATTCCCAGGACTTTGGGAACTACCTTTTGGTACAACTGCGCGCGAAGTGATTGAAGATCATGCGGGCGGTATGCGTGACGGTTTAACGTTGAAAGCATGGTTACCGGGTGGTGCATCAACAGATTTCTTAGCGGCTGAACATATTGACTTGCCTATGGATGCTGAAAGCATCATGAAAGCAGGTTCACGTCTAGGTACGTGTTTGTTGATGGTTGTTGATGAAACTCAATGTATGGTTTCTGCTACACGTAATTTAGAAGAATTCTTTGCGCGTGAATCTTGTGGTTTCTGTACACCATGCCGTGATGGTTTACCTTGGGCAGTGAAAGCGCTTAAAGCACTCGAAACAGGCGAAGGTAAGAAAGAAGATATCGACCATTTACAAGAACTGACTCGTAAATTATGGATCGGTAAAACTTTCTGTGCTCACGCACCAGGTGCGATGGAGCCGCTTATGGGCGCACTTAAATATTTCCGTAGCGAGTTTGAGGCAAAGGTTAAAACCCATGCTCCAGCTCTAGACGTAGAACAAGCTTAAGGAATTCGACTATGGCTACAATTCATGTCGATGGAAAATCGTATGAAGTCAACGGCACAGAAAACTTGCTACAAGCATGTCTTAGCCTTGGCATCGACATCCCGTATTTTTGTTGGCACCCATCCTTAGGTTCTGTTGGTTCTTGTCGTCAATGTGCGGTGACTCAGTATGCAAATCCTGAGGACACACGTGGACGTTTGGTGATGTCATGTATGACACCCGCTGCTGACAATACCTATATCTCGATTGAAGACAAAGAAGCAACGGATTTCCGTGCGTCGATCGTTGAATTCTTGATGACGAATCACCCACATGACTGTCCAGTGTGTGAAGAAGGTGGTCACTGTCATTTACAAGATATGACGGTAATGACTCAGCACGACCGTCGTCGCTATCGCTTTACGAAGCGTACTCACTATAACCAAGAGTTAGGTTCGTTCATTGCGCATGAGATGAACCGTTGTATCGCTTGTTATCGTTGTGTGCGTTACTACAAAGACTATGCGGGTGGCACGGACTTTGGTGTATATGCCAATGCTTCACGTGTTTACTTTGGTCGTCCAGAATCAGGTACTTTAGAATCTGAATTCTCTGGTAACTTGACTGAAGTTTGCCCAACAGGTGTATTCACGGATAAAACACATTCAGCACGTTATAACCGTAAGTGGGATATGCAATATGCACCAAGCGTATGTCATGGTTGTTCTTCTGGTTGTAACATCTCTCCGGGTGAACGCTATGGTGAAATCCGTCGTGTTGAAAACCGTTTCAATGGCTCTGTAAACCAATACTTCCTTTGTGATAAAGGTCGTTTCGGTGTGGGTTATGTCAACCGTGAAGATCGTCCACGTCAACCACAATTCCGTAATGGTGAAACTGTTGCTACTGTGACTGTGGATCAAGCACTTGATCAAGTGATTGCACAGCTTCAAGGCAAAAAAGTGCTAGGTATTGGCTCTCCACGAGCAAGCTTGGAATCAAACTACGCACTTCGCGAATTGGTTGGACAAGACAACTACTCAACAGGGATGTCTCAAAAAGAGCAGAACTTGGCTGAGCTAGCTGCATCAATCATGCAAACGCAGGGTATTTATAACCCGAACATGCGTGAAATTGAAAGCTATGATGCGGTATTGATCTTAGGTGAAGACTTAACGCAAACTGCACCACGTATGGCTTTGTCAGTACGTCAAGCGGCGAAAAATAAAGCCAAAGAAATGGCGGCTGCAACACGTACGCCAGACTGGTTAGCTGAACCTGTACAACGTATTGGTCAAGATGCAAAATCTCCAATTTATATCCTTGCGGCTACGCAAACTCGTTTAGCAGATGTAGCAACGGGTGAAGTCGTCGCATCGCCAAACGATATTGCACGTTTAGGTTTTGCTGTTGCTGCTGCGGTTAAAGGTGAGTCACTTGCTGGCCTAGCTGATGATGCAAAAGCATTTGCTCAAACCATTGCGGATACGTTGAAAGCAGCGAAAAAGCCATTGATTATCTCTGGTACAAGCTTACAAGATCCAGCGATTATGGAAGCAGCTGCACAAGTTGCACAGAATCTAGGTGAAAATGCGGGCTTGTCATTGACTGTTCCTGAAGTGAACACAATGGGCTTGGCATTGTTCGGTGGTTTAAGCCTAGAACAAGCTTTTGCACTAGATTATGATGCAGTCGTTGTTGTAGAAAATGACTTAACGCGTCGTTTGCCAGTTGCTCAAGTTCAAGCTGCATTTGATAAAGCTCAAACTGTGATCGTTTTGGATCATAGTGAAACTGAGACTTTGAAACTTGCTGATATCGTACTTTCTGCTGCAAGCTTTGCTGAAGGTGATGGTACTGTTGTGAGCCAAGAAGGTCGTGCGCAACGTTTCTATCAAGTGTATGACCCAAGCTATTACAAGCCTGAATATGCGATCAAAGAATCATGGCGCTGGTTACATGCCGTTGAGACGGGTCTTAAAGGCAAAGCAGTCGATTGGACATTGTTGGACGATGTCATTGAAGACATCGTGAAAAATGTTCCTGTGCTTGCTGCAATTGAAGATGTTGCTCCAGATGCTGGCTATCGTATTCACGGTTTGAAAATTGCACGTGAACCACGCCGTTATTCTGGTCGTACAGCAATTCGTGCGCCTTTATCGATTCATGAACCAAAACAACCGACTGATCCAGATTCAGCATTAACGTTCTCTATGGAAGGTTATGTGGGTAATCAGACAGCATCTTCATTAGTACCATTCGCATGGTCTGCGGGTTGGAACTCTCCTCAAGCTTGGAACAAATACCAAGATGAGGTGGGTGGTCACTTAAAAGGTGGTGATTCAGGTGTACGTCTATTTGATCGCTTAGCAAAACGTCCTGCACGTAGCTATGTAGCACCGTCGGCTGTTGTTGTGAATCCTGAAAGCTTCCGTCTTGTACCAATGCACCATATTTTTGGTTCTGGCGAATTCACCATTAAAACACCTGCGATGGAATCTCGTATTCCTGAAGCGATGTTTGCGGTGGGTGAACAAGATGCGACACGTTTAAATGTTCAAGATGGTCAACGAATTACAGTTCAAGCGGGCGAAACTAGCATCAGTTTACCTGTGCAAGTGATTGAATATTTACCAACAGGCTATATTGGTTATCCAATTGGTTTAGCACCAACAGTTTCATTGGCAGAGCCAGTGTCTGTGGCGGTAGGAGTGTAATTCATGAATCAAGAAATTATACGTCAAACGCCACTTTGGGCTGAAAATTGGCCAATTGCTTATTCAGTGATTCAAGCCATTGTGATCTTGCTTGTGGTGGTTTTGGTTGCTGCTTTGATGTCATTCATTGAGCGTCGTCTGTTAGCATTATGGCAAGACCGTTACGGTCCGAACCGTGTTGGTCCGGGTGGTATGTTCCAGATCGTTGCCGACATGCTCAAGATCATGTTTAAAGAAGACTGGACACCAAAGTTTGCTGACAAGCTCACTTTCCGTTTAGCACCAGCAGTTGCGATGGCAACTGCTGTACTCTCATTCATGGTCATCCCAGTGAGTCCTACACTAGGTGTTGCTGATATGAGTATCGGCCTATTGTTCTTTATGGCAATGGCGGGTATCGCAGTCTATGCGGTGTTATTTGGTGGTTGGTCTTCAAACAACAAATACTCATTACTCGGTGGTCTTCGTTCGGCTGCTCAAACCATTTCTTATGAAGTGTTCTTGGGTATCTCGTTGATGGGTGTGGTTGCAATCGCAGGTTCATTTAACCTTCGTGAAATCGTTGAAGCACAACGTGATATGTGGTTCATCGTTCCGCAATTCTTAGGTTTCTTAATCTTCGTGGTTGCTGGTGTTGCTGTGACTCACCGTCATCCATTTGACCAACCAGAAGCTGAGCAAGAGTTGGCCGAAGGTTACCATGTTGAATATGGTGGTATGAAGTGGGGGATGTTCTTCGTTGCGGAATACGTCAACGTTGTTTTGATCTCAGCTTTGATCGTGACTTTATTCTTCGGCGGATGGCTTGCACCATTTAACTTAGAAATTCCATTTGTTCCACCAGTATTCTGGTTCGTGATTAAAACAGCATTCTTTGTAATGATGTTTGTCTTGGCGCGTGGTTCGTTAATGCGTCCTCGTTATGATCAAGTCATGAACTTTGGTTGGAAAGTGTGTTTGCCATTGGCGTTGGTCAACTTGTTGGTGACTGGTGCTGTGATTCTGATGAATCAGGCCTAGGACAGCAGGGAGTACAAAATGTATAAAATTCTAGCTGGATTCGGATCGATTGTTCGTTCGTTATGGATGGTGTTTAGCCATGTAACGCGTAAACGTGACACGATTTTATATCCAGAAGTACCGGCTGAACAAATTGTTCCACCACGCTATCGTGGTCGCATTATCTTAACGCGTGATCCTGATGGTGAAGAGCGTTGCGTGGCATGTAACCTTTGTGCGGTTGCTTGCCCAGTTGGCTGTATTTCATTACAAAAAGCAGAAAAAGAAGATGGACGTTGGTATCCAGAGTTTTTCCGCATTAACTTCTCACGCTGCATTTTCTGCGGTATGTGTGAAGAAGCATGTCCAACAACTGCAATTCAGCTCACACCAGATTTCGAACTTGGTGAATATGTACGTCAAGACTTAGTTTATGAGAAAGAAAACTTACTTATCTCTGGACCGGGTAAATATCCTGACTACAACTTCTACCGTGTAACAGGTATGGCGGTTAGCGGTAAAGAAAAAGGTCAAGCACAGAAAGAAAGTGCACCAGTTGATGTACGGAGCTTATTACCATGATGTGGCCATTTTATTTGATGGCGCTCGTGGCCATCGTTTCAACAGTTCGTGTTGTAACCAATACGAATCCTGTGCATGCACTTTTAAGTTTGATCGTTTCACTTCTTGCTGTTGCAGGTATTTTCATGATCGTGGGCGCGCCGTTTGCGGCTGCGCTTGAGATCATTGTTTATGCTGGTGCGATCATGGTCTTATTCGTCTTCGTTGTCATGATGTTGAATCTTGGACAAGATACGATTGAACAAGAAAGCAAATGGTTGTCTTCGGATGCTTGGGCTTATCCAGCAATGTTGAGCTTCATTTTAGGCTTGATTTTGGTATGGATGCTAGGCGGTGAATACACCACAATTTCTGCACCTATGGGTACAGAAATTGTTGGGCCTAAAGCAGTCGGCCAAGCACTATTTACTCACTATCTATTATTGGTAGAAGTTGCCGCGATGTTATTGCTTGCAGCACTTGTTGCAGCATTTCACTTAGGCAAACGTGAACCAGGTGCAGAAGAGGATAAAGAATAATGGGACACATCCCTTTAGAACATGGTTTGATCGTTGCGACCATCCTTTTTGCACTGGGTTTTTACGGTGTAATGGTACGACGTAACTTTTTATTTATGCTTATGAGCCTCGAAGTGATGATGAATGCTGCTGCGTTAGCATTTGTTTTAGCGGGTAGCGTTTGGGCGCAGCCAGATGGACAAATCATGTTCATCTTGATTCTGACGCTTGCTGCTGCAGAGGCGTGTATCGGTCTTGCGATCGTCCTTCAGTTTTATCATCGCTTCCATCACTTGGATGTGGATGCTGCTAGTGAGATGCGCGGATGAGTACATTATATTTAACCGTTTTATTTCCGCTCATTGGTTTTATCCTGTTAGCGGCAGGGCGTGACAAACTTTCTGAAAATGTAGCCGCTATTATTGGTGTGGGTTCAGTTGGTTTATCTGCTCTATTTGCTTTAATTGCGGGTATTGCATTTACCAACAGTGGCGAAGCAGTGTTTGTTCAACACCTTTGGACTTGGTTCAGTGTTGGCGGTTTTGAGCCAGGTATCAGTTTACATTTGGATGGTTTGTCATTACTCATGACAGGCATGATCACAGGTGTGGGTTTCCTGATTCATATTTTCGCATCATGGTATATGCGTGGTGAAGAAGGTTATGCGCGTTTCTTCTCTTATTTCAACCTATTCGTTGCCAGCATGTTGTTGTTGGTATTGGGCGATAACTTAGCGTTATTGTTCTTAGGTTGGGAAGGTGTTGGTCTGTGCTCATATCTATTGATTGGTTTCTACTACTCTAACCCTGCAAATGGTTGGGCAGCAATCAAAGCATTTACAGTAACACGTGTGGGTGACGTATTTTTACTCATCGCATTGTTCTTGCTCTATCAACAATTTGGTACGTTGAATACACAGTACATCGTTGAAAATGCAGCAACTGTCATGACGCAAAGCTCATCATTGTCGATCTGGACAGCATTGATGTTGTTCTTAGGTGCGGCGGGTAAATCAGCGCAAATTCCATTACAAACTTGGTTAGCTGATGCGATGGCTGGTCCTACACCAGTATCTGCATTGATCCATGCTGCAACAATGGTTACAGCGGGTGTGTACTTATGCTGCCGTATGTTCTCTGTGATGGAAATGGCACCAGAAGTAATGCAGTTCATCTCGATTACAGGTGCTGTAACTTTACTGGTTGCTGGTTTTGCGGCATTGGTTCAAACCGATATCAAACGTATCTTGGCCTACTCAACTATGAGTCAGCTCGGTTATATGTTCATGGCTGTGGGTGCTGAAGCATATCAAGCTGGTTTGTTCCATATGTTGGCTCACGCATTCTTCAAAGCGTTATTGTTCCTTTCTTCAGGTGCAGTGATTTTGGCATGTCATCACGAACAAAACATTTTCAAAATGGGTGGATTACGTCATAAGATTCCATTCGTATTCTGGTGTTTTGTGATCGGTGGTGGTGCATTAGCCGCGCTTCCAATCGTGACTGTTGGCTTCTTCTCTAAAGATGCGATCTTGGGTGCCGTATATGCACAGTCTACAATTGCAAATCTTCCACTTTACAATACTTTGTACTGGGTTGGTGTTGCAGGTGCATTCTTAACGTCTATCTATACTTTCCGTTTAATCTGGGTGGTATTCTTCGGCGAAGAGAAAACGCATGCACATGCGATTCATGGCGTGACTTATTGGGGACCACTTGCGATTCTTGCTGTGTTATCAACAGGAATTGGCTATTTCCTTCAAGCGCCAGTTGCAAAATTATTGACGACTGCAAGTATTCCAAGTTTTGTTGTTCCTGAAACATTAGAAGCTGCTGTTGCACATGCTGAGCATTTAGCAAGTGGTATTGCACTTGCTGGTTTAGCAGTTGGTATTTTCTTATTTGCCTTTGCTTATGGTGCGGTTAAATCTTTTGCTCAAACGTCATTGGGTTCTGGTTTAGCACATATCTGCCGTACAGCATTTGGTTTTGATGCTTTGTATGACATCGTATTTGTAAAACCTTATTTATTGATTGCTAAAATCTTAGGTCGTGATCCAGTTGATGGTTTATGGCTGGTGCTTCCTGCAATCGTGAAAGGTGGAAATAGCTTTACAAGTTCACGTCAGACAGGTTCATTACGTGAATACGCATCAAGCATGTCACTCGGTGTAGTGGTGTTATTGATGATCTTGATCGTTATTCAGGTTGTGGGGAAATAAAATGGAAAACAATTTAATTTTACCCGCACTGATTTTAGTTCCTTTCATTGCTGGTTTTATTTGTTGGTTGGTTGATAAATTCGACCAACAACTACCACGTTGGATTGCCTTAATCGGTATGCTCATTACCTTTGGTTTGGGCATTGCACTTTGGCAAAGCGGTACATATAGCTACGAGTTGGGCGGTAAAGTCCCAACTTGGGCAGCAGAATTCCATCTTCCTTGGATTCAAACTCTCGGTATTAGCATTCACTTAGCGGTGGATGGTTTATCTCTTCTTATGGTGCTCCTCACTGCATTACTTGGTGTGCTTGCAGTTGGTTGTTCATGGGGCGAGATCCAAAAGAATGTTGGGTTCTTCCACTTAAACCTCCTTTGGAGTTTAGGTGGGGTAATCGGTGTATTCTTGGCGATTGACTTATTCTTGTTCTTCTTCTTCTGGGAGATGATGCTTGTACCAATCTACTTCTTGATTGCGTTATGGGGTCATAAGGGGTCGAATGGTCGTTCACGTGTTTACGCTGCTACCAAATTCTTCTTATATACTCAAATCGCTGGTTTGATCATGTTGATTGGTATCTTAGGACTTGTTGTCTATGGATACATGATGACAGGTATGATCGGCTTTGATTACAACTATTTATTAGCTGTTGCGAACCACTTACCACCTGAAGTTGCTTATGCATTCATGCTGTGTTTCTTCATTGGTTTTGCGGTGAAATTACCAGTATTCCCATTACACGGTTGGTTGCCTGATGCGCACGCGCAAGCACCAACAGCGGGTTCTGTGGATTTAGCAGGTATTTTGATTAAAACGGCTGCGTATGGTTTGCTTCGTTTCGTTATTCCATTCTTTCCAGCAGCATCAGCACAATTTGCTGATATCGCAATTATTCTGGGCTTGATTGGTATTTTCTACGGTGCATTCTTAGCGTACCAACAAACAGATATGAAACGCTTACTTGCGTACACGTCTATTTCGCACATGGGTTTCATCTTACTTGCAATCTATGCAGGTAATATACTGACTTTCCAAGGTTTAATGATCATGATGTTGGCACATGGCTTGTCATCTGCGGCACTGTTCATTATGTCGGGTCAAGTTTATGAGCGTTTACATACACGTGATTTACGCTTAATGGGCGGTTTACGTGGTCAGCTTCAATACTTACCATTCTTCTTGATGTTCTTTGTTGCAGCACTTGTTGGTGTACCAGGTCTAGGTAACTTTATCGGTGAATTCCTGATTCTTATGGGTTCATTCAAAGCTTACCCAGCTTTCACTATCATTGCAGCAGTGAGCTTGGTATTTGCGGGTCTTTATGGTCTGATTCTGATTCACAAAGCATTGTTTGGTGAGCCGAATCCAGAACAAAAGCAGCACTATACAAGTCCATTGAAAGATCTATCAGCGCGTGAAGTTGGTATTTTGATGATCTGTGTGATTGGTCTAGTTTGGTTAGGTATTTACCCACAAACATTCTTGGATATGTCTCATTCAAGCATGCAATGGTTAGTAAATAGTTATATGCCAGTACAAGAAGTTGTTGAAACTGTTCAACAGGCTGCAACTCAACTTGAACATGTGGAGATGCAATAAATCATGAACTTCACAATTTCTTTTTCTGAGCTAATGCCTCTTGCTCCAGTAATGATTGTGGCATTGACTGCAATTGTTGTGATGTTGTTGACTGCGATCAAACGTAATCACAATCTTATCGCGACAACTTCAGTGATAGGTTTAAACCTCGCTGCAATTTATATCGCATACACTGCATATACAGGACATTTTGCACCTGTAAATGTTATGGGCATGTTTATGGTTGATCCATTTACCATGCTCTATCAATTCTTGATTTTGATTGCTGCATTAGCGTGCTGTACCTTGTCACACGCTTATATTGAGACCTATAAAGAAAACCGCGAAGAACTTTACATCTTGCTACTGTCTTCAGTTGTAGGTGCAATGTTATTGGTTGCAAGCTCTCACTATGCAGCTTTCTTCATCAGCTTAGAGTTGATGTCGATTCCTGTATACGGCATGTTGGCGTACACGTATCAACGTAGTCAGTCTTTGGAAGCAGGGATTAAATACCTTGTACTTTCAGCAACGGCTTCTGCAATGTTGCTTATGGGTATGGCATATATCTATGCGTACACAGGTTCATTGTCATTCTATGATTCTGTTCAAGCGTTGATGACTGCGATTAAACAGCCAATGGTGTTATTAGGCTTAGGCTTAATCATCTTTGCAGTTGCATTTAAACTTTCACTTGCACCGTTCCATAAATGGACGCCAGATGTATATGCAGGTGCACCAGCGCCAATGGCGACATTCTTGGCAACGGCTGCAAAAGTTGCAACGATTGGTCTGTTTGTACGTTACTTACTCACTTCAGGTGCGATCTTAGTTGAATCGCTAGTTACTGTGTTAACCGTGATTGCAGTGTTATCGATCTTGGTGGGTAACTTACTTGCTGTGCGTCAAGTAAACTTAAAACGTATTTTAGGTTATTCATCAATTGCACACTTTGGTTATTTACTGATTGCATTACTCAGCATGACTTATGCAAGCTTAGGTAGTGTAACTGTTTATGTGATCACTTATGTATTAACGACAATTGGTGCATTCGGTGCAGTTGCTTTAATGTCGAGTCCATACAACAACGTTGATGAGGCTGAAAGCCTTGCAGACTACCGTGGTTTGTTCTGGCGCCGTCCGATTTTAACTGCAACGCTGACTGTGATGATGTTGTCTTTAGCGGGTATTCCACTAACAGCAGGCTTCATTGGTAAGTTCCTCGTCGTTATGGCTGCGGTGACAACACAACACTGGTTCTTAGCTGCAATGATCGTGGTGGGTAGTGGTATCGGTTTATACTACTATTTACGTGTAATGGTTGTGATGTATATGACACCACCAGACGTACCACGTATTGATGCAGATGCACATTGGGGTACTAAAGTAGGCGGTATCATGGTATTAGGTGCTGCATTGCTTGTGTTATTCCTAGGTATCTATCCTGATCCAATGATTAACTTAGCATTGAAGGCAGAGATTCTTTCTCCATTGCATTTTATGTTGTCACAACAACAGTAATTATCTGATTTGTACAAAAAAGCCTCCAAAAATTGGGGGCTTTTTTATTGAAGAGTAAAAAAACACTTTATAATAACCGAAGATTAATATTACCTAGGTACCCACTCGTGTCTATCCAAGAAATTCGCCATCCGCTTATTCGCCATAAAATTGGTCTATTACGTCGTTCAGACATTAGTACCAAGAATTTTCGTGAGTTAGCGCAAGAAGTCACGATGTTATTGACCTATGAAGCAACAAAGGATCTTCCTGTTGTTGATCATGAAATTGATGGATGGGCAGGGAAAGTCTCAACTCAACGTATCGCAGGGAAAAAAATCACTATTGTACCGATTCTTCGTGCTGGTATTGGTATGCTAGAAGGGGTGCTGAACTTGATCCCAAGTGCTAAAGTCAGTGTTTTGGGCTTAGAGCGTGATGAAGAAACTTTAGAAGTTCGTACCTACTATAAAAAATTAGTCCCTGATGTTGCCAATCGTATTGCCATGATTATTGATCCAATGTTGGCGACTGGTAACTCTTTAATCGCGGCGATTGACGTATTAAAAGCAAGCGGTTGTAAAGATATTCGTGTGATGGTTCTTGTTGCTGCACCTGAAGGAATTGCAAAAGTAGAAGCCGCACATCCTGATGTACGCATTTATACAGCTTCAATCGATCAAGGCTTAAATGAAGATGGTTATATCGTACCTGGTTTAGGTGATGCTGGTGATAAGATTTTTGGTAGTGTCCAAAAAGATTAATTTTTAAAAATAAATAAAAGAGACGAGATCCTGTCATAAATTTTATGAGAGATCTAAAGTCTCTTTTTTTATTTTCTATATACTATGAATATCGGTTTTTAAAAGTAGGGTAAACGTCATGAAACAAGATTTTTATCAAGGCAAAGTAAAACAATATAATCCTGATAAGGGCTTTGGTTTTATCGGTACAACAGAGGGTGATGTCTTTTTTCATATTTCAGATTTCCCTGCGGAAGAAGGTGAGCCTAAGCGAAATGAAAAAGTGAAATTTGCTGTAGTAGAAAATCAAGGTAAGTTTAAAGCGATTCAGATTGAGCGTGTTGATCCAAATCCAGCAAAAACCAAGAAAACTCAAATCTCAAATCATAATAAAGCGATTACATCGGAATTATTATCAAATTTTAGACGTTGATTTTCATTGAAATATCATGGAAAAAGAGGCTTTTTAGCCTCTTTTTTATTAGAATAGTGTCAATATAAAAATAGAGTGTGAAAGATGTTTATTGAGGGAAAAATTAAAAAATACAATTCAGAAAGAGGTTTTGGCTTTATTGACGTTGATGGTGATCACGCTGATGTTTTCTTCCATATTAAAGATTTTCCTAAAACAGCAGGCGAACCTAAGATTGGTGAAAAGCTAAAGTTTTTGATTGTTGAGGGTAATGGAAAATTTAAAGCGGCAAATATTGTACGTTTGGATTTGAAGACAGTCAGTACAAACTATCCAAATCATTCTGATAATGGGGCAAGTGATCCAAAGCTGATGTTAAAACCTACTCAGAGTAGTAAAAAGGGACTGGCATTTACCATCGTTGGCCTTATTATCATTGCGATTTTAGCAGGGCTCGTTTTCCAAAAGTATCAAACTTTTCAACAAGCCAAAGCATTGAAAACGGCTCAATTAATTGAAGAGCAAAAAAGAATAGTTGAGCAACAACGAGAAGCAGTGGGTGAGCTGCCTGAAGTTAAACTCTCGGAAAAGACGGAACACGCTTTGAAAGCACCATCAACTCCGCCAGTACAAACGTATAATGCATCGCCTGTAACTGCAACTCAAAAATTTAGTTGTGATGGACGACAGCACTGTTCACAAATGAGGTCGCTTGAGGAAGCTCGATGGTTTGTTAGAAACTGTCCGAATACTAAAATGGATGGTGATAATGACGGAGAACCGTGTGAAAATGATTCTCGTTGGAGATAAAAAAGATCAGGTTTAAACCTGATCTTCACAGAATTGTAGAAATGCTTTTAGGCCTGGACCTTGATATTTTTGACGATGTACCAGCATAAAGAGTGGGCGAGTAAGCTGCCAAAATGGTGTATCTAAAATAACAAGTTGTCCTTTTTCAGCTAAAGGTTCAATAGCGAGTCTTGATACACATGACATGCCTAAGCCACCTGCAACGATTTTTAAAATAGCTTCGTTATGACCAAGTGTTAAACGGATATTTGCATCAGGTAGGTCTTGCAAAATCGCGTTATCAAATACTTCTCGAGTACCTGAACCTTCTTCACGTAAAATCCATTCAACGTCATGGAAATCAGTGGGTGTGATTGGGCGATTTAATTGCGCTAATGGATGTTCAGGTGCGCAACACACAGCCAACTCGTCATCTCGCCAATGAATGCACTGTAATTGTGGTAAATGGCATGAACCTTCGATTAATGCTAAATCAAGTTGGAATTGATTAACCGCTTCAATCATTTGGCGGGTATTACCGACTTGTAATTGTAGATGTGCTTGTGGATGGCGCTGTAAGAAATCAGCCATAAGATCAGGCATCAAATAATCACTGATGGTAAGTGTTGCACCTAGACGTAAATCAATACTTTGCAATTCGCCTTTAGCTGCTTGCTCGAATGATTCACAACGACCTAAAATCTCTAAAGCTTGTGGGAGTAGGAAGCGTCCCAAATCATTGAGTTGTAGGCGTTTGCCTAAACGATCAAACAAAGGTGCACCAAGACCATCTTCTAAATCAGCTAAGGCCATGCTTGCCGCACTTTGGGTGAGTCGGACAGCATCACTAGCTTTGGTTACGGTTCCTTCCTGAGCGACCGCCACAAAAACAGCCAATTGGCGTAAGGTCATGCGCATGTTAAATAGCCTTAATGTTTTGAGTATCCATCAATTATTCGATCATGCTAACATGAGCTTACTGTTTCGTGCCACGTTCAAATCATGTCAATTGAAAAATTTAGCGTAGAAAAAGTTTTATCTGTACACCGTTGGACTCACAATCTTTTTAGCTTCACGATGACCCGCCCAGCACATTTTAAGTTTACTGCGGGGCAGTTTGCCCGTATTGGCTTGATGGTCGAGGGCGAACTAGTGGTGAGAGCTTATTCTGTTGTTTCTTCGCCCTTTGATGAAACCTTAGAGTTCTTCTCAATCGTTGTTCCTGATGGTGCTTTTACTTCGAATTTGCAACACCTCAGTGTTGGCGATGAACTTTATCTCGAAAAAATATCTTATGGCTATTTAACATTGGCGCGTTATCAACAACCGTTGCCGCAAGATTTATGGTTACTGGCTACAGGAACGGGTTTAGCGCCATTTCTATCTATGTTGCAAGATTTTGAAACGTGGACTAAATATCAGCATATCAATTTAGTCTATAGCGTACGTACTGTATCAGAGCTGGCATACGTTGAGCGGATTCAGGAAATTGCTGAAATGTTTGGTGAAGGACATTCAGGATTCAAATTTATTCCGATCATTACGCGTGATCCAAATGCAGCACTACATGATCGCTTACCGATTCTGATTGCAAATGGTGAATTAGAAAAGTCTGTAAGCTTAGCACTCGATCCTGAAACTAGTCATGTGATGCTCTGTGGTAATCCTCAAATGGTGGAGGATACCAAAGAGGCGCTTAAACAACGCGGATTAACCATGAATCGTCGTGGTGAAGGGAATATCGCAGTAGAGAATTATTGGTAATGAACTAGCGTTAAGGCTGCTATAGGTTAGAGACGATGGATATGTTTAATGAACAAACATATCCATAAATTCACGGATTTCTTGAATGGCGGTATCAACATCAGTCGTGAGCCAAGTCGGTTCAAATAGACCAATATAATGCTCTAAACGTTCTTGTGGAACAACCAAACGCACAGGACAGTCTTCTTCAAGTAAACGCCAAGGAAGAATCGGCACTTCATTGTCTAAAAATGGCTGTACATTACGAATATCAACGATCATCGCGTTGATACAATCAGGTAGTGGCATCACAGAAAATTCTTCTGTACGACGACGGAAATATTCTAGATCTCCCCACTTTAATATATAGCTCGGTTTATTAAACTCGATAATCCCAATCAAATGTTCATCACGAGTGTGATGCAAAAAACATTGATGTGTAACATCAGTGTCTAAATCAAGAGAAACACTTTCTCGGCTGTAGGACATAGAGCAAAACATTAAAGAAACGGCAATCGAACATTATAGCTTATTTTTACTACATTCTAAAAGCGCCTATATTTTATACAATAACCTAAACGAGAAAAAGTAGAGTTCTGCAACCAAAACAACGATAGTCCGAAGATTTTTCACACAATGCAACAAAGCCTATTGCTAAGATGATTACGTGAGAAATAAAAGATGAGGGGTTGCTATCATGCATGATTTTAGTAAGCCACATCCTCATGTGGCGAGCAAAGAGGAAATTGCGAAAAAACGGAAATTGCCAGTGTATATGTTAATCATTGTTGGAATATTTCTGATCGCTTTACTTGTTTATATGGTTGCTGACCATTCTGCAAATCCAACTGCACAAGTGATGATGTCACATTTGCAGTCGGCATTATTGAATGCTTAGCCAATCATACTTTCAGACCATTTAAATTGATTTGAAAGCTCATTGGTGTGAACTGGTGGGCTTTTTTGCTTATTTTTGAGTGCTTTTTGTTGTATTAGTGCTGCCATTTATTGATTGATAAATAGACAAAAACTAAGGTTTAGGCATCCATAATTCTTGTTATTCGTTCAAAGAATAATCGTGGGTAGCTGGGTTTTACTTTAAAACACGACATAAGGATAAAAACATATGAATGATTTTTTTGGTGGTCCATCTCAGAGAGGGGGATTTGATGCAATGTATTATTGGGATCAATTTCATCCGATTTTAGCGGCAGTTGTAATCTTACTGTTAGGTTGGATTATTGCTTTAGTTGTTGCCGCTGGCGTGAAGAAGCTATTACAAAAACTTGATACCAATCATAAATTGTCGTCGGCTACAGGCCATCCTTCAAACATTGAAAATCTAATCTCAAAACTGGTGTTTTGGTTCGTTATGATTCTCGCTGTCGTTGGAGCATTAAACGTATTAAATATTAGTGGTGTAAGTGACCCATTCAGTAATATGGTCGGGCGAGTGCTTGCCTATATTCCAAATCTATTGGCTGCTGTTGCTGTTGGTTTTATTGGTTGGATTATTGCTCGTCTGGTGAGAGTTGGATTGACCAATGTATTGGCTAAAACGGACTTGGATGAAAAACTAAGTAGTGAAGTTGGTGTCAGTTCGCTGAGTAGTAATATTGGCGAGATTTTCTATTGGTTAGTGTTGCTATTATTCTTACCAATTGTACTTTCTATTCTTGGCTTAACAGGTTTATTGATTCCTGTTCAAAATATGGTCAATGAGGCAATTGCTTTTGTTCCGAACCTATTCATTACAGGTGTGATTATTTTTGTCGGATATATTCTTGCAAAAATTGTACGCGGTATTGTCGAGGGCTTAACCAATAGTTTGGGGCTGCAAGCACAAGCTGAGAAAATTGGATTATTTAAAAGCTCAAGCGTATCTAAGTTCTTAGGTTCTTTTGTTTTCGCGATCATTATTATCACGACGTTAATCGTTGCATTTGAAGCATTGGGTATAGAAGCTATTTCTCAACCCGCAACAGCGATGTTGAATGAAATCATGCATGCGATACCACAAATTATTGCTGCTGGTTTGATTTTAATCGTAGCGTATGTGGTTTCCCGTTTTGTTGGACGCTTAGTGGCTGAATTAATTTCAGGTGCAGGCGTTGATGAAATTCCAATGAAATTGGATTTACAACGTTTCCTTGGTCAAACACGCGTTTCGGATATTGTTGGCTATTTGATTGTTTTCTTCACAATGCTATTTGCTGTTTCAGAAGCTGCAAATCGTCTTGGACTTGAGCAAGTGAGTGTGCTCATCGCAATGTTTATCCATTTCGGTGCAAATATATTGCTTGGTGCTGTGATTTTAGTGATTGGTTTCTGGCTAGCAAACATTGTTGCAAACGTGGTTCAGCGTGGTGAATACAATAGTTCTCGTTGGTTGGGAAATCTAGTTCGTATCTTGATCATGGGCTTAGTGATTGCGATGGGTTTAAAAGCCATGGGCATTGCAGACTCTATCGTCAATTTAGCATTTGGTTTAACATTGGGTTCAGTTGCAGTCGCGTTCGCACTGGCATTCGGTCTAGGTGGTCGTCAGCCTGCTGAGCGTTTGTTAGGTGATTTGTTGGACAAAGCGAAAGCTGAAGGAAAACAGCCCAATCCGCTGAAACAGAATGAAATGACATCGAGTGTAAACCCGACATCTACACCGCCATCGTCGCCATATTCTGATGAATAGTAAAAATAATCTTTGATTTTTTGAATCAATTCGACCACTCTAAGCAGGGTGGTCGTTTTGTTTGTATTCACGCTATTGGTCACTATGTTGTATTGCAATAGGATAGTAAATGACAATCTATTTAGACATATGGCACTTTGTTGAGCGTTAAATGTCTAGAAAGAAAAACTTGACCTAAAATGCAATTCATTTATAGCTAAAGTATCAATAGTCTCTAAATAAAAAGTCTATAGGAGAATTAAATGAAGAAGCCTAACCGCGTATTTGCGCCAATTATTATTGCTGGAATCACTGTTGGCTTTTTAGCTAGTGCTTATAAATTTGTGGTTGCTAAATCCAGTCCAAGCAAAGAGAAGACAGTTTCGAATGCACAGCAAGCACCTTCTTCAGAGGCGGCCAATTCTTCAGATCACCATAGTTAAATCCATCATAATCTGCCGAATCGAAACTGGAATTAAACAAATTGAGCAGCAGCTTGTGCGGATGACCATGCCCATTGGAAGTTATATCCGCCTAAATGACCTGTCACATCCAGTACTTCGCCGACAAAATATAAGCCTTTCTGTTTTTTGCTTTCCATCGTTTTGGATGACACTTCGCTGGTATCGACACCACCTAGTGTGACTTCGGCTGTTCGATAGCCTTCAGTACCAGATGGTTTTACTGAAAATGCATGAAGTTGTGTTGCAATGTGTTCAAGCTGAGCATCGCTAATATTGCTGATCGCGGTTTCGCTTTGTTCTGCCCAAATCAGTTGCTGCAATTCTAAGACAATACTTTTCGCAGTGAATTCATTCAGTAAAGTCCTTAGTAGAACTTTAGGTTGCGCTTTTTTCTTTTCTTTAAAAAATTCAGTTAAATCTTGGCTTGGGAAGAGGTCAATTTTAAAACTTTCACCGACATGCCAATAGTTAGACAGTTGCAATGAACTTGGACCACTTAAACCACGATGTGTAAAGAGTAGGGCTTCGGTGAATTGATGACGGTCATTGATCAGCGTTGCATCTAAAGCATTACCACTCAAGCGAGTCGTTACTTCTTTAAACTGATCTGAAAAGGTAAATGGAACTAATCCCGCACGGGTTGGATAAACATGGTGTCCAAACTGTTGTGCAAGCTCATAGCCGAATCCAGAACCACCCAAAGTTGGAATAGATAAACCACCAGTCGCGACAACGAGAGATTCACATTGATAAGTTCCCTGATTGGTATCAATGATAAAACCTGAATCAGCTTTGGGTTGAACATCCTGAACTTCACAATGCGTTTGAATATTCACGTACTTTGCTTTTTCACATTCTGTGAGCAACATTTCTAGGATTTCTTTTGCGCCTTTTAAAGTAAAAAGCTGACCATGCTTACGTTCTTCATATTCGATGCCATACTCGCAGACCATTCCAATGAAGTCCCAATTGGTGTAGCGAGTCAATGCGGAAATTACGAAATGTGGATTTTCTGAAAGATAGTTGGATGGCTCAACATCAAGATTGGTAAAGTTACATTTACCACCACCAGACATCAAAATCTTTTTGCCTACTTTATTGGCTTTTTCGAGTACCACCACGGAGCGCCCACGCTTAGCTGCTTCGGCAGCCAGCATCAAGCCCGACGCACCAGCTCCTAAAACCACAACATCCACTTGATGAACCATGAGCAATACTCGATAGAATATGAAAAGCGGGCAATTATAAAAGATTTAAAGCATTTTGAGTATGTTGATTGTTGGGTTGAAAAATATACTTTTAAAATTAAAGCATGTTATAAAGTTGGTCTCGATAGAGGGGATTAGAATAATGAATGATAAGACATTTTTAGAAGATACATCGCCAAATAAACAAGATCAATTGAGACAATACACACTGATTGCTTATGGATTATACGCTGCCAGTATTTTTGTCGGTTTGACCAGTATTGCGGCTGTGATTATGAATTATATCAAGCGTGATGAGGTTAAAGGCACATGGCTTGAGA
This sequence comes from Acinetobacter sp. YQ_14, assembly GCF_043102985.1. Classification (NCBI taxonomy): domain Bacteria; kingdom Pseudomonadati; phylum Pseudomonadota; class Gammaproteobacteria; order Moraxellales; family Moraxellaceae; genus Acinetobacter; species Acinetobacter sp. YQ_14. Next base: position 117,192 of record NZ_JBICJJ010000019.1, on the reverse strand, counting down.
GTCATTTTGAATGGCAGATAAAAACATTTTGGATTACTTTAATCGCTGGACTGATTGGTTTTGTCCTGACATTTGTCTTGATTGGTATACCTGTTTTACTTGCGGCTTCGATTTGGTTTATTTACCGAATTGTCAAAGGCTTGGTCGTGTTTATGGATAACAAACCGATTGGAGATGGTTGGTTTTAAGTTTCATTTTAAAAAATCAGAGCTGCCTGAGGGCGGCTTTTTTATTTGATGCGTCCCTGTAACCCACCTGTATGAATCACTAAAATTCTAGTATGAGTAGGAAAATGATTTTTTCCAATTAAATCAAATAAACCCATCATCATTTTAGCCGTATAGACTTGCTCCAAGGGAATGGCATGTTGCTGTTCAAATTGCAGCATAAATTGCAGCAGCTCAGGAGAGCTCTTTGCATAGCCACCACCGCAATATTGATCAGTGAGCGACCAATTAAGTTTATCAGTCCATTGTTGAATATCGTGTCGAAGAAATTCACCTTTTAATGCAGAAAACCCCAAAACTTGTTGTCGATTTGAACTGCTTTCAATGATTCCTGCAATCGTTCCGCCAGTACCTACTGGACAGCAAATGACATCATAATTTGTTTGATCTTCGGGTGATAAAATCTCTTGTGTCCCTTTGAGTGCAAATGTATTTGTTCCACCCTCAGGAATGATATACGCATCAGGATAGTGTTGTTTTAGTTGTAGCTGATAATCCGTGTCATGCCGTAGTCGATATTCAGCTCGACTGACAAAACGAAGTTGCATACCAAAATCATTTGCGCTTTGCAGGGTGGGGTTGAGTGATTGTGTGTGTAGCTCATCACCACGAATAATGCCGATGCTTTGAAAACCGAATAACTGTGCCGCATACGCCGTTGCTGCAATATGATTTGAATAAGCACCGCCAAAGGTAAGGATTTGCTTAAAACCTAGTTGCTTTGCTTCGAGTAGATTGTATTTGAGTTTAAAAAACTTATTTCCTGAGATTTGAGGATGAATCAGGTCAAGGCGCTTCACCGTGATCTGAATAGGATATGGGGTATCTAATGTTTGATAAGGGGTAGGAAAAGCAATGTGATCAAACATGTTTCAACATCAGAAATCGGTTTGATCACATTGTAAATGTATTTGATTGAGACTGTCAGTAGGCTTTAGGAATCTGTATTGACTGAGGTAATCACAGACATCCCTGGACGTAAGTTTTCGATACCTTTTTGATTTGGATCAATCGTGATACGTACTGAGATACGTTGAACGACTTTGGTAAAATTTCCCGTCGCATTATCAGGTTTAAGCACACTAAACTCTGAACCCGCAGCAGGAGAAATTTGCTCAACGTGCCCTGTAAATTTTTGATGATTGAGTGCATCTACTGTGAAATAGGCTTTTTGTCCAATTTTCATATTGGCAATTTGGGTTTCTTTAAAGTTGGCAATCACCCAAGTTTGTTTGGGAATCAAATACAGTAGTTGTGTTCCAGCGGCGACATATTGTCCAACACGAGGATTGACCTCACCCAGTTGACCATCAAGCGGTGCAGTAATCGTGCTGTAATCCTTGGTGGTATTGGCTTGATCTAATTGAGCTTGAGCACTATTGACCTGCGCTTTTAATCCGCTCTCGGCAACTTGAGCCGTTTTTAACGCTTCTTGAGCAACTAAAATATTGGCCTGAGCTTGTTTGAGTAAAGCCAAATTATTTTGTGCATCTGCCGCAGCTTTATCCTGTTCAGATTTTGAAGCAGCACCACTATTTCCAAGTTGTTGATAGCGTTTAAGCTGTGCAACAGACAAATCGTATTGTGCTTTCACTTGATCCAGTTTCGCTTGTGCTGAAACTACATCTGCTTGGCGTTGTGCAATCGCTTGAGTTTGATTAGCAAGGCTATTTTGTGCTTGTTCTACGCCAGAAACAGCCTGAGTCACTTTTTGGTCATAGGTGGTTGCATCAATATGCATCAGTACTTGACCTTGCTTAACATGATCAAAATCTTTTACTAACACATCTTTGATATAACCATTGATTTGCGACGAGAGAATCGTTGTTTTTCCTTTTACATAGCTGTTATCTGTTTGTTCAACAGCTGTATGGAATGGCCCAATCCTCCAAGCCCATAAAATAATGGTAATCCCGACCAGCAATACCAATAACATCCACCACAAGGTTGAGCGTTTGGTTTTAATCAGTTTACTCGTTGGAGGAGGTGGCGGAGGAGGCAATTGATTTGGTGTTTCAGATGCTTTCGCTGTTTCCGTCTCCGCTTTGGCTTGCTCAACTTGAGCTGCCTGATTTTCGGGTTTCTCTTGATTTTCGTCTGACATAATTTTTTCTCAATCAAATACTATAAGGGTTAATTTGCTGCTTGCAGATTTCTTCGGGTGATGTACTTATTGCGGACATACTTAAACAAGCCCCATAGCAGTAAAATGACGGCAAAAATGCCATTCAGTACGATCACATCGTTATAGGCACGAACTTGTGCTTCACGAGTGACGACTTTATTTAAGTTCTGAGCCGCTTGATTACTTTGCAAAACAGGATCATTGGTTGTAACCATGGCACTATGCTGATAAGTCTGTAAGCGTTGTGCGACAAGTGGGTTTGTTGGATCTAAGTTACTGTTGATCTCAACTTTATAATTATTGGTTTGGTGTTGTTGGTAGGTATTAAAAAATGATGAGCCAACCAAACCACCAAAGTTCTGTGTTGCCGAGAACAACACGATAAAGGTCACGACATATTGTGGACCGCGTTGTAATGTCCGCATGAAACCCATCAGTAGCAGTGGCCCAATGAATACACCGCCTGCAAAACTCACTAAGAATTGACTACGATAAAAGTTTGCTGGACGGACATCACTGGTCAGGTGATAGTCCAATGCACAAGCAATTAAAATTAAAATTTCGGCGAGGAATAAATTTAAAATCAAACGCTCACGATGAAAGGTAATCGCACTGAAAACCGAACCAGCAATCGTTCCGCAGAAGATCACAACATAAAGTGGCACAAATTGGTCAGGTCCCATTCCCATAGTTTTCAAAAAGTTCACTGCGGCATAGCTTTGTTCCGACATTAATAAGCGTAGAGCAAAGGCACTCACAATAAAGCTTAATAACTCTCCTGCTGCAAGCCATCGAGTCATGATCAGTGGGTTGCTACGATAGTGTTCGTAGGTTAGGCCAAGTACGATGAGGCAAAAACCGACAATCAAGATATAGGCCAGCCATGGACTATTGAACCACCAAAGAATAGGGCCTTGAGTTAAAACAATACATAAACAAGCAAAACCGGGTGCGAGTAAAGCAAAGGTAAAGAAATCTTGTTTCTCGAAAACATCTAAACGTAAGCTTCGTGGTAGTTTGAGCGACACGACCATTGCAAAACAGCAAATTGCTAAGCCTAATTCAAAGGTGTAAATCACATCCCACTGATTCGCACTCAAAAGAAAAGGCGAAATAATCCAAGCTAATGGCAGCCCAAGTTGTTGGAAACCGAAAGCCAAATAAATCCCTTTCGGCATATCTGCACGGCTAAAGGCTTGCATGGTGTAATACATGCCTAATGAACTGAGTGGGGCAGCAGCTAAACCCGCGATGAAACGCACGAAAAGTGCCATTTCATAGGTCTTAACAAAGATATGCAGAATCAAAACGCCGATAAAAACCAGCAGACCAATTTCTGAAAATAAGCGTAAACCATACTGCTGACGCGCTTTAAATAGAATCAAGTTGGAACTGACATTCGCCATCACATACACAGCAGGTAACCATGCTGCCTGTGATGGTGTTAAGCCATATTCACCCTGAAAAATGGGTAAGTTTGCAACAATAAAGCCGTTACTTAGACTTGCTGCAATCGCGATAAATAAACCAATAACAAAATAGGCCAAGCGCTTCGGTGTTGCATGGGCAATAGCCGCAGGTGACCCGGGCAAAGTTGGACGCTCATCCACAGACCAGTTTGGAGGGGTTTCAAGATAGCGAGGTGTTTTATCCATATTATCCTCGAACTAAATTTTAATGCCGTTTAATAATAATTCTATTGCACGTCTAGCGAGCCTAACTTGATCGGCAGCAGTATGTCCTTGAAATGAAGAACCTAAAATCGCCGTGATCATCGCAAAATCTTGCGTGGTTAAATCAGGGCGGCATAAATGATGTTGTATAGCTTGATCAATGAGTGGTTGTAATGCTTTATCTCGCCGTTCATAAATATTTAGCATGATTGGGTCTTGGCGATCAATAATGCGCCAGTAATCAATCAGTACAACGAGCTGAGGAAGTTGTTCCAAATTACTTTCAATCAAACGAATGAAACCATCGTCATAGGGCATCAAAGCCTGTGCTCTTTGCTCTAAACGTGTAATTGCACGTTCTAATAATGCTGCTATCAGTGCCTTACGATCGGCAAAGTTTCGATAAAAGGTTGCTCGGCCAACACCTGCATGATCAATAATCACCTGTAATGGCACATGAACGCCTTGTACTCTGAAGACTTCTTCAGCAGCATTCAGTAATTCATCACGATTGTGAGCTGCCAATTGTTGACGTTTGACCATGAGAGAAATTCGATTAGAAACTTAACTAATATTTAACGGACATTTTTGTCCGATGTAAATATGGAGCATTTCTTTATTTTGTTTAGTTTCAGTAAAAGAAAGCTTTTAACTCAATTATTCAGCGAGATTCAGTGCTAAAAATAGAAGAAATAATTTTAGTAAAAACATAATAGATAGGTCGATCATGCGAGCATTTGCATCTCGTTTTGCCAGAGGGGTGAAGCACCGCCCATATTTATCAGCAACTTTTTCATTGGGTTTGTTGATTTATGCAGTTTTGCATTTTTTTACTCAGTGGCATTGGGCAACATGCTTGCAACTGGGATGGAATATTGCGATTTGGCTGTATTTATTTTTGACGCTGAAAATGATGTGGCATTTAGACGCGGCACATATTCTTGAGCGAGCGAAACAGCAAGATGAAGGCAAATGGATGATCTTGGTCGCTGTATTAATCGCGATTGTCGTGTGTTTTATTTCAATTGTGGTGCAGTTGAGTCATGTTCCCAAAGATGATGCTCTCTTGAAAGGTATTCTAATTTTACTAACAATCGGGACAATCTTTTCTACATGGTTGTTATTACATACCTTATTTGCTATTCATTATGCGCATGATTATTACCTTGCAAAAAGTCATTCAGATGAGACTGGCTTGGAGTTTCCAAAAACAGAACAACCTGATTATCTCGATTTCATTTATTTTAGTTATATCATTGGTACCTCGGCGCAGACAGCTGATGTTTCGATTACCAGTTCTCAAGCTAGGCATCTTAATATTTTTCATTGTGTGCTGGCTTTTATTTTTAATACGGTGATTTTGGCAGTTGCAATCAATGTTGCAGCAAGTCTGATCGGGTTTTGACTGATAAATTATTTTTATTAATTTTATTAAAATTCATCATTTTTATTTGGTTAATGAGTTGGCTATTTTAAAAAGCACCACGATTCTTTTTTGGAATAATAATGAATACCCAACATCATGTTAATCAGCAGCAATATCAAGACAAATCTCAAGCTTATTTAAATAGTTCAGTGCATGCACAGGGCATCGAGTTTGAGAAAATGCAGCAGTGTATTCAAGCACATCAATTAAAACGAGTTTTAGATTTAGGCTGTGGTGGTGGTCATGTTAGCTATCAAGTTGCGCCGTTTGTAGAACAAGTAACAGCCTATGATTTAACACCGTCGATGGTTGAATTAGTTGTGTCTCAAGCACAGCAAAAAGGATTGCAAAATGTTGTAGGGCAGCAAGGTGCAGCAGAATCTTTAGCTTTTGCCGATGGCAGTTTTGATTGTGTTATTAGCCGTTATTCAGCGCATCATTGGCAAAATGTCGCGCAGGCCATGAGTGAGATGCACCGTGTATTAACAGCATCAGGTAAAGCTATTATTATTGATATTTTGGGCAATTCACATCCTGTTATTGATACATTTTTTCAGACGATAGAAACGATTCGTGATCCGAGTCATGTTCGAAATTATAGTTTGCAAGAATGGATGCGTTTTGCAGAATATGCAGGATTTAAAGTTGAAATGATTGAAAAACAATCCTTGAATTTAGAGTTTCAAAGTTGGACGGAACGCATGCAAACACCAGCTCATGCTGTGCAGACCATTCGATATTTACAAAGCAAAGCATCTGATCAAGCCCAACAATATTATCAAGTTCAGTCGGATGGTTCGTTTACCAGTGAAGTTGTTTATCTGGTTTTGTCTAAATAGAAACTAAGGAATAAGTCAGAGCTGACCTATTCCTTATCATTTGATTAGTGGAAGACCGCTTCTAAAGCTTTTAACCCAACTTTTGGATCAAGCAATCCATTATAAATATCAGGTACTTCTCGATCGACACCAAATAATTCATAGATGGCGAGCATCGCTCCACGAATTGAATATTCGACTGTGAACACTACATCATCTTCAAGTTCAACGAACTGACCTAAGAATGCAAAATTTGCTGCATTTTCAGGAATCAAAAGTGGACGATCGCCTTCTTTACGACATGCAAAAAGCGCAGAAGCATAAGGCATCATGACGGTTGTGATATCCGTGTGTGCAAGTACATGATCTAAAATATCGTCAAAACCAAGCTGCTGGATCAGTTCGATTAAGATTTCTTGACCTGTCGCTTCACTCATTGGTTTTTTAATGTAGTCACCGATATGGTCGATTTCAAAACCATAACCCCATAGCGTAAATTTGCCTTCAGGTAAGTCTGCAAAATGGGGTTGAGCAGGGACGACCACAGAAAGATGCCAACCAGACTCAAACCATGTCATTAATGCGCCAGTTCCAGGTTCATTGCCTGTATAAGCAATAATACGTTTCAGCAGCACATCATCATGCATTGTCAGTGTAAATGACTTCCATTTATGTTCATCGACATTGCCATAAAACGTCATAGGTCGACCGAAGTCAGGTGCTTTTTGCGCTAATGTCTCCCATAATCTCCACCCATGATCTTGTCGATCTCGAATCAGTTCAGGGACATCATGTTTATCGCCGTAACGTGAGTCAGCCGTAATAGAACCAAGTGTAAACAGTGCAACATCTTCAGTGTTAAGTTCAATCTGTTCAGTACCTTCTGGAACTTTTAAATAAAGTTTAGTTGCTTTACGTTCACCTGTTTGTGCATCTTCACTAAAATCTGCATCGGTGACATAGCTGCCAAAACGAACATCAACGCCTTGTTCAACTAACCAGCGTTGTAATGGCAAAATCATAGAATCATATTGATTGTATTTAGTCCGTTTAACACCTGCTAAAGTGTGGATTCTTGGCAGTTCTTGGATAAATCTTAGGAAATAACGACGTAGTTCCACCGCACTATGCCACTTCTGGAATGCAAATGTGGTGCGCCACATTCGCCAGAAATTGGTTTGAAAAAATGCGTCATCTAAAAACTCATCAATACGACGACTACCGATACGATTTTCTTTTAGGGCAAGCAGTCTAAGCATTTGAGCCCGATGCATGGTCGACAGCCCCAATTTCTCAGCATCTAAAATCGTGTGTTTTGAGTCAATCAAACGGGCTTGAGCATGGGTTTTGATTTGTTCATTAAACTGCGTGCATTCTTCTCGAACTGAGGTATTTGGATCTTCTAAAGATGGAATCGTCGAAAATAAGTCCCAAGTACATAAATAGGTTTCATCTGTGAGCATGCGCCCGCCACGAGTTACCCATGCATGATTAGGATTGAGCGGATTATGACCGCCATCCATTGAGCCACCAGAAACGTCTAGCTCTTCTAAAATATGAATATTTTGTGCTGGCACTTTTGCATCTCGAATGGCAAATGCAGCAGCAGCCATACCTGCAATACCGCCGCCAACAATCCAGATATGTGATTTTGAAGTATTTAATGTGTTCTGTTTTTTACTTTGCATCTGATGTGCCTCATTGTTTTTTTGATAAAATGGATAAAACCATAATTTTATTATGGGTTTTATGTTGTGGAAAATAAATGAAATTTACAATTAAAAATATTATAAATTTTGATCATAAAATTAGTTTTATGGAAAAAACGGATATTTTATAAACTCAGCATTAGACTGTGTTATGTTCTAACCATTCAAACAGAAAAAAGAATTGAGTTTTTACTCTAAATTTAAGATTTTAAAAATATTTATAATCTATCAGTAAATCTTTTCAGAAAAATTAATGATTTTCTCTAAAAATTTTTCTATCTCTAAAAAGTAGTTTTAAAGTAAAATATTCGCTGGAAAATTCTTCTAATCTTGAGGTTTATCTTGGAATCTTTATTGATTTTAGGTTCGATTGCGTTGGCACTTATGCTTGGTGCAATTAGCCCCGGTCCTACATTTATTTATGTGGCAAAAAACTCAATTGCGATTTCACGTAAACACGGGTTATTTACAGCCCTTGGCACGGGTACAGGTGCGGCATTATTTGGGTTTTTAGCGGTCATGGGGCTACAGGCGATTTTATTGGCTGTACCATCAGCGTACCTGATTTTAAAAGTGTGTGGTGGTCTCTACTTGCTTTGGCTGGCCTATAAAATTATTAAACATGCTAAAGAACCGATGGAAACAGCTGATAACTCAGTTCAAACAATGAGTTTTGCGCAAGCTTATCGATTAGGCTTGATCACACAGTTAAGTAATCCCAAAATTGCAATCGTATTGGCAAGTATTTTCACTGCATTGTTGCCGAAAGAAATTCCAACTTATTTTTATGTGGTTTTGCCAATGCTGTGCTTCTTTATTGATGCAGGATGGTATTCCTTAGTCGCTGTTGCACTATCTGCGGAAGGGCCACGAAAAGTCTATTTGAAATCAAAAGCGATTTTTGATCGTGTAGCGGGTGGGGTAATGACGCTGCTTGGTTTGAAGTTGATTTTTGGAATGAAGTAATAAAAAAGAGCGACCAACAAGGTCGCTTTTTTATAGGTTAAATTCTGCTTATTCCACTTAATCTTTAAAATGGATTGGAATCCATTGATAGCTTTTTCCATCAGCTGAATAGATGTGCCCAATACCCGGAAATGGTAAATGTGGTGCAGCAATAGTTTGACCATTTTTAGCAAAATTTGCAAATTGCTTTAAGCGAGTTTCAACGGCTTTTTTCGGGTCAATATCATATTCGATTGCAGTTTCAGGCCGATCAAACTGAACAGTATGAGAATGTACGATATCACCAATAAAAACTACAGATTCACCTTTGGTTTTTAGCTCATAGCTAAAATGCCCCGGTGTATGTCCAGCCGTGTTAATGACGTTAAAACCTTGAATGTCGTCACCGAGTTTATAAGTTTTAAAGCGTTGTTTGGCTTGGTAAGGCGCAATCGCTTGTTTAATTTTCTCAACTGTACCTAAGTAATTGGCTTGTTTTTCTTTCGGTAGTTTTGCTGCTTGTTTCGAATCTAACCAATATTTTGCTTCATCATCTGATACATAGACTGTCGCATTAGGGAAATTTGCGACGCCATCTTTACTGATGCCGCAGACATGATCGGGGTGTAAATGTGTGAGTAGAATGGTATCGACTTGTTCAGGTTGATAGCCTGATATTTTTAGGTTTGTTAAAACAGAACCTAAGTGTGCGCCGAAACAACTGGCTGCACCGCTATCGACTAAAACCAGTGATTTCCCTGTATTGACGAGGAAAGCATTTACTGAGGTTTGTACGCCTTTCTCTTGATCTGCATAGTATTTCTTCAAAATTTGTTGCACTTGTTGTTGAGAAATATCTTTAAATAAGTTTGGCGACATAAAGTTAGTGCCATCTAGCAGGGCAGTGATTTGTATGTCACCTGCTTGGTATTGGTAGTAACCAGCAACCTGTTTTTGTTGTTCAATGATTGGTAAAGTTTTGGTTTTTTCTGCATGGCTGAGTAAAGGGAAGCTGCTCAAGAATGAGACAGAAAGGAGGAGGGCAGTTTTTTTCATAGAATCATTACATTTATTAGAGAAAAACTTTTTTACCATGAATTCAAATAAAATTGGGTGTTTGAGCGCAGAAAAAAATCCGCTTTTGTAAGCGGATTTTATCGGATGTTCTTGTCTTAGCGTATGGCTTTACTGCTGAGGTATCTTGGAAAAATCCACCATTTCAAACTCTTCAAGATCACAATTTGCCAGTGCACATTTCTGCTCAGTATAGGTCGCCTCACCTAAATTCTGTTTGGCCTTATTTGCCCAAAACTCAGCTTTTTTGGCGTTTTGCTGTTCAAGGGGCAGTCGAAATCCATATTCATCTGCAAGTGTCATTTGTGCAGCAACAGAACCTTGCTGTCCTGCTTTTTCGAGTAAGGGGATGTATTGTTCAGTACTTGAATAGTATTGCGCCAGCAAATAACTTGCATAAGCATCCTTTTGATCGGAAAGCTTTTGAATTGGCTTAAGATCGATTTGTTCTTTTAACGCTGAATCTTGTGAAAATAGAGCAAATTCTAAAAGTGCAACAGATGCAGTTGAGTCTCCTTGTTTGATATAGCGATTCATCTGCTTTAAAAATAAGTTTTGTTGTTGATCGATATATTTTTTTGCCTTCTCCTCATTATTCTCTGAAAGTAGCTGTTTTAATGTAGGATCAACTTTTATATTTTGATTCTCGTCATCCGATTGAAATAAAGTATTGAATATTAATTGAACTTGATCTTTAGCAAGTTGTACTTGAGGGCTAAATTGAGATTGAATTTCCTGAGCTAAAGCAATTTGAAAAGAAAAAATGCTGAAAAAGAAGATGGTGATTATTCTCTGGAACATGTTTTACCTAATGTATTTATCGTTCATTTAATATTTTGGTTGAATTATAGAAATAAAAAGAGGGCTTCCGAAGAAACCCTTACATCAGTTTTATATATTAAGACACTTTATCACCAGCTTTAGCACCAGATTCAGGTGAGATCACCCAAACACCTTCGCCATTACCAGCTGCAAGTACCATACCGTTAGAAATACCAAAACGCATTTTACGAGGTGCAAGGTTAGCCACCATCACTACCAATCTGCCTTTTAAGTCTTCTGGCTGATAGAACTCACGAATACCACTAAATACATTACGTGGTTCAGCTTCACCAACATTTAAAGTGAGTTGAAGTAATTTATCAGAACCTTCTACCGTTGCAGCTTCTAAAACTTCTGCTACACGGAGGTCAACTTTCATAAAGTCTTCAATACCAATGATTTCAGCTTCACCAACTTTAGGCTCAGGCTTCTTCTCGACTTTCTTCTCTTTTTTCTTTTCCACTTTTGGTGCTTCTGCCGCAGCAGCTAAAGAGTCTTTAGATGCATCAACCATGGCTGCAACTGCTTTAGGATCAACACGCTGCATAAGCGGTTGGAATTGAGCAATTTCATGAGCAACTAAGATTTGCTGACGTGATGCAAAGTTAAAGCTTTCAAGTTGTAAGAATGCTTGAACTTGAGCCGCAAGTGTCGGAAGAACAGGAGCTAAATAAATCGCAAGCTGACGGAATAAGTTAATGCCGACTGAGCATACATCATGAACTTGTTGTTCTTGACCTTCTTGTTTAGCAAGTGCCCATGGCTTTTTCTCGTCGATATATTGATTCGCTTTATCCGCAAGTGCCATGATTTCACGGATCGCCGCAGAAAATTCACGATCTTCATAGGCTTGAGCAATTGAATCGCCCGCATCAATAAAGCTTTGCACAAGTTCAGGTTCTGCACATGTGCTTGAAAGCGTATTGTTGAAATTGGTGTTAATGAATTTTGCACAACGGCTGGCAATATTCACCACTTTACCAACAAGGTCAGAATTCACTTTTTGAACGAAGTCATCTAAGTTCAAATCCGAATCTTCAACTTTGTCTGAAAGCTTAGAGGCAAAGTAATAACGTAAATATTCAGGATTCAAATGCTGTAAATACGTTTCAGCTTTAATGAATGTGCCGCGAGACTTCGACATCTTCTGACCATTTACAGTTAAGAAACCATTGACGAATAAACCTGATGGCGTGCGGTAGTTTGCACCTTCAAGCATTGCAGGCCAGAACAGTGCATGGAAGTAAACAATGTCTTTACCGATGAAGTGATAGACTTCATTTTCAGAATCTTTTTTCCAGAAATCATCGAAGCTTAGATCAGGGCGTTTAGTTTTAATGTAGTTTTCAAAACTCGACATATAACCAATCGGCGCATCAACCCAAACGTAGAAATATTTATTTGGTGCATCTGGAATTTCAAAGCCAAAATAAGGTGCATCACGAGAAATATCCCAATCCGCTAAACCTGCGTCAAACCATTCATCAAGTTTGTTGGCAATGGATAAAGGTAAGCGGCCTTCGTCACGCGTCCACTTCTGTAAATATTCTGCAAAATTTGGCAGCTTAAAGAAATAATGGTCTGAAGATTTCTCAACAGGTGTTGCACCACTTAGCGTTGAGCGAGGGTTCAGTAATTCGGTTGCATTGTAAGTCGTACCGCAGACTTCACATGAGTCGCCGTATTGATCTTCCGCTTTACATTTCGGACAAGTGCCCTTGATGAAACGGTCAGATAGGAACATGCCTTTTTCAGGATCAAATAACTGGGTTACAGGACGAACTGCGATGTTGTCTGCTTCACGGTTTTTGATATAAATCTCAGAAGCGCGTGCTTTGTTTGCATCACTATGTGTTGAATCATAATGATCGAAATGCACGCCAAAACCATCAAAATCACGAATATGCTCTTTCTGCACATTGGCAATTTGCGCTTCTGGGCTAATCCCATTCGCTTCAGCACGTAACATGATCGCAGTACCGTGAGCATCATCCGCACATACATAAGTCACATCATGGCCCATTGCACGCATCGCACGAACCCAAATATCTGCTTGGATATAACCGAGTAAGTGACCCATATGGATTGGACCATTGGCATAAGGTAGGGCATTGGTGACTAAAATTTTACGCACGGATATTGTTCTCTCATTCGTATTTGCAAGGCAGATGATTTTACATGACTTAGGACAGACTTGCACAAATGAATCAGGGAAATCTTTTAATCCTATTGTGATCTCATCGTTTTAAGACTTCATGCAATCTTCACATTGGCTTCAATCAAAGCACATTTGTTTGATTGAGAATAATTACAATATCAAAGAATGGAAAATAAAAATGAGATCTTGGTCTTTAGTCTGTGCATCATTGGTTGCGAGTTTGGTGTCTGTTTTAAGTTTTGTTATTCCTTTCTGTGTATTTTTATATGTTCAGCAGGATCATGTGACACGCCTAGCGAGCCGAGGATTTGAAGTTATGGTCTATCTGACACCGATTTTATGGCTAATTGGCTTTATTGCTTACGCTATTGTATTGGCGGTATTGAAGTTGCCGAAAAAGATTTTCGATCTTGTTCAAATTTTAAAATCGGGCTTGGTTCTTTTTATTGTGTGGATGTCATTCGTTTTAATGATTTTTTTAGAAGCTCAAGTTGATCAGACTGATGTCTCAGTATTATTTATTGGTTTGATGGTTTATTTTGCACTTTTGTTTTTAATGGTTTTGGGATGTATGAGTGCGAATGCTTGTTATTTTGTGCTAGAGAATAAAAGGAAAGAGATATTCTAATCTGTATTAAAACTCAAGCCTAAAACATGTGCCCCGAAGGATCACATGTTCTGCATTTGCTTAACCGTCACACTCTGCTTTGAGTTTTTTCTTAAAGAGATGATTTTCCCTTTAGATAAGAAATGAATGTGATAGCTCTTTAAGCTATTGGTTTTAGGATCAACTGTAATTTCAGCAAATAAAGGCGTTTGCCAAAGTTCATCACTGCCCAGCGTCCCTAACCAAGCTTGCGCTTTGATTGCAGCGGTAAATTCATCTTTAATTTCTAAATTGCTGATGCTGAGTTCACTGCACCAATGAACAGTTTTTGGGAACTCAACTTTAGAAAATTTCCAACAAATCGAAAGCGCTAAACTACTTTCAATGCCAGCATAATCTTTACTTTCATGGTGAATGACTGGAATCAGTTGTTCAGCCAAATCTCCTTCAAACGAAAGAATCATATTTTGGATTCTTCTTTTACTTGAAAGGATGTACTTCAAACGCTTTTCTTGAGCTTGCAGTTCATTTTGAATTTCTAAGAGTTCATTTTCATTCATATATACAGTTCTATAGACAAGGACTATGATTTTGATATGAGCAAAAGTATATCTGATCTATCCCCTTATATTGTTAATAGTTTTTAATTCATAATTGATGGTTCTAAAAATGATCGAAACGCCTAGACTGATTTTGCGCCAATGGTTGCCAGAGGATTATCCGTACTTTGCTCAGATGAGTGCGAATCCCAAAGTGATGCAGTATTTTCCGAAGTTACTGTCACGCTCTGAAAGTGATGCATTGATTGATAAATTCCACGACATCATTGATCATCAAGGTTGGGGATTTTGGGCGATAGAATTAAAAGCAACGCATCAATTCATTGGCTTTGTTGGTTTACATGAACAAGCAACACAGTTTTCATTTTCGCCATGTGTAGAAATCGGTTGGCGTTTAGATCATGCGTATTGGGGACAGGGCTATGCGACGGAAGCGGCTCAGGCTGCTTTAAAATTTGCCTTTGATCAATTGGCATTAGAAAAAGTAGTTTCATTTACGACTTTCGAAAATACCAAGTCTCAATCAGTCATGCAAAAGCTCAATATGACATATGTGAAAGACTTCCAACATCCAGCTTTGGCAGTGGATCATCCTTTATCTTGGCATGTACTTTATCAAATAGAAAAAGATGATTTTTTGCTGAGTAAATGACAATTAGATCTTGTTTTGTAAAGCTTTAATGTGGAAGTGTAGTGATCGGAAAAGTATTTGAATCTTCCTGTATTTGCTTTGTTTCAATTTGCAGCGAATAGCGAAAACATCCTTTAAACGCGTTATAAATGAGTCTGATCCAAACAATATGTTTTTTAGCTATAGTGAGGAATGAACATGACAAACGAAAAAATTGATGAATTAAAAACTCAAGCAAATGAATTAGGTAATGATCTGAAATACAAAGCGAAAGAAGCTCAGTTGCAAGGCGAGAAAGCCGTAGATGATTTAAAGCATTCAGCTGAGGAATTGAAGCTGAAAGGTGAAAAAGCTTTAGATGACTTGAAGAAAGATGTATCTGAGCAAAACGAAGAAGGCAAACAAGCATTTTCAAGTAAAGTAGATGAAATCAAAGCCAAACTTGAAGATACACAACACAATGTTCAAGATAAGTTTGATCATTTGAAAGAAGAAGCTGGTCATAAGTTTGATGATGCAAAAGCAAAAGCTGCTGAATTGAAAGATGAAGCCTCTGCGAAATTTGATGATCTCAAAGCTCAAGCAGGTCATAAGCTAGATGATCTCAAAAAAGCGGCATCAGACACATTGAATAAATTTAAAGGCTAACCTTAATTTATTTTTATTAATGTTTTCTCAAGCTCATATTCTGGAAATACATAGGCTCTAAAAAATGAGCAATTATCTTTCTGGATATGAGCTTCAACTTTCTAATACTGCTACACTAGCCACACTCAGTGATACGTTGATCTGTTTTTGGAGTAAACAAAATGTCGTGGCTTTCTTCCTTAAAATCTGTTTTTTCACCAGCACAAGAAGTGAAGGAAGATGATATTCAAACTGTTCTCCAAAACTATGTTTTACCTAACTCTAGCAACGCTTTAAAAGATCGCATTAGCCAAGTGAATGTAGAAGGTCGGGTGTTACAGCTAACGATCAATACTTATCCTGAAGAAAAAGATTATTTACAACAGATCCATGATGATCTCGCTGATGCGTTAGAGAAATGCGGCATTCAAGAGTTGAATCTACATATTATTCAACAGAAACATGCAGCTCATGGCGAAGCAGGGCACAGTTGTTCATCTAAGCCAAAAGCTGAAAATAGCAATCTTCCACCTGTGATGGATGCATCTCCAAAAGCAGAAGTTGATCCAAACAATCCACCGATTCAAAAAGCAGCACCACAGCAACGTGATGTAGCGGCGCATCCTCGTATCCAAAATGTGATTTTGGTGTCATCAGGCAAAGGCGGTGTAGGTAAATCTACAACAACTGTAAATCTTGCACTTGCATTACAAAAGTTAGGTCTAAAAGTAGGCGTTTTAGATGCTGATATCTATGGGCCGAGTATTCCAACGATGTTGGGTAATGCAGGTAGAACACCGCTCATCGAAAATGAAAATTTTGTTCCTATTGATGCCTATGGCATGGCGGTTTTGTCGATTGGACATTTAATTGGTGCACATAATACACCTGTCGCTTGGCGTGGGCCGAAAGCAACAGGGGCATTAATGCAATTGTTTAATCAAACCCTTTGGCCTGATTTGGATGTGCTTGTAATTGATATGCCACCTGGTACAGGTGATATTCAACTTACACTGGCGCAACGTATTCCAGTAACAGGCGCAGTGATTGTAACAACCCCACAAAACGTTGCACTTATGGATGCAACTAAAGGTATTGAGCTATTTAATAAAGTTAACATTCCCGTGTTAGGTGTGATTGAAAATATGTCTACGCATATTTGTTCTAACTGTGGTCACGAAGAGCAAATTTTTGGTACGGGTGGGGGTGATCAGCTTTCTGAACAATACGAGATTCCATTGCTCGGACGTTTACCTTTGAACGTTCAAATTCGTGAAAATGCCGATAACGGTAAACCAAGCGTTGTTGCCCAAGATGAGGCAGCAGATAGTTATATGAACATAGCACAAGCCGTTATGGTGCAAATGGATAAATTACCCAAGCGCCAACGTGATGATAAACGCATATTTTAAATGACCTAATAAAGCCCAGCGAATAAAGCTGGGTTTTTACTATTTGATTAAAAAAGTTATTTATTTACTTGTTTTAAAATAATTTATAAATCTAAAAATTGGTATACAGATTGCTTGTAAGCTATTTTTACAAGTCTATAGGCAAATCATGTTGTTTAAGCGAATCATGGCTATCACAAGCGTTTGTAGTGCATTAATTCTTGGTGGGTGTAATGATAATAACAACCAATCATCTAGCTCATCATCTCCCCAACTAAAGCAAATACAGCCAATCATTATACAAGGTGCCTTGCCTGTAGAGTCTGAAAGCATGGCTGCCAAACTAGATAATGTAAGTATTGAAACCATTGGTGGTTGGAAATTTTGGAAGGGAACATATAAGAGTTATCCCGTCATTATTTCTAAAACTCGAATGGGCATGAGTAATTCGGCTGCTGCGACCGCAATTGCAATTCAGCGCTATCAACCAATTGCTATCATTAATCAAGGAACGTCTGGTGGTCATGATCCAGCATTGCATGTATTCGATATTGTCCTAGGCAAATACACAACCAATATCGGTGCATTTAGAACGCCTAAACAGCCTGTTGGTGGAGGTTCAGACTCACTGACGTGGAATGAAGCATTTGATGTGTTACCCGATGATGAATCAGATCCTGAGCCAATTGCGATCAGAAAGTTTGAAGGGGATGGCGACTTACTTCTTGCTGCTTATAAAGCCAAAGTGAACTACGCAAAAGGTCAAGTTGTTGAGGGTACGATTGGCTCCGCAGATGTGTGGAATAATGAGCTTGATCGAATTAATTTTTTCCATACCCGATATGGAACTTCTGTTGAGGAGATGGAAGCGGCTTCTGTTGCACAGATTGCTCAACAATTTAATGTTCCATTTCTAGGTATTCGTATTTTATCCAATAACATTACCAATAATGGAGCATATGATCCTGCGACTGGAGAGGCGTGTCAGGATTATGTTCTCGATGTGGTCGAACAATATATGAAAGCGAAAAGTCAAACGAATTAATTGTTAATAGAACAATAAGGAGGGATTGTTAAGCGGTCTCTTCTTTTTGATATTTAGTTCTTTTTTTCCAGCTTCTAATGACAAGAAAACGCCAAATAACATGGGTAAGAACATAGAAAATAATTGCAAATAATATGGCTTCAATCACTAAACCAGACACTAAAATTTTCGCTAAACTAAAATCAATATGACCATGACCGAAGTTTTTAATCCAATTTACGATTTGGTGAAGTACACCGAGTAGCATTTCTTTATTGATCATGTTGACATGATAGATCTTAGTACCAAACCAAAAGCCTAGATAGAGAATGGGAACCACTGTAAAAGGATTGGTTAACCAAGCCATGCAAAGACCGATTGGTAAATTTACCTCAAACCAAAGAACAGTCAATATAATAAATAGACTGTGAAATGGAACAGGAAGAATTCCCCAAAATGTTCCAATAAACATTGCTTTTGCAATCGAGTGGCGATTTACGTACCAAAGTAATGGATTTAAGGTTTGTTGACCAAAAATTCGCATAAACTTAATACTTGCAACCTTTTCAGATGAAGGTAGCCACTTATGAAAGAATTGCTTAGGCATAAAGAAATGGTGACATAAGATAAAAGCATGATCGCTGTATGATTATAAAATAACATTATTTGCTTAGATAAAACTTAAAAATTTTTCAGGGTCATTATCTTTATAAAATATAAGAAAATTTTCAAAGTAATCTTTACATAGACGTTTTATTAAACACCTTTAAATAAATGACTATTGAGTAGCTTTTGCTTGAAATTCATAAATATGAAATAAAATAAATAGTTGGTAAATGATTGAAGCAATAAGGATATAAGTGCTTACAGTTGTTTTTTTGCTATAAATTTGTAATTGGATTAATCTCAAATAATCCTTTAGTGAGGTCATTTGATGATTTCATGGTTTTTTATTGGTTTAGTTATAACCATATTATTTACTCCCGGTCCAACAAACACTCTGCTTGCATCTTCAGGTGTACAAGTTGGTATCAAAAGATCACTTCTACTTATCCCAGCAGAAGCGATAGGCTATATTTTGGCAATTACGGTTTGGGGTTTATTCATAGGTAAAATTTCAGCAACTTTGCCTTTAGTTCCAGCTTTTCTTAAGTTGATGAGTGCAGCATATATCTTATATCTAGCTGTGAAGTTATGGCGTACTGCAAACCAACATGTGGCATTAAATCAGCCCACGATTCGACCACGTGAATTGTTGTGCGCGACATTGTTAAATCCCAAAGCTCTTTTATTCGCATCAGCAATTTTTCCAGCTTTAGCATGGAAAGACCAAGAGGTTTATCTCTTACATATAAGTGTATTTGTAGGCTTGATTTTGCCGATTGCATTATTTTGGATTTATGTTGGGTCAATGTTAGCTACCAATAAAGTAAAATGGTTATCACAGTCTAAGTTACAACGCACAGCTTCGGTAATCTTGGTTAGCTTTTCCATCCCAATCAGTTATTCCGCACTAATTAATTTATAAACGATATTGCAGTATTCATAGCAACAGTCCTGAGCTGTTATTTTCATTGTTGCTGTTTTGCGTTAAAGTAGCCGCCAATCATTCATTAAGATTTTGGATAAAAGTCATGGCAATAAAATCTGATCGTTGGATTCGTGAAATGAGCGAAAAACACGGCATGATTGAACCTTATGCAGAGAATCAAGTTCGTTTCGGAGAAAACGGAGATAAGTTGATTTCTTATGGGGTATCTAGCTATGGCTATGATGTTCGCTGTGCGCGTGAATTTAAAGTTTTCACAAATGTGCATTCTGCAATTGTTGATCCAAAAAACTTCGATGATAAAAGCTTTATCGATATTGAGTCTGATGTTTGCATTATTCCACCAAACTCATTTGCTCTTGCGCGTACAATTGAATACTTCCGTATCCCACGCAATGTTTTAACTGTTTGTTTGGGTAAATCAACTTATGCGCGTTGCGGTATCATTGTAAATGTAACACCTTTAGAACCAGAGTGGGAAGGTCACGTAACACTCGAGTTTTCAAACACAACAAATTTACCAGCGCGTATTTATGCGGGTGAAGGTGTCGCCCAAATGCTTTTCTTTGAAAGCGATGAAGTGTGTGAAACATCATATAAAGATCGTGGTGGTAAGTACCAAGGTCAAACAGGTGTGACTTTACCTAAGACTTAAATTAAAAAACCCATCATTTGTAAATGATGGGTTTTTTAATACAATGATTTTTAAAAATTCTTCATTCATCATAATAATTCTTCAGACGAATGAAGCTAGCAATTAATCAAAAATAAGATACAATCATTATAATTTGATTTGTTTTTGTACAGGATCACGGAAATTACTACGGCTATAAGTGAGTATTTGATCAAACAGAAACAAGTAATAAAAAGAACATATGGAAGTTTAACACGGAGGTCGTTATGCGGCGGTTTAAGTCTCTACATTTTGCTATGTTGGCGTTGGGTAGTGTATGCCTAAATTCTGCCTATGCGTCCTCCGAAGGTTTGCAGAGTCTGAGTGATAGTGAGATGTCTGCTACAACAGGGCAGGCATTGATGAGCCTATCCTATATTTCTCCAAATGATACGAATAGTAACACTAGTTATAACGGTAATATGGGTTTTTATCGGTTAGCTTTAGATGCACAGCTTGAGCTTAATGCGAATATAAAGAAGCTGCAGCTTGGTTGTGGAGGGGTTAATGGTGCTGGAGCTTGTGATATTGATATTGATTATTTGAGTTTGAGTGGTGGCACTGTAGATAGTACTCGAGATGAGCGAGCTTCTACTTCTGCCATCATTACAAACCCTTTTTTAGAGTTTGCTATAAAAAATCCAGATTCAGCATCTACTCGTGAAATCCAAGGATTTCGATTAAGTGCAAAATCACTAGATGGACTATTGACCTTTGGCTTAGAAAATGGAGATGCCGCTACAGGAATCAATTCTTTGAGTGGTTATATGGTGACAAAACCTACAACGGGTACAGTGACTACTAATCCTTTTTATGGTATTACCCAAGCAGAAACAAATACTGCTATTACAGGTCGAGCTACAGTCATTGGAAATGGGTTCACTGCACCATTTACATCTAACTCGTATAATTTGAATTTGGGTGCAGGATCGGGTAGCTTAACAATGGGACAACAAACGATCACTGGTAAGCGAATTTCTTCTGTGAACTTATTGGCAGATGCAACGGTAAGCGGAATTGCTATTAGTGGTACAATGAATGCAACTGCCTCCCTGCTGGGTATACCTGTCGCAATCGCTGGTGATGTCAATGGAACAGTAAATAATTTAAGTGTAAAGGCAACTATTAATCAAAGTCTAGGTTACTTTCACGCAGCACAATTAAATGGTTCTGCGGGCTATTTAGGTGTGCAGGGGGTAAATATTATGTGGCCAGACGCAGCATCAGTAGCACAAACAGGTTGGTGGCTAGAACTTACAAACCCAATTGATATTGGGCAGATTACACCTTCGGGCAATGTTGAAATTGCGATGCCAACTATTGTAGAGGCCTTGGGTAAAGTGAGTGAATATTTAAACCAAGATGGTAACGCTGTGGAGTGTGGTTTTTTAGCAACTAGCTGTTTGGCTGGTACGCTAAATGTTGGTCCTGTCGATTTAGCAGGTGCAACGCCAGCGTCAATGACATTAACGAATATTGTATTACAGAAGCAAACTTTTGCGCCTAACTGTTATGGCACATTAAAGTTTTGCTAAGATTGAGATTTGATCATATTCTAGCCTTAAGTTAGGCAGGAAATTCTGATTTGTCCCTTGTAAGGTGAAAAGGAATAGATCACCTAGAAAAAACAAGGATTATGAAAGAAAAATAAATATGGTGCAAAGCATCGTGTAAACAGGAAAGTCAAGATGACTACACTTAATTATACGGTAAGGTTTAAAAAAACCGTTTTAGCAAGCTTAGTTGGTTTTTGTTCAAGCCAATTTAGTTTTGCATTTGAGGAATTGTCTGATGCTAGTTTGAGTAATACAACTGGTGAAGGCATTGCAATTTTACCACAAAATACTTACATGGTTTTTCGTGGAGCTGGTCCGAATGAGACTATAACTCAAATTTTGACTGACAGAAGTAAAGATACGGGATATATCAACTATATGCCTGTGGGACCTCTGAGCTTAGCTGCCGCTGACACCAGTGGGAACGGTACTATTGGTGCGGAAGACCATGCAGTAGGTAAAGCAGATTTGTTTTTATACGGTTTAGCTCTATCTAAATCGGATGGTAATGCAAATACTCGTATTGCAACATCAGAGTCTGCAGCTACGATCTCTAGTTGGGGAACGGTGGCTAATCCTTGGGTGCTTAAAGCTCAAACAAATAATAACGTTCCGAATTTCAATAAATCGGACAATTCTGTTTATCCAGTAACTTACTTGTCCTTGGAGGCGCCCTTATATCAACCAAGTATAGATGGTACTGAAGGCTTAGATGCTTATAATTTGAAATTAGGTGTATGGGCAGATGCTTTTGTTAGAAATCCAAATGTAAGTAGTACTATTACTGATGGTTCTCAATTTCAATATGGTTCTACAAATGGAATGATTGGAACAATTGACCCTAGTCGAGCAAACCGACTGCGATTGCAAGGCGTTATCAATGGATTTAGTGTGAATGGTAGTCAGTTAAGTTTTTTCCAGACATTAAATGGTGCCACAGCAATAGATGGAATGAGTCCTTTTTATAATAATACACTAGGGATGTCTGGCTTAATACGTTTGAATACAGGAAACAGTCAAAATACTTCAATAATTACTGAAAACGTAACGAATTCGAGTCAAACTTATGCTAATGGTGGTACCAATAATGGATGGCAAGTGGTTCATGCTGGAGCAAACTCGACGTTAAGCACGTCAACGACAGGCGACTGTAATAATACATCTAGTACATCTGCATTAGGTGTTGGTGCTGGATGTCGATATTATGTTGAAAAGAGAACTCGTACTGATTCCATTACATCTAATAAGACGCGAAGTAATTTTAATGATACTAGTAAGGTGCTGAGATTAAGTACTAGAGAGACTTCAGACTCTCCAAACCGAGCAAATAATTTATACACGCCAGCCCTAGATTCTACAAATCCTATTGCACCAAATTTTTCAGATAATGAAGGGTTATATTTATATTACCCAAATATTAATTTAGTTTTAGGTAATCTTTATCAACCTGTTATATTAGGCTCAGATGGAAAAAACTTTAGCATAGAGTTAACCCGTGTTACAAATAAGCCTGCAATATATAAAAAGATTTATACAGATTATTTTAATACAAATAATGGTTATGAAGGTTCGACTTGTAATGTTTATCAGTGCGATAACGCAACACATAGTAGCATTAGTATTGGTACCGCTTATAGTCCTGATGGTGGAAAGACATTATTAGCTGATAAAAGTGAAGGAGCTGTTGGTGTTTCATTTGGTCGGGTTATTTCAACAGCAACTCAGGTTTCTGGTGCAACAGCTGGTTCAATGGTTAATTTAGCAAACACGGTATCAGGGACTCGCTCAACAACAATGACGGAAGTGCGTTATAAACAACGACAACAGAATGTTGAGTCTTGGAGACAGAAGTATAGTTGTGGAGCTCTTTGGGGAAGCTGTTCTGCTACCCCAGGATACTTATATCAATGGGAATACAATCAAGGTAGCGGGAATTGGGTGATTATTGATCCACGAGTCAAGCCAAATGATGCGGCAACTTGTTCAGGTGGAATCGCTGGATGTACTAATACTTCTGGTACTACACCAATGTATGGAACTATAGCAAATCGGAATTGGGCTAATTCTTCTGCTTGGCTAACTGCCAAGAATGTGACACTTGATGGATTTATTGGTGCAGGAAATGGAACAACTGGTTATGTTATGCCTTCTACGAATCAGGCGCCAGCTTTGGCAAATATAGGTCCATTAAATAACCTCGGTTCTGCTGTTATTGATGGCTTATTAATCCAACATCTCAAGCTAACAACGAAAGGTTTATAAGGAGACTGTGATGATAAAACATATTACCATTACTCTTTTATCTCTTGTTACTAGTGTGGCTTATGCTGATCTTGAATCTTTAGATAATCTTGAGCTTCAATCTATTCAAGGTCAGGCTGGCGCTGATATCTCTCTATTGATGTCACTTAATCATACAAATACTTATCAGTTTGATGATGGTATTGGTGGAGTTTGTGATAAATCCGCTGCCAATAATACAGGATTAGGTTATTGTCATTTCGCTTTATCAATTAATAAGCGTTTTGTAAAAAATGGCTTGGCAGTTAGTGATCCAACGCAGGCTAATCCAGCGAATCGATTATGGTTAGTTTTCAAAGGTATACAAGGAACTATTAATTTACAGAAAATGGGCTTAGATGGAGTTGATCTAGTTTATAAAACAGATGGAACAAATAGTTTTGATAAAATAAAACCTGCGATGCAATTTAGCTTTGATGCGAGTTTACCTATTTTAATTCGTAATTTAGGTTTTAATGCTTTATCCATTGAGCAAGATAATTTTACAAGTTACATAGATGCGACTGGAAAAGTAGTTGAAAATGTAACTGGCTCAACTCCTGCACAAGATTATGGTTATTTAAAAGCAACTACTTATACTTCAGCGACTGCTCCGAACTCAACTTATGATGTTGGTAAGGAAACTGGTTTTATGGGGTTGAAAATGAATGGTAATTTAGCATTGCAAGGTAATATTAAGATGTTTAGTTGTGATAGTAGTCATCCCCGTTGTTAATCTGAATATGAAACAAATTTCAAAGGATTGAAGAGATGAAGAAAAATAAGAAGATGACAGGTTTTGTAATGACGACTTTGGCAGTAAGTCTAATGTTAGCGAGCCATAGTGCATTCGCTTTACAAAGTTTAGATGACCGTGCTTTGAGAAGTGTAAATGGTCAAGATGGTATTCATATTTCTACGTCTTATGATGCTGTAGATGTTCAACAGTTCTATTGGCAAGATGATGCTGGTAGAGGCAGTAGTGGTGCTACAAATTCAAAGTTAAGAGCGATAGCAGAAGGTTTTAAAATTAGGCAAAGTAATGCCTCATCTTTAACGTTAGGTACCGATTACAAAATAAATATTGGGAGTGAAGCTGGAAAATCTGGGCTAGATTTAGAGTTGTCGAGTAACCCTTCTTTAATTACTGTGGATTCATTCAAAGTTTGTGACACTGAGGCAGCAGCTCGTTGTAGTGATCCAATTGGTACTTTAGGTATACAAACAAGTTCGCCAATAGGCCTTACTTTTCAGACTAGAGATGGATTGTTTAGTAAAACAAGCCAATCTAGCTTGGTTCTTGGTTTAAAAAATATAAATATTTATTTAGGGCAAGTAGATGTAAATAGTCAGTTAAACCAGCTTATTCTTAAGAATTTAAACTTCAATTTCTTAGGTAAAGGTGTCATGTATGTTGATGATAAAGAAGGAATGCGAATTCAAACGAATGCTGTTGGTACTTCAAATGCTTTAATAAGTGACAAACCAAGTTCTAGTTTAGGTTATGTAGATTTTACAAGAGTTGAAGATAGCGGTAGTGCTGCTATTACGGCACAATCTTATAAGAATAGTTCAAATAAGGCGACCAACGCTGGTCTGAACTTAGAATTTATGATGAATAAAAACGTAAATAATACCAATAATAATACTAGATATGCAGTAACAGCTGATACAAAAAGCCCTACTGGTGCTGTGGGGTTAATTCGAGTAGGCGCAAGTGGCCGAATGGTTAATGGTTCATTACAAGTACGAGGCATTGACAGCGGCACACTTTCAAGTCCTATTATTGCTACTGGACAATATGGAAACCCTAATAACACAAATATTTTAGGAACTGCAAATAACGGTGCAGGTACCTCTAGTTTAGGTGGAAATATTATTGGAAGTTCTGGTATTGGATTTCGCATGAAAGCTGATTTTACTACTGATAGTGATATGATGCTAGACACGAACATGGATGGGGTGCTTAGTGCGGCTGAAAAAAGCAACGCGACAACATTGGAGATAGGTGGAGCTGGTCTAAACACATATGGTTTTGAGTTTGGTAACTTAACTGGGTTGCAATCAGGAACTCGTGGCTCTTTTGATAGTGGAAATGTTTATATCAATTTAGTAGATACAAAATCAGTTTTATTACCAGCAAATTACATGTTCCAAACAAGTCGTTTTGGTGGTACTAGTGGTAGTTATTTAACAAGCGCATCAGACTATACCCAGAATATTCATACTGGCACAAGTAACACCAATCCATATAGTATGCTAATTGCGATACGCGGAGCAGAGTTCCAAGCTATTTCTAGGCGTGGCCGGTTTACAAATAGTGCAACTTATAACCCAGCTTCTGGATACCAACCAATCATTGAGCACGACGGTTCTAATACTACAACTAATAAGTTAAATACATGGGGTTTAGCTTTACCTTTTTATAATTTGAATGCGAATTTGGCAATGTACGGAACAACTGCCGATGCTTCAACAGTATATACTTATGATATGAGTGGGAATAAAGCGGTGGTAGGTACTGGTCAAACTCCTCGTTTAGGTTTCTCTTTAGCAATGAGTACAGATGGTATAGACCGTAATGGTAGTTTTGTTGCACAAGGAAATAAAACCACATCAATTTTAGTGATTGATGGTGGAGATAATGATAATAACAGTGCCAATGGCATTCAACCTACAAATTATTATATGGGGTTGCGCAATATAGATATGCTTCTAAAAGGAGGGGGAACTATTGGGGTCGAAAAAGGTAGTTTAAATCTTAGTTTAAAGGATATGCTTATTGTAATGTCTGCTGAATTAGCCGCAGGTTATTTGCCTGGGTCGAAATATAAAACTTGTGCTCAAAATGCAAGTGCAATAGGTTGTGCTAATGGCAGTACCGCGCCATCTGATAATTTTGCTTTAAAGGATGATGTGTTAGTCGGTTTGAAATTGCGTTTAGGTGGAAATATAGATTTCTCTCTTATTCCGAATAGTGAATATAAGGAAGATGGTACTGGTAACAGTTTGAATATTGTTGGTAACTTGGAATTGACTGGATCAAATAATACGATTCAAATTAGTGATCCTATTGATGGTTCTACACTAGGTTTAGATAATTTAAGTGGTAACATTGCATTCAATAACGCTATTGTTATAGGTCGTCATAGTTCTGGTGAGGGGATGGTAAGTTTTAATACAGGGCTCACGTTCAACCCAAACCGTTCAACTGATGGGGTTTTTAGAGCTCGGGACATTAATTTATATCCGCCAACAACTGGTGCAGGAGCAAGGTTGGGTGAAATGGTACTTACAGGTGGTCGGTTGAATAGTCAATTGGGTATTATTCCACGAAATTAGTTATTGTTTTCTGATTTTCTACGCATTGTTATGGTGTTTTTCTATGCTAGAATATTGGTTGTTATTTAAGCGCTTGTCTTAAGGATTAGGACAATGAAGAAAAAGAATATTTTAGGATGTTTATTGTTATTGAGTCCTTACTCGATGGCAATGCAACCAATGGATGATCAGAGTTTATCTTCTACTGTTGGGCAAGACGGGATAAATATTTCTGTAAATAACTCTAAGGTCGAGTTTAATCAGATTAGCATCATCGATACCGATGGATTATCAAATAATAGCTATACATCATCAAACTACACTAATCGTGCAGGTCTGGTTATAGCTGGGATTCCTGGGCAGATACCAGTTACAGCCTCTAAACCAAATCCCGTAGCGATTGTAGGCATTGATTCGAGTAATGCAGATACATCATTACCTACAATTAATGCAAGTATTGATACTGATAAAGGTAGTGGTACAAATGGAGCATTTGCAAATATTGGATTGTCATTTAGTGGAAATTACACAGGATTTAGAATAAAGCCTTTTTCAATATATACAGCTGATGCGAATAATTTATCTAGTATTAGTGGTAGTTCTTATAATAGAAAATCAATTTTTGATATTTCTAGTGCAATAAAATTGCAATTTGGTGTTAAAGAGCTGCTACGAGTAAAAGATAATTTTGATATTAAATTTGTTGCGTCGAATAAGCCTACTATGAATATCCAACTTGGGGCTGCTCCCCAAGGGAAAATGATAATGTTTGGTGGGGCAATTGATTCAATTTGTGGCACTGGTACAGGTTGTAATATGATGCTTGTTTCTGATTATTCGACGCCAGGTGATTCAACGACTACACCTGTAGGCGCTAGTTTTGATTTACAGTTTAAAGCAACAAATAGTTCAACAGGTTTTAGGCTAAACGGTTTCTACGCTGGAATAGAAGCGCCGACAAATACAGAGGCTGGCGGTATTGTGTTTGGAAATTCTAGTAAAACCGATGAATTTGATTTAAGTTTAAACAACGTAAAACTTGGTAATACAATAGGTACACTTGATCCAAATATTTTTAATGGATTGCAGAATAACTCAATCGGAAATATTGGAATGAAAGGAGCTTCCATCACTAATCTTCAAATGAAAATTAGTGGTATGTAAATTTAGAATAAAAAAGGGAGATGCTCTCCCTTTTTTATATTAAATAATCAAGAATTTTATCTAGCTGCTTCTCTTTTTTTACTTTTCCCCATAGCTCTTGTGCTTCTGGATAAGCTTTAGTCATCATCCCCAACCATTGTTTATAACGGCCAATCATTCCGATTTCTGTTTTATATTGACCACTCAAGAAACGTTGCTGTAATTCGACTAAATCAAACCATGAAAGAATTGCTTGGTCTTTATTTTGGCGGATACACAAAGTTAAATCTGGTGTGGTTACTGCACCGCGACCAATCATTAAGTCTTGGCAATGAGATTGTTCTAAACAGGCTTTGGCGTCTGCATTATTCCAAATCTCGCCATTTGCGATGACATTAATTTTTAATGCTTTGGTAATCGGTTGAATTTTTTCCCAATAAGCAGGAGGTGTATAACCATCTGCTTTGGTTCTAGCATGTACAGTAAGCCAACTGGCACCTGCATCTTCAATGGCATGTGCATTGTCTAGAGTGTGATCTTCATCTAAATAGCCTAAACGCATTTTTGCAGAAACTGGAATGTGCTTTGGAACAGCATCACGTACAGCCTTGACGAGTAAATGGACGGTTTCTGGTTCATCAAGCAGAACTGATCCACCACGATGTCGATTCACTGTTTTAGCAGGGCATCCAAAGTTTAAATCAATTGCAGGAGCACCTAGCTCAACGACTTTTGCTGCATTAGCAGCAAGCATGTCTGGATTGTTGCCAAGAAATTGTACATGTACAGGCGTGCCAGCTGCGGTTTTACCGCCATTTTTCAGTTCTGGACAAAAGCTATAGTAGATGTGATCTGGCTGAATGCTATCAGTAATACGTATAAACTCGGTCACGCACCAATCAAAACTGCCAACATGGGTGAGCACATCACGCATGATTGGATCAGTAAGACCTTCCATCGGAGCGAGTACAAGTTTCACGATTTTTACCTAAATAAGCGAAAACAGCGTTATACGCATTTTAATAAAGTCTGTCTAGTTTTTATGATTAGTGAAAAAAATTAGCGACCTAAAATCATTTCTAAAACAAATTTACTGCCGATAAATCCAATCGCGAGCAAGATAAAACCCGTTATGGTAAAGCGAATTGCCTTGCGCCCACGCCAACCGAATTTGTAGTGGCCAATTAATAGAGCACCATATAAAAACCACGAAATAATACTGAATGCAGTTTTATGTGCGAGATGTTGTGCGAAGAAATTATCGATGGTAAAGAAGCCAAATAGCAAGGCAACAGTTAAAAGTCCAAAACCTGTAATGATTAAGTCAAATAGCAGGGATTCCATCACTTGAAATGGAGGAAGTAAATTGACCCAAATTCTTCTTTTTTGTTTTTTCTTAAGCTCACGATCTTGAAACCATAGTAGTACAGCTTGAATCGTCGCCATTAACAAAACTGCATAAGCAGAAAGCGATAAAATAATATGAAAATCAAGACCAACGCTATGTTGTTCAATCACTTGATTGGCTTGACTGAATGCATAACCTAAAATTAAACCAATAGCAGCTACAGGTGTGCCAATTAAATTTAATGGTAAAATCGGTCGAATCAAACTTAAAACTAAACTTAGCGCAAGCATTAAGCCAGAAGTAAAAGAAATAAGATTGAACACATCATAATTGACACCAATCAGTGTCACCATATCTTGATAAAGAACTATCCCGTGAAGAGCAAGCCCCAAGACGACGATAAGACCATAGCACCAAATATTTGGAGTACGTTTTGACATTAAATGGATAAACAGATACCAAAAAGAACTGGTATATGCGACCAGTGCCAAAATTGTGTAAACCAAGGGGAGACTGATCATGTCAAACCTTTTTTAGGAGGATGAATAATATTCACCATATAAGATATAAATTCGCTTCGAACTACAGTATCCTATAGCATTCTATGCATAAATTTTCTATTTTAAGAAAGATTTTTTTGCAACTAGCCATTTTAAGCGGATTTCGCAATGTTTGATACCTTAACAGAACGACTCACACAGAGTTTAAGAAATGTTACTGGCTCAGGGCAGCTGACCGAAGACAATATTAAAGATACCTTACGTGAAGTACGTATGGCACTTCTTGAAGCCGATGTGGCGTTACCTGTAACTCGTGAATTTATCGCGAAGGTTAAGGAAGAAGCACTCGGTCAGGAAGTTATGACTCAGCTTTCTCCTGGTCAGGCATTTGTAAAAATTGTCTATGATGAACTCACCAAGATGATGGGTGAGGCAAATGAGACCTTAGATTTAAGTGCAAAACCTCCTGTTGTTGTATTACTTGCTGGTTTACAGGGTGCTGGTAAGACGACAACTGCCGCAAAATTAGCGCGTTTCTTAAAAGAACGTCAAAAGAAAAAAGTGATGACCGTTTCTGCTGACGTGTATCGTCCAGCGGCAATTAAGCAGTTAGAAACAGTTTCAAATGATGTTGGTGTTGGTTTTATCCCATCTGAGGCTTCTGAGAAGCCGATTGATATTGTGAATCGTGCCATTGAGCAAGCGAAAATTCAGTTTGCTGATGTCTTGATTGTCGATACAGCAGGTCGTTTACATGTCGATGAAGACATGATGGACGAAATCAAAGAGTTACATGCAGCGGTTAAACCAACAGAAACATTGTTTGTTGTCGATGCGATGACAGGTCAGGATGCTGCCAATACTGCAAAAGCTTTTAATGATGCTTTGGCTTTAACTGGTGTGATTCTCACTAAAACTGATGGTGATGCCCGTGGTGGTGCAGCACTTTCTGTTCGTGCAATCACAGGCAAGCCAATCAAATTCTTAGGTATTGGTGAAAAACTTGATGCATTAGAGCCATTCCATCCTGATCGCGTAGCGCAACGTATTTTGGGTATGGGTGACGTCCTTTCTTTGGTCGAAGAAGTTGAACGTAAAATCGACAAAGAAAAAGCCGAAAAAATGGCGAAAAAATTGCAAAAAGGCGGTACCTTCAACTTTGAAGATATGCTGATGCAATTTGAGCAAATGAGCAAAATGGGCGGCATGATGGGCTTCTTGGACAAGTTGCCTGGTATGAGTAATGCGGGTATTCAGGACGCGATTGAAAAAGCAAATCCTGAAAAGCAAGTTAAGCGTATGGAAGCGATTATTCAATCCATGACGGTTAAAGAGCGCCGTAACCCAGATTTAATGAATCCAAGTCGTAAAAAGCGTATTGCTGCGGGTTGTGGTATGGATGTTGCTGAAGTCAATAAGCTGATCAAGCAACAAGCACAAATGGCGAAAATGATGAAGAAGTTTGCGAATCCATCTGGTATGAGCAAGATGTTGAAATCATTAGGTAATATGCAAAAACAATTTGGTGGCGGAAATATGGGACCTCTATTTGGTAATAATGACCAAAAGAAATAATCTCTCTTCCATTAAAAAAGGTGCTTTAAGCACCTTTTTTATTTGAATAATAAAGTGTGTTTGTATGAAATTAATACAAAATATCTACATTAAAATAGAATAAAAAGAATGAAAATTAAATTTAAATATATGTTTTATATTAATAAATAGTGTTGAGTATGTCACATAATTTAAGCGGTAAAGTATTTATTATGCATTCTGAGAATGCTGACCCCGAACAAGCACTGGTATCTATGGTTGGATCATCAGTTAAAACGCTTAGGTGTTGATGTAGAGCGTATTTTTTTGGCAGATGCAAATCATCCTGATGCTGAGGTTTGGCAGACTTGTCTTGAAGCACAATGCAATAATTTAAATGATCAGAGTATTGTGATTGCACATGGCCTTTCATGTCTCGCAACAGTGCGGTTTCTAGCAAAAAAGTTGCAACAGACAAATATAAAAGCAGGCTTATTTTTAGCAGGATTTAACGAGCGAGTGCCTCAACATCCTGAATTTGATGCTTTTGTTCAAGCGTTTAGTTTTGATAGTGGGATATTAAGAGCGAATATCTTGCGGCGTATTGTATTCTTTTCGAGTAATGACCCAGTTGTTCCAGTGCCATTAACTTTTAAATTTTCACATATGTTAAATGCCCAGTTGATTGAGGTTGCTCAAGCAGGGCATTTCCGTGCTGAGGATGGCTATGCTGAATTTCCTCAATTATTGGATATTCTTCAGACCTTACTCAAAGCCGAATTAAACTGAACATAGTGCTTCAGTCCTTTGAGTAATAGATCTGTTTCAACTTGAGGTTGATAGTGATTTAAGAATTTAGCAAATAAATGAGCATCGCCACCTGTGAGAATAAGATGTTTAGGTGACTGCTGCATAATTTGATTAATGGTACTAATCAAACCCAATAAAATTCCATGATGAACGGCATCAACCGTATTATGGCCAGGATCTAAATTATCGAAGGCAGAATCTGGAATTTTAATTCCTTTAGTATTCTGAATCAGGGAGTCTCGTTGTAAGTATAAATTTGGCAGAATATAACCACCTAAATGCTGAAAGCCTTCAACTAAATCAATTGTTAAAGCCGTACCGCACCCGATAATACAAAAGTTTTGGTCAACTTTCGCCATCGCGAGCACTTGTAACCAACGGTCAATTCCCAATTGGCTCGGCACATCATAGCCACATTTCAGACCTGCATATTCAGCATGTACTTTGGCAAAGATCACAGGGATATTTAGAATATCTAAAATAAATTGAATACGTTGATTATTTTCAGGATCTAAAACAGAGGAAATACCCACGCGACTGAGATTTTGATGACGGAAGTGTTGTATGAGTCCAAGCAATAAGTCAGCTGGAGACTGTAGATGTAACTCAGCAGCATGCTCAATTACTTGATCTTGTTCAGTGATCCAGTATTTTAAGCGTGTATTTCCAATATCGAGCCATAAGCTTTTCATAACGGACTGCTTTCCTTATAGTGAAGCCAAGCGTAGACGCCCTTGATAAAATTGCTGTGCCTGATCAGTGTGGATAATCACAGCACCGTCATGGGATATTCCTTGAAAAATACCCCGAACTTTACCTTTGGCATGTTCAAATTCAACTTCTTGATTTAGCCAAATCGCATGATGATTAAAACGTTCAGCTAAATTATAGCTGCCATGTTCAAACCATTGTGCTGCTTGTTGAATAGCCGTGTAAAGTTCAGCAATCAATGTTAAACGATCAATCTGATGTAAACCTAACATTGCTAGAGAGGTGATCGGTTGATCAGCATTTTCAACTGGAGGAGTGTTGAGATTTAAGCCAACTCCGATGATTGCCTGATGAGCAGAGAGTGGTTCGACGAGAATTCCGCCCCATTTCCCTTGTGGACTATATAAATCGTTTGGCCATTTAACCTGCAACGTTAAACCGTGTAAGCTAGGCATTTGTAAAATATTCAGTGCAATTTCAAGTGCAAGGCGACCGTCGAGTGCTGTTTTAGTTTGAATCAGTGTGCTGAAATAAATATTCCCTTCAGGAGATGACCATTGACGATGGTGTTGACCACGTCCTTGCGTTTGTTGTGCACTGCACACCAGTCCTGTCGTAATGCCTTTTTGTGCAATTTCACGCATATCATCATTGGTCGATGTGGTGGTGGTTTTAAGTAACACCACTTCTGGAAATTGATTTTTTGCGTTTAATAATTGCTGTAACTGGCGAGTTGCGAAATCATCCATCATTTTTTACGAGTAGCGTGGTCATGAGTTTATGGAGTTAATCATATATTTGCTGATTGGTGCAATTGCTGGATTTACAGCAGGGCTATTTGGTGTCGGTGGCGGGCTTATTATTGTTCCAATTTTATATGTCGTTTTTTCTCAAATGAATTATGACCCGAATGTGATTATGCATATTGCAGTTGGAACATCACTAGCAACTATCATTGTAACGTCTATTAGCTCTGTGATGGCTCATCATAAAAAAGGGGCTGTGTTATGGCATGTTTTTCGTAATTTAGCACCTGGTTTAGTGATAGGTTCATTTCTGGGTGCGGGCGTGGCTGATTTAATGTCAGGTCAACACTTACAACTCTTAATCGGTTTGTTTGCTGTTGCGATGGCATTTAAAATGTTTAGAGGCGCACATGCTGTAATTGATCCCAATCGACATTTACCTTCTGCACCTTGGCAATTTGCCGCTGGTGGAGGAATTGGTGTTGCTTCAGCAATCTTTGGAATTGGTGGTGGGAGTTTAACTGTACCTTATCTGAATCGTCATGGCGTGGTGATGCAGAAAGCAGTTGCAACCTCTGCGGCATGTGGATTACCTATCGCAGCTGCGGGCGCTATTGGTTTCATGTGGTTCGGGGCTCAAGAAAAAATTGATGTGCCAAACACGATTGGTTATGTCCATGTTTATGCCTTTTTAGGTATTAGTGCGATGAGTTTTATCACTGCAAAATTAGGTGCGAAGGTTGCACATCGTTTATCACCCGCAATGTTGAAAAAATGTTTTGCAGGTTTACTGGTTTTTGTGGGCAGTTATTTTATTTACAAAGGGTTATTTTAAGCCCTTTAATTGATCAAACCATAGTGTACTTCAATTGTTGCAATTAATGTTTCGACCAATAGTAGAACATCATCCTGTTGACGAGCGTCAATAAAAAACAATGGATAATTCAATGCTTTTTGACGCAGCCATTCTCTATACATAGAGAGGGTACGCTCTGGCTTTCGATCTATATGGCTAATGGCAATCACGATATTATTGCCGAAAGGTTGGAATGCTTGAACAAACTGATCTAAATCAAAGAGTGGATTTTCCGCAGCATGGTCAATCATTACAATTGTTCCAATCGCACCTTTGCAAATGACTGACCAAATAAAATCAAAACGATCTTGTCCTGGTGTCCCATATAGACCAACTTTCACACCATCATCTAAAGTGATTTCTCCGTAATCAATTCCGACGGTGGTGAGTAGCTTCTCATGTGATTCAATGTCTGTATTCAGTGCTTCAGTACCGAGCACTTCGATTTCTGATAGAGCTTTAATCGCTGTGGACTTACCTGAACCCATCGTTCCACCAAAGACAATTTTATATTGATGTAAAATCATAATGTTGTCCTAAATTAAAAACCCAAACGATGACGTAAGCGACCAAATAGCTTCTTCATAAAGTGTTGCTCAGTCTCGTTATGTTGTTTTTTTGGTTGATAAGTCGTTTGATGGTCTTTAATGACTTTACCGTAGTTGGTTGCTAAACATACGCCAATAAAAAGTCTAACGTATTGTTCTGACAGATTGAGTTGAGTAGCAACCGTTGTAATTTGTGCTCCTTGTGCGAAACAAGCAGACATTCTTAAAATATTTTGGCGATCAATTTTATTTTTTGGTTGTGGCCAAATTTCGAGATAAAAACTTGAGGTGGATGCAGGGCACAACTCTATAAAATCAGGTGATGACCAGATTAAATTCCATAGCCATTGTTTTAAATCTTGTTGTTGTGAATCCGTGATCCAAGATAAGTTATTTTGCGTCGCATAGGTGTAGTTAAGGCTTAGATCGGTCGATTTGGACTGATAATCTGGACTTTGCCATAACCACTCATTGCGAGGATCAGCAATTGCAAGTAAACCATCATTATTGAAGATCTGTATTTTACCGTTCTTAGGATTCTGAATTTCGTCTAATACATCTTTGATCTGTTTGTATTGAATAGGCTTAGCGTTTTCAATAGCATCGAATTGCGGTTGATCTTTAAGCATAGGTGCACCTAAGAGCTTCTCATTGAGCCATTGATGCAGTGAGTGAATATGATGGATTGGTAAATAGAGAATGTCATTTTCTATTGTACTGCTTTTTTCTATATTGTTGATGAGTCGCAATACTTTGATATTACTATTTTTAATCAGGTTTTGAATATTGGGTGAATCTAAAAAGATATGATTGATCATCAAAATATCGAGTTTTGGTTCAGCAATATTGCTCCAATTTACTTGGATATGATTGGGAACTGCACTTAGAACACGTTCTTTTAACTCGTTCAGTACTCTGAGACTCATCCCAAAAATTGCAATATTAACAGCTTGCTGAACATCCATGATGAGACTCATATTGAAGAACTGAATAATTCAGCAAAGATAAAATGTGTTTATTTTAATAAAAATATTATTTTATGTGATTTATATCAATAAAATTTTGGTAAGTGGTTCTATCTTTCAGACATTCGGTTAATCAGACTTTACAAACTTAACTTTTTGATCTTATTCGTAGAAAAATAAAGCTTCTGTTCAACTTTTTTAGAAAAAGCATGCTTTTTCATCGCGATTGGCTTAAAAAGCAATAAAATTGTCAGACAATGATATAGAATTTATGAGGCGAGATCAGTTAAAACAAAAAAGCGCAAACAGCATTGGACAATGCGTATAACAAAGATAGCGAGGGGATCATGAATCTCGATGAGGCTGATAGTCTTTCTGAACAGATTGCAAAATATATAAGTGAACAGATCATTAGTGGAGAATTGGTCGAAGGAGAGCGTATTCAAGAATTACGCATCGCTAAAGAGTTAGATGTAAGCCGTGGCTCAGTCCGCGAAGCATTGTTAATTTTAGAGCGGACTTATTTGATTGAGATTTTTCCACGTCGTGGTGCAATTGTCTCTGAAATGTCAGCGCAACAGGTCAAAGCATTATTTGATACCAATGTCATGGTGTTGGGTCATATCGTGCAGAGAATTAGTGAGACTTGGCGAGTCAATGAAGCAGAGCAATTGCAGGTTCTTCTTGATCAGTTGGTGGAGTTTGTCAGAGCTGGGGATATTGAAAAGTTCTACGATGCGATTTTTAAATATTTAGCTGAACAACATGAAATGGTGGCAAACCCATATCTCATGAAGTTCTATAAAGAACTGTTGCCATCGTTACGCCGTAGCTATTTTTTAACGTTAAATACTTCTCGTCGAGAACTTCAAGAATCATTTACCCTGTTTAAGCTTGTGATTGATGCTATTTTAATCCGAAAATCACAACAAGCTGCTTTATTTATGGAAGATTTTTGTCGACACTTGCGTAACCTTGTGTTGGAATCTCTGACACGTATGAAACAGATTGAATTGGCTTGGGCTAGACGCTCACGCCGCTAGTTAGGGCAGTATGCGTTTAAGCAGTTTAAAACTTTCAGGCTTTAAATCTTTTGCCGATAGTACAACATTACATTTTAAGGCAAACCGTACTGCGGTTGTTGGGCCAAACGGTTGCGGTAAATCGAATGTTATTGATGCGATTCGCTGGGTTATGGGCGAGTCAAATGCACGTCAGTTGCGTGGCGGCAGCATGCAGGATGTCATTTTTACGGGGACAGCCAAGCGTAAACCTGTTGGTGTAGCAAGTGTAGAGCTTCGCTTTGATAATACTTATGGCAAGTTAGGTGGTGCTTATAACGCCTATAATGAGCTTGCCGTTCGCCGACAAGTGACTCGTGAAGGTAAGTCAGAATACTTCTTAAATGGTACGCGTTGTCGTCGTCGTGATATTACCGATATTTTCTTGGGAACAGGGTTAGGCCCACGTTCTTATGCAGTAATTGAGCAGGGCATGATTAACCGTCTTGTCGATGCCAAGCCTGAAGAAATGCGAGTGTTTATTGAGGAGGCGGCTGGCGTTTCTCGTTATCAAGCACGTCGCCGTGAAACGCTACAACACTTAGAACACACTGAACAAAATCTCGCACGGCTAGACGATATCGCAGCAGAACTAAAATCCCAACTGAGAACACTCAAACGCCAGTCGGAAGCAGCGATTCAATACAAAACTTTAGAAGGTCAAATCAGAACGCTAAAAGTTGAGATTCTTTCTTTTCAGGCAAATCAGAGTCAGAAGTTACAACAAGAATATACCGTGGAAATGACGGAACTTGGCGAGCGTTTTAAGCTTGTTCGTTCTGAGTCCAGTACGATTGAACATGACTTAGAGGCGACCAGTGCTTTATTTCAACGTTTAATTCAGCAGTCATCACCTTTACAACTAGAATGGCAACAAGCAGAGAAAAAGTTAGCTGAATTGAAAATGACGCTGGAGCAGAAGCAAAGCTTATTTCAGCAAAATAGTAGTAGTTTGGTACAGCTAGAACAGCAAAAAGTACAAACCAAAGAACGTTTACAGTTATCTGAACTTCAAGTTGAAACCTTAACCACTCAATTTGATGAGCAAAATGAGCAATTACTTGAGTTGGAACAACAGACTCAATCTGCTGAACAAAATTTAAGTGATGTTCAGGTACAGCAAAAGCAAGCTCAACAACAATTTGAACAACTGAAAGCACAAGTCGATCAGCAACAACAAAAAAAGTTGCAGATGGCAGCGCAAATTGAACAGTTAGGCAAAAATGTGCTGCGGATTGAACAGCAAAAGCAAACTGTGCAGACTCAAGCGAGTCAAATTCGTGCACAAGTTCAAGATGATGAGCAGGAACAGCTTGAGCAATTACAACAACAACTTCAACAAGAAATTATTGCATTAGAAACTGCAATTGAGCAGTTACAGCAGGATGTTCAGAAACAGCAAGATCAACAACAGATTTATAAGACCGATGTACAGAACCTAAAAACAGAGATTCAGGTTTTATTGGCAGAACAAAAGAACTTAAATCAATTGGTCGCAAAGCAAAGTCCCAAGCATGATCAAAATGTGGTTCGACTGATGCAAAGCTTGCGTTTAACTGCGCAAGGTAAAATGCATGCTGCCATTATTGAAAAGTTCTTGGTCAAATGGTTACAAGCGCAAGTATTGGATGATGAGCAGTCATTTCAGGAAGGAGTTGCTCGCCAACTTAAACCTTCAAAGCAGCAATCTGTTCGAGTTGGCAATGACACTTGTTTGAGTGACTACATTGAAGCACCACAGTCTTCACTTTGGGCAAATGTAACCGTTGCAGATGATTTAGCGATAGCATTAGATCATCAAGCCGAACTCCATCAATCACAATCGATTTTAACGCTAGATGGTTATCATGTCGGTGCAGATTGGGTGATTGGTTTACACTACGACGAAGACAGCCAAAGTGCGCAGGGGATGTTGAGTCATCAAGTCCGTTTAGAGGAAATTGAACAGCAACTCGAAGAAAAGCAGCCGCAGTTAATTGATTTAGAAAATCAATTTTCAAAATATCAGCAAGATTTACAGCGACAGCAACAAAATCTGCAACAGCAGCAGCTCACACTAAAACAAAAGCAAAAAGAGCTGCAACAGTTAGATGTACAGGTTGCTAAATTGCAAAGCACAGCTCAGGCTTTTGTATTACAACAGCAACAATTGGCAGATCAACTTAAACAGCTCGATGTACAGCTTGAGGAAGATGCCATGCAGCGTGATGATCTTGAGATTGATCTACACGCACTGGCATTGAAATTAGAAGCCGTATTGCCGAATTATAAGACCTTACAATTTCAAGTCGAAAATTTGAATGAACAATTGGATGAGCAACAGCAACAACTCACGCAACAGCAACAACAACGTGAAGCATTGCGCCGTCAGACGTCTCAAGCCAATCAGCAAATTGAGTTGTTAGAGAAAGATATTTCATTTCTAAAAACTCAATATCGACAAATTATTGAACAAATTGAACAGGCGAAGAAATTTGTAGATCCAATTCAACTCGAGTTACCAAATTTAGAGTCTCAATTCCAAGAGCAGTTCCAGCAAACTGAAAAGTTGCAAAAAAATTGGAATGAATGGCAGCTCGAATTGAATCAGGTACAAGAGAAGCAACAACAATTAACGGAACAGCGTCATCTGGCACAACAGAAAGATGAGCAAGTACGTGAATTGCTTGAGCAAAAACGTTTGGCGTGGCAAGCAGCAAAATCAGATCGAGAACACTATTTAGAACAGTTGAAAGAATTAAATACTGAAGCTTTAAATGATGTTTCGATTGAAATTAAAGAACATCAGCAAAAACTCGAAAAAGCTCAACAGCAATTTGAAAAAATTGGTGCTGTAAATTTAGCTGCCTCCCAAGAGTATGAGGAGGTTTCGCAGCGTTTTGATGAGCTTAGTCACCAAATGCAAGATTTGGAAAATACAGTCGAGCAGCTTAAAGGTGCAATGAAGAGTATTGACCAAGAAACGCGTAAGTTGTTTATGACCACTTTTGATCAAGTCAATCAAGAGTTACAACTGTTATTTCCAAAGGTGTTTGGTGGTGGTGAAGCGACTTTAAGCCTTGAAGATGATTGGCAATCTGGCGTGAAGTTGATGGCACGTCCACCCGGCAAGCGTAACAGTTCTTTAGCATTGCTTTCAGGTGGTGAAAAGACCTTAACGGCTTTAGCGTTGGTCTTTGCTATCTTTAGGTTAAACCCTGCGCCATTCTGTGTTTTAGATGAAGTCGATGCACCACTTGATGATGCCAACGTACAGCGGTATTGTAATTTGGTAAAAGAGCTTTCTGAACAAGTGCAATTCATTTACATTACACATAATAAATTGGCAATGACAATGGCAACTGATTTACTGGGAGTGACCATGCCAGAGCCAGGCACATCAAAATTAGTGACTGTCGATTTAGAACAGGCAAAAGAATACGGGTTAGTTGCGGAGTCTTAGTATGGAAATGAATACAATAATAGGCATTGTTATCGCCGTTGTGATTATGCTCGTTGGTTTAGTGATGATTTTAAGAAAACCAAAACCAGTTGAGCCGTCACTAGAAGCTGATTTACATATTAATCCAGAAAGTCAGCAGCCAGTGATCCCGCGCCATGTTCGTGATCAACTTCAAACTGAGGCAGTCACCGCTGCAACTGCACGAGTAGAACCAAGTTTTAAAGTGGAGTCAGCAGAAGCACAAGTAGAAACTCCTGAGCCTGTCGTAATTGTTGAAGAAAAAGTAGATGTTGTTGCTGAACAAGAAGATACAAAAACAACAACTGAACCTGTAGCTGAACAGGTTGAAGAAAAACAAATCAATGCTGAGGTCGAAATTGAGGCTGAAGCGGTTGATAAAGTTGCAACTTTAGAGACGTCAGAAAAGTCAGACGAAGAAAAATCAGAAGCTGAGCTTAGTTTAAATCCAAATATTGAAACTGTTGCTATTGAAGAGTTTGATGGTGAAAGCAATATCTTGGATGTACATTTACATGAACAACAACGTTATGATGATGAAAGTGCTTTAGCAACCGCTGAACAGATTATTGCCTTGAATGTATATCCGAATCCACGCCGTGCATTGTCAGGTGATAAAGCCTTAAAAGTACTGTTGAAATATGGCTTACGTTTCGGTGAAATGTCATGCTTCCATCGCTATGAAAATACTGATGAACCAAGTGCTTTGATGTTCTCTGTATTACGCATGACGGATAATGGCCCAGCAGGTTTCGATTTAGAAACTTTATCGGGTGAGCAGGTACAAGGTTTGGCTTTTTTCCTTGCATTACCAAATAGCAAAGCGGTTACAGGTTATGACATGATGACCAGTATTGCAGGCTTAATTGCGCGTGAAGTGGATGGTAAGGTCTACGACGAAAACAATTTAGAGTTTACACCGCAGTTGAAAGAACATTGGCGTCATCATGTGATTGATTATCGTCCAAATCAAGCAACAGCTTAATGAATCTTTTATAATAAATTCAGTGAAAAGTTATAGGGCGGTTTTTCCGCCCTTTTATATGGTGAAATTTAAATGGAACACAACTCAGTTATTGAGCAAATGCGTCAGTTGATTCAACTGATTGCAAAACATAATCATGCTTACTATGTGATGGATCAACCTTCCATTTCAGATAGTGAATATGACCATTTATTTCATCAGCTTAAAGCCTTAGAACAACAATATCCAGAATGTATTCAGGCTGATACACCAACCAATAAAGTGGGTGGTCAAGCACTATCAAAATTTGAAAGCGTGACCCATGCAGTCCCAATGTTGTCATTGGGTAATGTCTTTAATCAGGAAGACTTGTTTGCTTTTGCTCGTCGTATTGATGAGCGCCTACCGAATCAAAAAGTTCAATACGATGTTGAACTTAAACTCGATGGTTTAGCGATTTCACTGTGGTATGAAAATGGTGTGTTGGTTCGTGGTGTAACTCGTGGTGATGGTGAAACAGGTGAAGACATTACTCAGAATGTAAAAACCATTCGGAATCTACCTAAAGTATTATCAAGTCAGCATCAAGCCATTCCAGATTTCTTGGAAGTTCGTGGTGAAGTCTTAATGCCTAAATCGGGTTTTGAAAAGCTCAATGCTGACCAAGAGGCGAAAGGAGAGAAAACCTTTGCCAATCCGCGTAATGCTGCGGCAGGGAGTTTAAGACAGCTTGATCCAAATGTTGCTGCTTCGCGTCCATTGGCGTTCTATGCGTATGG
The DNA here is from genome assembly GCF_043102985.1 of Acinetobacter sp. YQ_14. Classification (NCBI taxonomy): domain Bacteria; kingdom Pseudomonadati; phylum Pseudomonadota; class Gammaproteobacteria; order Moraxellales; family Moraxellaceae; genus Acinetobacter; species Acinetobacter sp. YQ_14. The sequence goes on along the minus strand of NZ_JBICJJ010000019.1, from coordinate 74,572 downwards.
TATCGCGCAGTGTGTCCCAAATCATGGTTTGGCTACGATGCACGATAGTTTGCATTGGCTGACCAAATTTGGTTTTGAAATTGCAGAACGTCAATTCCTGTGTGCTTCGATTGAGGAAGTACAACAACGTTATGAACAAATTCAACAAGAGCGCCCAAATCTTAAAGTCGAAATTGATGGCATGGTGATTAAGGTGGACAGCCTTAAGCAACAACAACAACTCGGCTTCCTGAGTCGTGAACCGCGTTGGGCAACGGCATATAAATTCCCAGCACAAGCCGCTTTAACCAAAGTTGAGAATATTGACTGGCAAGTAGGCAGAACAGGAACTTTAACGCCTGTTGCGCGTTTAGCACCTGTTTTCGTAGGTGGTGTGACTGTATCGAATGTGACCTTACATAACATTGGTGAAATCCACCGTTTAGATGTACGTGTAGGCGATACTGTGAGCGTCTACCGTACTGGCGATGTGATTCCAAAAGTGGAAAAAGTTTGGGCTGAGTTTCGACCTGCCGATGCTGAAATTGTGCATCTTCCTAGCAATTGTCCAGTCTGTGATTCACCTGTTGTGATGCCAGAGGGGGAAGCGTTGGCACGTTGTTCGGGTGGTTTATACTGTGCAGCGCAACGAATTGAAGCCATTCGTCACTTTGTTTCGCGTAAAGCCTTAGATATTGAAGGTTTGGGCGATCGTTGGGTAGAGTCGTTATTACATCTCGATTTACTCAAAGATGTCGCTGATATTTATCATTTGCATGAACATCGTGACACCTTATTGACCATCGAGAAAATGGGTGAGAAATCCGTTCAAAATCTGATTGATGCAATCGAAGCAAGTAAGAAAACCACCTTGGCACGTTTTATTTATGGCTTAGGTATTCGTGGTGTAGGTGAAACTACAGCACGCATGTTAGCCAATACCTTCCAAACTTTGGATGCTTTGAAAGCAGCCGATGTTGAAGCACTTAAGAAAACGCCAGATGTTGGTGATATTACAGCGGAGTGGATTGCTGACTTTTTCCAAGCACCGCATAACATTGAAGTACTCGATCGTTTATTGGCGGCAGGGATTCATTGGGATGCACCGACTGCACCAACACGTCAACCATTGAATGGTGAAAGCTGGGTGGTAACAGGCACACTTGAAACTATGGGGCGTGATGAGGCGACACAAAAGTTACAAGCTTTGGGTGCACGTGTCAGTGGCAGTGTTTCGAGTAAAACCAAATGTGTGGTTGCGGGTGAAAAAGCGGGAAGCAAATTGGATAAAGCACAAAAATTAGAAATTCGAGTGATGAACGAACAAGAATTTTTGGAGTTTTTAGCTCAGTATGAAGTTTGATGAAGCAGATAAGGAAATCGCTAAATTAATCATAGGTTTTTGCCTAGCAGCAATTCTCCCTATTCTATTGATGATCACGTATCATCATTATGATAGCGCGACCAAATGCAAGCAAACACAAGTGTTGGATAATGTGCGAGAGTTACTAAATACTCAACTTTTAAATACTGTATTAGAAAAAGTTGAATTACGACAAAGTGTATTTCTAGATCTGTTAAAAGAGCAAGAAATACAAAAAAAGTTTATTTGTCTGCAGAAAGATGGTCGACAAGCGGAGAAATGTTGGAAGGAATTTCAATTAGATATTCAAGAGGAAATGAAATTGTTTGATCAAGCTGTTGATCAGTTTGATCAAGTGAAATCGAATAATCTTGTTGCTTCTGATTCTATTTATGATCAAGGGTTATTAAAGTCAAATATATATCAGCCAAATCATATAGTTGAGTTCGCTTATCAGCAAATAAAACGATATTTAGTTGATCAAATGGATCAAGAGGATGCTTCACTATCTCAACTTGATTTCGAGTTACGTTGGGAATTAAGGCAGAAGCTATATCGATACACTGGTTTAAGGTTAGGTCAGGTGAAGAGTCTTGAGTCTGAAAATGATTCACAAAAAATCTGTAGTGTGAACGTTGAATTTCAAAAAGGTAAGATGGCTAAACTCATCTATCAACCTTATGAAAAGCTTGAATCCACTGGTCGACATGGGACAAGAAAAGAATACCTAGCGTTGCTCTATTTAGAAGACCAACATGGTAATCGTTATAAGGATATTGGTGAATACATCATAGAAGCATTTAAGATTAAATAATTGTAGTTAAGCACCTCTCAATGATGAAATTGAGAGGTGCTTTTTTATTAAATATATTTTTTCACAATTCCATCATCTAGCAATTGCTGAAAATGCTCACAAACGCTCTCACGAATATCGCGGTATTGAATTCCCAACTCATTTACACTGCGTTCAGCATTAAAGTAAATCGGATAACCCATATTGAGTTTTACAAACTGACGAGAATGTCCGAGCATGGGTGCAATCAGTGAGAATGCTGTTTTTGGTACAGTAAAATGTGGGAAAGGATATTTATAACCAAACTTTTGCGTTAATGCTTTACCCATTTCAAGTAAGCTTAATGTTCCACCGCAGATGATATAGCGACCTTTGGCTTGTGGATCTAAAGCGGCTTTCACATGTGCATCAGCAACATCTCGTACATCAACAATGCCATTCCACATTGGTGGCACACCGAATAGGGTCGTACCATTGCCGAACTGTTGCAATACTTCAATACTACCTGATTGGCTTGCATCGGTCAGTGACGGCCCCATAACCAGTGCTGGATTAATACAAACTAAACTCCAACGACTTTGCTGATCTGCGATCTCCCATGCTTTGCGTTCAGCAGCCACTTTTGAATATGAGTAGGGTTGATGCGTTTCGTTGCTGGTGTTATTCCAGTCATTTTCATCAAACTCATTATTTGAAGTATCTAGAATTTCAATTGCATCACCATAGGTCGAAGCAATGCTTGAAGTGAGTACCACACGTTTAACGGATTCAGTACGGTTGACACTATTGAGGACATTTTCAGTACCTTTGACTGCAGGCTCAATAATGTCTTTTACCGCATCTTTATAATTAGTCAAAACGAAAGGTGATGCGGTATGAATCACCACCTCACAGCCTTGCATTGCATCATCAAAAGAATTTGGATCAAGTAAATCTGCTTTGAAAAATTGGATTTGTCCAGATGACTTCTCGGCGATGTCATAAAGATGTTGGATTTTATTGGTTTTAGATGGATCACGAACCGTCGCATTCACCTTATATCCTTGATTTAATAGCCGTTCAATAATCCAGCCAGCGATATAACCCGTTGCTCCAGTGACCAAGATTGGTGTGCTTTTATTCATTTCTTTTCCACATTGTATTTTTGTGATTGCTCTTATTTAGCGAATTTTGATTGAACAAACAACAGCTGACCAGTCATTTTTTTAAATTTATTGATTAAAACGAAGGGTTAAATAAGAAGCATTGTGAATGGTTACAAAAATGAAAATAAAGGTTTTCTTCATAAATTATGGGTTTAGGATCAAGATGTTCGTTTGCAAGCGCTTATTTTACTTCAAGAATTTTACTTAATTAAAACTGTAAATGCGTATGTTTCTCATTTTAATTTTATAAAAATCATAAACTTACACAAATTTAACTTTGCAATTATATTTTAACTTGCACATAATAGTGGCATTCGATAGGAGTAAGTATTATGCGTGGCAATCCAGAAGTCATCGACTATTTAAATATGCTCATTGGCGGTGAGTTGGCTGCTCGTGATCAATATTTAATTCATTCAAGAATGTACGAAGATTGGGGCTTAGGTAAAATTTACGAACGTATTGATCATGAGATGCAGGAAGAAGCTTCTCATGCAGATGCCATTATTCGCCGTGTTCTGTTTTTAGGTGCACAACCAAACATGAACCGTGAAGACATTAATGTGGGTACTGATGTCGTAAGTTGTTTAAAAGCCGATTTAGCACTTGAATATCATGTACGTGAAAAACTTGCGACAGGAATTAAGCTTTGTGAAGAGAAAGGCGATTATATTAGCCGTGATATGCTTCGTCAGCAGCTTTCTGATACAGAAGAAGACCATACCTATTGGTTAGAAAAACAATTACGTTTAATTGAGTTAATTGGTTTACAGAACTATATTCAATCGCAGATCTAATATTCTAAATCAATAAAAAAACTCAGCTTAGTGCTGAGTTTTTTATTTCCGCATTTACTTTTTCGTTTGGGCGTCTTTCAAGTCTTTAAGCACCTGATCCGCATGAGTTTGTGTGTTGACACTGGTATAGTGATACATAATTGCACCCTGAGGGTTAATTAGAAAACTCTCTCTTTTAGCAATTTTTGCAATCCCGAAATTTCTTACAATCCCAAACTTTCCGGCAAGTTCACCTTTGTCATCAGCCAGAATAGGAAATGGCAAGCCAAGTTTTTCTGAAAACTTTTGGTGTGAAGCGACATCATCTAAACTTACCCCTAAAACTACAGCATTTGATTTTATAAATTGAGGGTAGAGTGACTTGAACTGATTGGCCTCTTGTGTACAACCTGCTGTGTTGTCTTTAGGATAAAAATAGAGCACGATCCATTTACCTTTATACTGGTTCAAAGTATGCCATTTACCACTTTGATCCTGTAGTTTAAAGTCTGGTGCGGACTGTCCAACCCATTCTTTCTGCACGGTATTTTTTGAGGAAAATAAGTTACTTTGTGCTACGGTTAGACTTGGAGAAGTCATTAAAAATAGTGAGCTACAAAGAATAAGAACTTTGGATTTTATCGTATTCATCATTTTGATCTCAAAGTGTAATCGCACATATTTTAGCAAATTGAAGTGGGGCGGCTAGGAAAAATAACGAATATATGCGATGTTTTATACAAAATGATTGTTCAATCAAAAGGTATACGTTTGTCTAAGAAGATTTTACTGATCACAGGATGGGGTGGTGGAGCCGAATTATTGCAACCTTTGCACGAAGCATTGCAACAGCAAGAACATTGTGTAGATCGAATCAATATTTTCAATGCCTTAGATGAGCGAGTTTTGCAACAACAAATTGAATATGCAAGAGCGTTTGATGTAATTCTTGGATGGTCGCTGGGTGGACAACTTGCAACATTATTAGTCCATCAAATAGAAAAGCGATATGTGGAACAGAAGATTTTAATTACTTTAGCTTCAAATCCTTGTTTTGTAGCGCAAGAAAACTGGTCGACTGCAATGCCTGTTGAAACATTCCAACAGTTCAAACAATCATTTGAGCAGGATGCGATTACAACTTTAAAACGCTTTGGTTTACTTGTTTGCCAAGGTGCGGATACTGCAAGAAGAGATTTTTTAGCAATGCAAAAGTTGATTCGTTCACAGCCGATTGCATTATTGAAGCAAGGCTTATTGATGTTGGAACAACTCAACTTGGTTGAGATGTATGAAAACTATCAAGGTGATCAGCTTCATGTGATTGCGGAGCATGATGCTTTAGTTCCTTACCAAGTTATGCAAAATATTCAGAATTTAGCTGCAAAAAAATTATCAGTAGTTTCTATTGATGGTGCTTCACATGGTTTTCCATGTTTTATGGTTGAGCGAACTGTGCAAATAGTTGAGGATTTTCTGGATGAGAAGGTTTAATTTTGTTTGAATTGAAAGTTCTCGCAATATATTTTAGATTTTGACAAGTTTAAGATAAAACCTATTGTATCGATCTTACTGAATTGTGCCGAGTCCTCATCCATTTTCAGGATATGCCTTCGGCGACCTACTTTCCTTCCGGGAAAAGTAGGCAAAACCATTTGTCATCTGCAAAACCTGTTCACTTCTGTCATTTTTCCTTTTGATCAAGTGTATGAAGCCTTGTATTTTATTTATACCACGCAGGTTGCAGATGACATTTCCGAGTATCGAAAAGTGTGATCAGGCAAATGGTAAATTTTGAAATAGTAGCAAATGAGGTAAAGGATGACCGATTTATTTGATTTAGAACATATATGGCATCCCTATACCTCGATGTTAAATCCACTGCCAACTTTTAAAGTGAAACGTGCTTATGTTGCAACGATTGAACTAGAAGATGGTCGAACTTTAGTTGATGGCATGTCGTCATGGTGGTGTGCGATTCACGGTTATAACCATCCTGAGCTGAATCAAGCGGTTGCAGATCAATTGCAGAATATGGCGCATATCATGTTTGGCGGCCTAACCCATGAACCTGCGATTGAATTGGGAAAATTATTATTAAAAATTACGCCGCCGAACTTAGATAAGATTTTCTACGCAGACTCAGGTTCGGTTGCAGTTGAAGTGGCTTTAAAAATGGCAGTTCAATATTGGGCTGCATTGAATCAGCCTAAGAAAACCAATTTTATTACTACACGTTCTGGCTATCATGGTGATACATGGAATGCGATGTCTGTCTGCGATCCAGTCACGGGGATGCATCAGATTTTTGGTAGTAGTTTACCGAATCGAATTTTTGTTCCTGCGCCACAAAGCCGTTTTGATGGTGAGTGGAATCCGCAAGATATTCAAGAACTCAAACAGCAGATTGAACAGCATCATCACAGTATTGCTGCACTGATTATTGAGCCGATTGTGCAGGGTGCAGGGGGTATGCGTTTTTATCATCCTGAATATTTACGTCAAGCCAAAGCTTTGTGTGAACAATATAATTTATTGTTGATCTTTGATGAAATCGCAACAGGCTTTGGGCGTACAGGCAAAATGTTTGCTTGGGAACATGCACAAGTTGAACCCAATATTATGTGTATCGGTAAAGGTTTGACTGGTGGCTATATGACATTATCCGCAACCTTAACCACCAAGCAGGTAGCTGAAACCATCAGTCGTGGTGAAGCGGGTGTATTTATGCACGGTCCAACATTTATGGCAAATCCATTGGCTTGTGCTGTTGCCTTGAGAAGTACCCAATTATTGGTTGAGCAAGATTGGCAAGCGAATATTCAACGGATTGAAAAGATTCTGGCTGAACAATTAAATGATTTAGCTCAGCTTGACCATGTTGCAGATGTACGGGTTTTAGGTGCGATTGGGGTGGTGGAGTTAACCGCCAATGTTGATATGAAAACCTTACAGCAACAGTTTGTAGAACGTGGTATTTGGGTACGACCATTTGGAAAATTGGTCTATGTGATGCCGCCGTATGTGATTAGCGATGATGAACTACACTATTTATTAGCACAGCTGATTGAAGTAGTGAAAAGCATGCAGGGAGTCAATGCCAATGTCCTTGCTTGATCATTATGCTGAACAGCTTGATCAACTCAAGCAACAAGGTAATTTTCGCCAATTTACTTCAAATCAACAGCATGGACGATTTATTACCATTCAAGATCGAACCATGTTGAATTTGGCATCCAATGATTATTTAGGCTCGGCTTCTGATCTAAAGTTAAGAGAGGAGTTCCTCGATACACTAAAAATCGAGCGGGCATTATTTAGTTCATCTTCTTCACGCTTACTGACTGGTAACTATGCAGAATACGAACAATTTGAAAATAGCCTAAGCAAAGCCTTTGGTCGTGCTGCATTAGTGTTTAATAGCGGCTACCACATGAATATTGGTATTTTGCCTGCGCTGGCTGATAGCAAAACCATTATTTTGGCGGACAAGCTTGTGCATGCCAGTATGATCGATGGTATCCGATTGTCTACAGCTCAATATGTGCGTTATCGACACAATGATTTGCAGCATTTGGAACAGTTATTGCAAAAGTATCATCAAGATGAGCAAATTGAACGCGTTATTGTGGTGACTGAAAGTATTTTTAGTATGGATGGTGATGAAACGGATTTAGCGGCACTGGCGCAGTTAAAGCAACGTTTTGTCAAAACCATGTTGTATGTTGATGAAGCTCATGCCATAGGTGTGAGAGGTGAGCAAGGGCTAGGTTGTGCTGAGCAATATAGCGTATTGCATCAGATTGATTTCCTTGTTGGCACTTTTGGTAAAGCGATTGCCTCAATTGGCGGTTATATTATTTGTGATCCTATCATTCGTGATTATTTGATTAATAAAATGCGCCCTTTGATTTTCAGCACAGCGTTACCACCAATCTCGATGGCATGGTCTGACTTTATCTTTAATAAAGTTTTAAATATGCAGCAGCAGCGTCAGCACTTGGCTGAGATCAGTCATTTTTTACAGCAGGCGGTGATTGCAAAAGGTTTTTCAAGTCCATCGAGTAGCCATATTATTCCAATTATTGTCGGCGAAAGTAACGCAGCGATTGAAAAAGCACGTTATGTTCAGCAACAAGGTTTTTATGCCATGCCTGTGCGACCGCCAACAGTACCGCAAAATAGTTCACGTTTGCGTATCTCATTAACATCTATGGTTCAAAAAGCTGAATTAGAAAAATTGGTGGAATGTTTGTGAGTGTCGATAAAGCTTTAGTCGCTCAACGTTTTGCCAAAGCAGGGCAAAGTTACATTGAGCATGCTGTAGTGCAAAAGCAGATCAGTGCACAGTTATTTCAATATCTGAAAGCGTACTGTCCAAAGACTTTTGATTCTGTACTTGAGATCGGTTGTGGGTCGGGTAATTTAACGCATTTATTTCAGACTCATTTTCAGTTTGATCAATTATTTTTAAATGATCTTTATGAGGATGTAGATCAGCATTTTTCAACGATTCAAAATATAGCTTGGTTGATCGGAGATATAGAGCAGCTTGAATTACCATCAGAATTGGATGCGGTGATTTCGAGTTCAGCTTTGCAATGGATGACTGATCTACCTGCATTATTACAACGAATTCATGATGCGTTAAAACCGAAAGGCTATTTGAGTTTCTCTACATTTGGTGAAAATAATTTAATTGAAATCAAAAAGCTGACTGGGCAAGGTTTAAGTTATTATTCTAGTGAAGTATTGAAACAGAAACTTGAAGAAAATGGCTTTGAGATTGTGTTTATGCAAGAAGAACAAAAACATCTATATTTTGATGATCCTAAATTAGTGCTGCATCATCTAAAAGCGACGGGGGTGACTGCAACAGCAAAGTCACATCGTTGGACCAAGCAATCTTTACAGCAGTTTTATTCTGATTATCAACAGTTTCATGATGAGCAAGGTTTTCGCCTAACTTATCATCCGATTTACGTGATTGCGCGGAGAAAAGCATGAGTGCAGCAATTTATTTTGTCAGCGGTATTGATACAGAAATTGGTAAAACTTATGCCACAGGTTATCTCGCCAAGCTTTGGACCGAACAAGGGCAGCGTGTTATCACCCAAAAGTTGGTGCAAACAGGGAATATCGATGTGTCTGAAGACATCGAAAAACACCGTGAAATCATGGGGAGTGGCTGGTTTCAGGAAGATCATGAAAAATTGACCATGCCTGAGATTTTCACTTATCCAGCTTCACCACATTTAGCTACACGTTTAGATGGGCGTGAGTTAGATTTTGCCAAGATCGAAGCTGCAACTAAAGAGCTTGCTCAGCGTTTTGAGGTGGTGCTGTTAGAGGGTGCGGGCGGTTTAATGGTGCCTTTAACCACAGAGTTATTGACCATTGATTATATTGCTCAACATCAATTTCCTGTGATTTTGGTGACTTCTGGACGTTTGGGGAGCATTAACCACACATTGTTGAGTTTAGAAGCTTTAAAACATCGTGGTTTGAGTTTGTATGCTTTGGTATATAACTTAAAAGATGAATCGAAAGATCCACTTATTTCTAAAGATACAGCGGATTATTTAAAAAGTTATTTAGCGAAGCATTTTCCTGATGCTCAATGGATTGAGTTGCAAAAGTTTAATTAACTTAAGCTTTAATTAGAAAAAATATTAACTCTTCACGGAGTCTCGCCGAGTTCAAGCTAAAGTTAGGGATAAATAACTGTGTCTTGCACTTCAGTTGAAATATATTTCAACTTCGTTCAGGTTCGTCCTACTTTGGTTTCGCCCAAAGTAGGCAAAGGCATTGTCATCCACAAAACCTGAGGTACGAATAGCAAAGATTAATAATCTTTGCCGTACCGCAAGGCGAAAGCTATGCTTGAGCATGAACTACGCACTACGTTTGTCTTGCGCTAAGTCAAAGCTTTAATCGCTTTGACTTGCTCAGGTTATGGATGACGTTTCCGAGTATCATGTTTCAAGTGAGAGTTTTGATTGTATAAAAGTAAGGTCTAAAATGAACAAGAAAATTAAATTAGTTCTATCCATTTTATTTGGATTTTTGATTCCAGTTTCAGCATCCTATGCTGCTGTCCCGACAGATAAAACCATCATTAGTTGGATCACTAATTTGCAAGATTCAAATGCTAATCCACCACAAGCCATTCAGATTGATCACACGGAAAAAGTAAAATTAATTTCAGGCGAAGAAGCTTATTTATCTGGTGTTAGTTTTGAAAATGCAGGTCGTAACTTTTGGGCAGGTTATGTGCTGACTCGACCAAAGCTCAAACAGGCTCAGATATTAAAAGAGTTCGGTGGGCAATCGAATACATTTAAAGTGCATCCAACTGTGTATAAAGGTAAACCGATTGAATTAGTTGAAATCGAAAGTGCTGGTTCAGGGCAAGGCACAGTTGAATCTACAAAAAGTTTAGTTTATCTCAATCAATGGAATGCAAAGTTAATAACAGAAGTTCAAGAGTCATCTTATGCTGGGCGTTTTGATGAAAAACTTGAAAGTGAAGATTGTCGTACTGGTGCTGATAATACTGGCTATTTAAATGTGATGCCTTATTCTCCGTTTGTTGTTAAAACGACAGTCATGGGTGATGCATGTGATGACAAACCAAAAGGCTATAAGGTGAATAGCACCATCATCCCTATAGTGGTAAATGAAATAAAATAAAAAAGCTAACAAGCGAGCTTGTTAGCATAGGAGCAACTTAGATTTGTGAAGCTTAGTTGATTGTTTTTATTTTTCTAGTTATTACTGACGATTCCTATCTTAGTGACATTACTTTGCTGAGCTAAAGCCATCACCATCGCAATATTTTTATATTCTGCTTGGGCATCAGGTTTAAATTTAATTTGATCCTGATCTGCCTTTTGAGCCACATTTTCAAACAGTGCTTTTAGTGCTTGGCGATCCGCGACCACCTGATCATTCCAAAAAATCTGACCTTGAGCATCGACACGTAAATTTATCACTTCAGGCGGTTTTTGGTCAGTCGGCGGCGGAGGCGTACCGTTTGGCAAGTTGATATTAATGGCATTATTTGGAATCGGGATGGTAATGATGAACATGATTAACAATACCAACATGACATCAATTAAAGGTGTCATGTTGACATCAAGCATGACATCATCTTCACTACTTTTTGGACCGACATTCATACCCATGAGTGACTCCTTAATCTGACCTTATGGTGAACTAGGTGGTGTAGTGACAAATGCGATTTTGCCAATACCAGCTTGTTGAGTTGTACTTATAACCTGATCAATCGCCTCATAATGTGTAAGTTGGTCGCCACGAATATGAACCTCAGGTTGAGGGCGTTTTTGCGCCTCAACTTGAAGACGTGCAAGCAAGGTTTCTTTATTTGCAACGTGTTGTTCATTCCAAAAAATATCGCCAGTTTTATTGACTGAGAGCTGAATATTTTGTGGTGTGGTGGCATAAGGCGTATTTTTTTCCTCAGGAAGTTTGACTGGAACGGTATGCGTGACGACTGGAACAGTAATTAAAAAGATAATTAGCAATACCAACATGATGTCCACAAGCGGAGTCGTATTTATCGTTCCGATTACATCATCGTCACTTTGATCTGAATTAATCATCATGCCCATAATCGTATTCCTTATTTAGAATTACGGTTTGGGTGATTGCTGTTTAGGTCACCACTGAGAAGTACAGCATGTAGGTCTGAGCCGAAAGAGCGAACATTGTCCATCACGGCTTTATTGCGGCGAGTGAGCCAGTTATAACCAAGTACAGCTGGTACTGCGACAGCAAGGCCAATTGCAGTCATGATAAGAGCTTCACCAACAGGTCCAGCAACTTTATCGATAGATGCTTGTCCTGAAATACCGATTGCAGTTAATGCGTGGTAGATCCCCCAGACTGTTCCAAATAATCCAACGAAAGGCGCAGTTGAACCGACGGTAGCGAGGAAAGCTAAACCATTGCCAAGATGACTTTGGACTTTTTCAATTGCACGTTGAATTGAGATTGTCACCCAAGTGTTGAAATCGATACGTTCTAATAATGTGCCGTCATGATGTTTTGTTGAGTGAATGCCTTTTTCAGCAATATACCGATAGGTACTGCTAGGATCTAAACTTTCTTTTGCACTATTTAATGTATCTGCTTCCCAGAAGTTACGCTCAGCTTCAGTGCCGTGACGCTTGATTTTACTTTGTTGAAATACTTTAGAAAAAATGATGTACCACGTTCCAATTGACATTAAAACTAAAATAAAAAGTGTGGTTTTTGCGACGAGATCACCTTCACGCCATAGCGCTTCCAAGCCATAAGGATTATGTACTTTTTCTTCAGTAGCGGGTAACGGTGGCGGAGTTGGTGTGGCTTGGGTAACGGCTTCAGTATTTGTTGTTGTGACAGCCGTTGCTTGAGTAGTTTCATCAGCCCATACCGTGTGCAGAGGTAATAACGTACTGGTAGAAATGAGACCGATTGCTGCGAAGCGTGCGATATGTTTTGCTGTTTTATTCATCTTAAATTCTCCAAAAATTTGTTTCATTTATTCAATTAATTAAGAAATTGTGAAAGAGTATTCAACTTCGTACCAATCTTGTTGAGGTACGCCATCTTTCATTGCGGGAGTAAATGTACATAGACTAAATGCTTTCGAAGCGGCTTTATCTAAGGCTCTAACACCACTGGATTTCTTAACTTTTGCATCTATCACTTTTCCTGAACCATCTACTAGAAGACGCATTCGAACAGTACCTTCTTCACCTGCCATTTCTTGTTCACGTGGATAGTCTGGTTTTTTACAGCCAGCTTCACCTTCGGAAACACCACGTGAAATGCCTGCTGGTTTAGCTGGAGCGGAAGGTGCGGCTGCAACGGTTGGAGCTGCAACTGGACTTGGACTTGCTGCAACAGGTGATGGTGTAGGAGTTGCATCCGTAGCCTTTGTCGTCTGAGTCGGTGCAGGCTTTTGAACAGGTTTCACAGCCTCAACTGGTTTCGGTGGTGGATCAGGAATTTTTGCCACTTTCTCTACCATTTTTGGTGGTTCTGGTGGCTTTTCCTCTGGTTTTGGTGGTGGAGGCGGCGGTGGTTCTATATCTTGAATAATCTGTAGTTCTACAGGTTTCTCGACAGGTTTGATAAAGTCAGTCGCTAAACTTGTCATCAGAATATAGGCGATCACGAGGTGTAAGAATAAAACCACACCAATACCGACTAGGCGTTTGGCGGATTGATTTTCACTCTCAGAAAAGGGTATGCCCATAATTGCTCCTGAAATTGTAATCATCAATTCACGTTTAACTTGAGAAGGAAAAGGTTCGTAATGGGGGAAATACAGACCATTTCTCCTTGTGTGAATTGATGATTACGGTGGATCACTACAGCATCAAAATCATGTTGTAGTGATGAACATATTAAAATTTGAAAGTGCTACGAACGAAGTAAGTACGACCGAGTACATCTGCATAACGTGGGTCATAACCCATTTGGAAGTTGTCCAATACATTTGATGCTGGTGGTTCTGCATCGAACATATTTTTAATACCTAAGGTGAGTTCTACGTTTTTGAAGCCTTTGTAGGTTCCTGAGAGGTTGTAGGTTGTGTAGTCACTAACTTTATGGTTTTGACCAGCAGAGTTTTGGTCTTTATAACCTTTAGAGAAGTTTTGTTGGAGGTTGAGTGCCCAGTTTTCATAGCGCCAATCTAGATTTGCAGTATGTTTCCAACGTAGAACAATGGCTTGATAGTCTAGACCTGCATAGCTACCAGCAACACCAATCCACGGCATACCTTCATCTTCTTGATATTTGTAATCAGTAACATAAGTTCCATCAATGCTGAAGCCAACCTGACCAGTACTTGTCATTGGAGAACGCCAAGCCATGCTTGCATCAAAACCTGAGGTTTTAATACCACCTAAGTTTTGTTGTACTGTATTAATATAATTGAGTGAACCGTCTGCATTTCGAACAAATTTATCTGCATATTTTTCAGGATCACCGAAAATAGCCGTCTCAGAGATAGTTGTAATTTGATTCTTAACTTTGATATCAAAGTAATCTAGGGTGAAAACAAGATTTTTGGTTGGTTGGAACACTACACCTGCGGTGAATGAATCAGACTTTTCAGGTTCTAAGTCTTTGTTACCACCATCTTGACGATCAAACTGCATTCCACAGTCACGTGCAGGTAATGCACCAGTAGCAGGAACACCACCCGGACAAAGAACAGGGTCATTATAAGTTGCAGCGGTATTGGTAATCGAAGTTGGTGAGTACATTTCGCTAAGCGTTGGCGCTCTAAAGCCTTTGGTATAGCTTGTTCTGAACATCAACTGTTTGATTGGTTCCCAACGAAGAGAGAATTTGGGATTGAATGTGTCACCAAAATCGCTGTAATCATCGTATCGCGCGGCAAGCTGAGCTTCTAATGTTTTATGAAGTGGGATATGGAGTTCTGTGAATACTGCCTTGATGTTTCGAGAACCTTCATTAATAGGTTCATTTGGATCTACGCCAGTACTCGGTGCAACACTGGCAATTTCAGAGATGGTTTTTGATTGCCAATCATCTTTGCGATAACTTGCTCCAACCGCAAAACCCACATCGCCTGCTGGAAGAGTATAAATAGGGCGACTAGCAGTGAAATCAACGATTGTTGAATCTAATTTAGCATCTAAATATTTACCTTTAACGCCTAATGTACTCCAAACATCACCATCTTCTGCGGCTTGAGGGCCAAATGGGTTAAGCGTGCCATTGAGTAAAGCTTCTGCTGTTTTATCGTAGTTAAGATAACCACTTAAAATATTATCAGCAGCATTACTTCGTGCATATGTTACCCCTGTATTAATATCCCAGCCGTATGCTTCACCTTCGATACCAGCAAAAATACGATGTGAATCATTGACACTGTTACTGATACGATTGCCAGCTTGCGAACGTAAATATAGTTCTAAAGGACCGCGGACATTATCCATTGCTGGAGTGATGCCATTACCTGGATAATATTTACTGGTTGGGTTCATTGGTAAATCAAAAAATACATCTGGAGCAACAGAGGTAGTTACCTCACTGCGTGCATATAAATATTCCCCAATCGCATTGAAGTTATCATTGATTTTTGCTGTGACTCGTCCCATGACAGAAATATCTTCAGTTTTAGGAACGATACCGATCACGGCTTGGCTGTTATAACGGCAAATATCTCCATTTGCTGTAACCAATGGATTGCTACTGCATCCTGTTGCTGCATATGGGTTACCAAACTCTTTGGTCACAGTATCTGCTAGGTTTGCGGGAAATGATCCACTACTGGTACGGTCAACGCCTAATTCAGGAATAACACCTCCACGACGACTGACCTTACGGTCTTGTGCCATAACATCTTCGCCACGACGATAATCAACTACACCAAATGCATTGAAACCATCTTCATCTAAGTCACCGAAACCACCAAAAATAGAATAATTTTGTTGTTCACCACCTTTTTGTTCAGGCTTTTGATAACCAGCACTGAAATTTAGGCCATTGAATTGTTTTTTGGTAATGAAGTTCACAACACCACCAATCGCATCTGTTCCATAAACGGCGGAAGCGCCATCTTTCAGAACTTCAATACGATCAAGCATTGCAAGAGGGATGATATTGAGATTGGCAACGCCACTGTCATAAGCATTTGCAGCAAGGCGTCTACCATTTAAGAGTACTAAGGTTTTATTTGAACCTAATCCGCGTAAGTTAGCAGATGAGCCAACAGTTCTACTCGCACCAACGTTTGATGCGGTAACAAAGTTTGATTGGTTGGCTGTAATTTTTGCTAAAGCCTCCTCTGTTGTCGTGATCCCTTGTTTTAAAATTTCATCGACTTTTACGATGGTTATTGGTGATGCACTTTGTGCAGCAACGCCCTTGATCGATGAACCTGTAACTGCAACTTTTACGACTTTCGTCGGTTTCTCATCGGTAGATGATTCTGTTTCAGCAGCATGGGTCATAGTTAAACACAACATACTTAGGCTCAGGGTACTGAGTTTTAGTATGCATTTGCTCGCTTTTGGCATAGCACTTGATTGAACGAAATTGGTATTTTTCATTGAATTTATAACCCCTAAATAGATGGTCACTCTAAAAGAATGATCACAAGCGTTTTAGCAAGACATGTGCCAAATACGATTTTTAAGGGGGATTTAAACTTGATTTTAAAGTGTAAAAGTGTTCTATTTTTAAAAATAAGTTTTTCATATTTTTACTAATTATTAAAAAAATATGAAATTAAAAAATTTTTTTAAATTGTCATTTTTATACAAAAACCATAATTTTTTTATGAGCATTAAAATGAATCATGCTATTTTTATGATGCGTTAAATTGGTGCGAATTAATTTTATTTTAGTTATTTTAGGTGTTTATCTATAGATATTTATTTGATTAAAAAAAGTATATAAGAAAATATGATTTGGCATAAAGTTACTCTTCATTAAGATGAGAAAAAATAATATTTTAGACTATGTGTTAAAAGTTTTTTAATTGATAAAACTATTTTATTTGAAAAGTGGCATGAAAATAGCAAATGTTTTTTAGTCTTAAAGTAGATTTTTCCACTTTTATTATTTTTACGAAAGGTAAAAAATAATTAAATTTATGATTTTGCTAAGAAAGGTCATTTAATTAAATGAAGGTGGTTAAGTCTTTGTGTGGTTGAATGCTATTCGAAAGTCTAGTATTTATTAAAAAACGATAATGTGAGCATTGAGTTGAAGTCTAAATTTTTTACGGTCACGTTGTTTTCAACCGTTGTTGCATTTGCGCCGATGGGATATGCCAAAACCCCAGCACAAGCTGACAAAGTTCTTCGAATCGCTTTTGAAGCGCCAGATGACGGTTTTGATATGGTGAAAACCTTCAATTTTTATAGTGGCAATGTTGCGGATGTCATTTTTGAAAGGCTTGTCCAATACGATTATTTAGCCAATCCAGTAAAACTAGTTCCATCTACGGCTGAAAGTATGCCGACCATTCAGGACAATGGGAAAGTTTATATTTTTAAAATAAAACCAGGTATTTATTTTACAGAAGATCCAGCATTCAAAGGTAAACGGCGAGAGCTAGTTGCTGAAGATTATATTTATTCAATTAAACGTATTTTAGATCCGAAAAATCACTCCTCATCTTTTGCTTTTATCGATCATAAAATTGTCGGCGCAAATGCACTTGTCGATCAAGCGAAGAAGTCAGGAAAATTTAATTATGATGCTTCTATTCAGGGTCTAAAAGCTTTAGATCGATACACGATTCAATTTACTTTGACCCAGCCTGATTATAATTTTCCTTATATTTTGGCATATAGCACATTTGGTGCGACAGCTCGCGAAGTAGTTGAATACTATAAAGACCGTTTAGGCATGCATCCTGTAGGTACAGGACCTTACATGCTAAGTAAATACGTACCACGAAGTAAAATTGAATTGGTTGCAAATCCTGATTATCGCGGCTTTGTTTGGAATTTTAAGTCCACTGGAACAGCTTGGGATAATCAACTGGTTAAAGAAATGAGCGGTAAGCAAATGCCGCAAATTGGTAAGGTCAACATTAGTATTATCGAAGAAGAGCAATCTCGTTGGTTGGCGTTTCAATCGAAACAACTCGATTTTGACAAAGTCACTGCGAATGCTATTCCTAAAGTCCTCGATCAAAATAATCATTTAAAATCTGAGATGAAAAACAAAGGTGTTCAGCTTTATCGCAATAAAGAGGCTGAGATTACCTATTCTATGTTGAATATGCGAGATCCGATTGTCGGTGGCTCATCTTTAGATAAAGTTGCACTGAGACGAGCAATTGCACTGTCATTTGATGTAAATGAATATATTCGTATTTTAAGAAAAGGACAGGCTGTAAAAGCTGAAATGCTTGTGCCAGCTGGGGTGAATGGTCATAACCCAAATTATCGCAGCAGTATCGGATACAACCCTGTTTTAGCCAATAAACTACTTGATCGATTTGGTTATAAAAAAGGGGCTGATGGCTATCGCACATTGCCTGATGGTAAAGCACTGACTTTGAAAATAAATACTGAAAGTGGCTCGGCTTCTGTCATGTATTCAGAGTTGTGGAAGAAAAGTTTAGATGCGATTGGGATTCGGTCTGATTTTCGAGTCAGCAACTTTGCCGATAATTTAAAAGCAGCAACACAATGTCAATACATGATGTGGAGTGGTGCTTGGCATGCGGATTATCCTGAGGGAGAGAATTTTACTCAGCTTCTTTATGGGCCTAATGTCGGACGCGGTAATCAGTCATGTTATCAGTCAGATGCTTATGACAATTTATATCGACAAGCGATGCAACAACCGCCTGAAAAGCGAATGCCATTTTACGAAAAAATGAGTCGACAAATAGAAGCAGATACGACTTGGATTTTACAAGATACACGAATTAGAAACTGGCTGATTCAACCTGAAGTTCAAGGTTTTAAAGCCCATCCAATTATGAATTCCAATTGGCAATATTTAGATATTGCTTCACCACGTCAAAATAAGTGATGAGTTTATGATGAAGCAAAAGTTTAAGCTTTCTTTACCTCGCTATGCCTTAGCGCTTTTGATTGGTAGCTCTATCAGCTTAAGTGCAGCATGGACTGAGGCTAAAAGCCCAGCAGATCCGAATAAGGTTTTGCGCTATGTATTTCCTGTTGCCGAAACAGGGTTTGACCCAGCTGGTGTGCATGATCTGTATTCGGCACATGTCAATGGTTCGATTTTTGAAACGCTATTTACTTATGATTATTTGGCTTCACCTGCAAAATTAGTACCTCGAACGGCAGTGGCTTTACCTGAAGTCAGTGCAGATGGTTTGACCTATACCATTCGTGTGAAAAAGGGTATTTATTTTGCCGATGATCCCGCTTTCAAAGGTAAAAAACGAGAGCTGACAGCTGCAGATTATGCTTACACATTCAAACGTTTGCTTGATCCAACATTGCGTTCACCAAATAGTTGGTTGTTGGATGGGCGAATCGTTGGGATGGAAGCTTTACAGAAGAAAGCGCAAAAAACAGGGAAGTTTGATTACGATCAGCCTGTTGCAGGTTTGCAAATGCCTGATCGCTATACGTTGGTGATTCGCCTAACTAGCCCTGATCAAAACTTTCCGATGTTATTGGCACATCAGCCTGCTGGTGCTGTTGCACGAGAAGTGATTGAAAAATATCGAAACAAAGCTGGCTTTGCGATGGGACATCCTATAGGCACAGGGCCTTATATGCTGTCGAGCTGGACGCCGGGTTCACGGATTATTTTAAAAGCCAATCCCGACTTTAGAAGTTTTGTGTGGAACTTTAAAGCAAGCTCAGCGGATGATGAAAAGATCGTTAAAGCCATGCAAGGCAAGCAAATGCCACAAATTGGTGTGATTGATATACAAGTGATGGAAGAGGGGCAGTCTCGTTGGTTGTCGTTTAGCAAAGATGAAGTCGATCTATTTCAATTAGAGGGCGAGCTTGTTTCCCAAGCCATAAAGGAAGGAAAGCTTAAACCTGAATTAGTTAAAAAAGGCGTGCAACTGTCTCGGATTGTTGATCCTTCAATTGATTATCACTATTGGAATATGCAAAACCCTGTTGTCGGTGGAATGAGTAAAGAGAAAATTGCACTTCGCCGTGCGATGTCGATGGCTTTTTCCGCGGATAACTATATCAATATCTTGCAAAAAGGCGATGCAAAAAAACTACAAGCCTTGATTCCTGAAGGAATTGTGGGGTATGACCCGAATTATAGAAGTAGTATTCCTTATTCAGTCAAAGCTGCGAATTTATTGTTAGATCGCTATGACTATAAAGTGGGGGCAAATGGTTGGCGAACTTTGCCGAATGGTAAGCCCTTAGTCATTGAAATGACGGTGAGTGGAAATAGTTTGCGTAGTCAACAACAAGCTGAGTACTGGAAGAAAATTTTGGATAGTCTAATGATCCAAATGACGACACAATCTTTACCTTTTTCAGAAGCATTAAAGTTAGAAAAACAGTGCAAAACCATGTTTAAAACATCTGCTTGGATCGCTGATTATCCTGATGCTGATAATTTTATGCAGCTGTTCTATAGCAAAAATATTCATGCCAGTAATAACAGTTGTACCAGTATTCCTGAATTTGATCGTTTATATGAGCAGACACAGAAAATGGCACCTGGACCTGAGCGTGATGCTTTATATCGCAATATGTCACGGGTACTAGAAGTGTATATGCCTGTACAGGTCATTGGCGCTCGTTACCGAAATATTCTAGCGCAACCTCGCGTAATTGGATTTAAAAAGCATCCCATTCTGCCTGCTGAATGGATGTACATCGATATTGACATGAAGAAATAGAAATTAAAAAACTGGAGTAGTGATGAAAAATCAAACATTCAAATTGACCACATTATGTCTATGTGCAATCGGAGCGAGCCAAATGGCTGTTGCTGAAACAGCCGTTCGTCAAACCTTACCTCAATTTCAAGCCAAAGACATTCCAGCGCTATGTGATGCGAAAATTAATGATGTCAAAAATCAGTTGAAGAATTTGGAGACATTAAAATTAAAGCAAGATGCTCCTGCTGCAGCTGTGCTTGCTGAATGGGATCGTATTTTTGCATCTTTTGAAGATTTTTATGGCCCGATTGGCTTATATAGCAATGTTTCTCCAGATGAGGCCGTGCGAAAAGCATCCGATGATTGTGAAATTAAAATCAGCCAGTTCCAAACCGATATTTTGCAAAACCCAAAACTATATCAGCAATTTAAAAAGCTAAAAGCATCGGATGCAATTGATACTAAATTCCGCGATGACATTCTCTATGACTTTGAAAAAACAGGCATTCAGCTATCAGCGGCTAAGCAAAAACGCTTAAAAGCGATCTTGGATGAACTCACAAAAATTGAGCAAGAATATGCCCGTAATGTCCGTGATAATCAGGAAAAACTTGAATTCAC
Organism: Acinetobacter sp. YQ_14; assembly: GCF_043102985.1. NCBI lineage: Bacteria > Pseudomonadati > Pseudomonadota > Gammaproteobacteria > Moraxellales > Moraxellaceae > Acinetobacter > Acinetobacter sp. YQ_14. Next base: position 53,544 of record NZ_JBICJJ010000019.1, on the reverse strand, counting down.
TCCAGATGAACTCAAAGGATTACCGCAAAGTTATATTGATGGCTTAAAGAAAAATGATAAAGGTAACTATTTACTCGGTTTCGAATATCCTGAATATCGCCCATTTATGGAATTGGCGGATAATGATGATGCGCGTAAACGTTATCAAATAGCATTCACTCGTCGTGGTGGAGAAAAGAATTTAGCCTTACTCAAGCAAGCGATGGATTTGCGATATGAACTTGCGCAATTGTTTGGCAAGGCGAACTATGCAGAGTGGGTATTACAAAAACGTATGGCAAAAACACCAGAAGCTGTTAACAAGTTTCTAGCCGATGTTCACGCCACAGTTGCACCTTTAGAACAAAAAGAAGTCGATACTTTACGTGCGTTCAAAGCCAAAACTTTAAATATCCCACTTGAGCAAGCCACAATTGAACGATGGAGCGAAGCGTATTGGAGTGAAAAATTACGCAAAGCTGAGTATCAAGTTGATCAAGAACAGTTACGTGATTATTTTCCAACTCAAGCTGCACAAGATTGGTTATTTGCAATTTCATCTAATTTGTATGGCATCGAATTTAAACCCGTGAAAGTTGCTGCTTGGCAAGATGAAGTTGAATATTACGACGTCACTGATGCTAAAACAGGGAAGCTTTTGGGCGGACTTTACATGGATAAATTTCCACGCGAAGGAAAGTATGGGCACGCTGCGGTATGGGGCGTTTATGGCGGCAGCACACTCACACAACGTAAACCGATTTCTGCTTTAGTCACTAACTTTAACCGTAAAGGTTTAAATAGCGATGAGTTAGAAACTTTCGTACATGAGTTTGGACATGCCTTACATGGCATTTTATCTAACACACGTTATTCCACTCAATCAGGTACTTCAGTGGAACGCGACTTTGTTGAAGCACCTTCGCAGTTGTATGAAGAGTGGGCGAGACGTAAAGAAACACTGTCTAAAGTTGCTGATTACTGTAAACCCGCTTGCCCTCGTGTAGATGATGCTTTAATTGCGAAGTTAAATGCAGTGCACAATTATGGTCGTGGTTTACGTTATGCACGTCAGGCACTCTACGCACAGTACGATATGGCGTTACATGGCAGCGATGCTTTAAAAGTACAGCCATTAGATGTTTGGAAAAAAATGGAAAGTGCAACAGCACTGGGTTATGTACCAACGACAGAGTTTCCAGGGCAATTTGGTCACATCATGGGCGGCTATCAAGTTGGCTACTATGGCTATATGTGGTCTGAAGTGATGGCTTTAGATATGTTGTCAGCCTTTGGAAATAACCTAAATAATCCAGAAGTAGGGCAACGCTACCGACAAACGATTTTATCTCAAGGTAGTCAAAAACCAGCACAAGCACTCGTTGAAGATTTTCTTGGGCGAAAACCTGATAACAAAGCTTTCTTTGATGAAATTACAGGTCAACGAGTGAAATAAGGGAGCATCTTTATGCTGGCATATATCATACGACGTATATGGCAGATGATCCCGACCATGCTTGGGGTTGTACTGCTGATTTTCTTCCTGTTTAACTGGGTAGGAGGCGATCCTGCCTATATCTTGGCAGGGAAAATGTCGAATCCAGAACAGATCGAAAATATCCGACAGCAGCTCGGTATTGATCAACCTTACTATGTTCAGCTGTGGATTTTTATTAAGCAGATATTAACCTTTGATTATGGTGTGAGTTGGAGTACAGGTGAATCTGTATCTCAAATCATTATGACGCGTTTAGGGCCATCACTGACCTTATTGATCCCGTTGGTGGTGCTTCAAACCGTGATCTCAATCATTCTTGCGCTGGCTGTTTCTGCGGTTCGTGGCAGCTTGACTGATCGTATGGTGATGATGATGTGCACGATAGGCATGTCGATCAGTATTTTAGTTTATATCATTGTTTTTCAATATTTTTTTGCTTATCAGTTGAGTTGGTTTCCAGTTCAAGGGTGGAGTGATAGTTTTACTGAAAATTTATTCAAATATTCACTATTACCTATTCTGATTATGCTAGTGGTGAGTATTGCTCCAACTCTACGTTTATATCGTAGCTTCGTTTTAGATGAAGTGAATCAGGACTATGTTCGTACCGCGCGTGCTAAAGGGGTGAGTGAGCGCCGTGTATTTGGTGTACACGTGCTGCGTAATGCATCTATTCCAATCGTGACAGATGTGATGGCAACCTTGCCAGCATTATTGATCGGTGCATTTTTGATTGAGCGTTTCTTTGGGATTCCGGGAATTGGGCGGGAAGTGATTATTGCGGTTGAGCGTAGTGATTTCCCTGTGATTAAAGCGATTACCGTGTATGTCGCCGCAGCAACGATGATTTTTAATCTCATCGCAGATCTGGTCTATAAATTGATTGATCCACGTGTGCAGTTGAAGTAGGTGGGAATATGCTGAGTATATTATTGAAAAAAAAGGCAGCTACTTCATCTAACACAGCTTCGTCAGGATTATGGCGGTTAGCAATGCGACGTTTAAAAGCAGATCGTATTGCGATGGCTTCTTTATTCGTGGTGTTGTGCTATTTCTTGGTGTTGATTTTGTCTGCGACGGGTGTGATTGCTTCAGACTGGAATAAAGAGGTTGCGGTAAGTTACGCACCCCCGAGTTTCATCGGTGCAGATAAGAGCGATAATCAGGCTGAGCAAAAAACTGAGGTGATTGAAGCTTTACCAGAGAATCCTGTTGATCCTTTAAAAGATGTGATTCATGAATTAAATGCTGAAATTGCTAAAGAGCAAAAAACAGGTTCACCAGTTGATTATTATGGTGTGGTCGATCCACTCGCAGAAGATATGCAAGCGATTGATCAGCAACTTGATGGACATTTACTTGATCAACAAGTCGAACTTAAACAAACCTTGCCATTTGGGGCTGATAAATGGGGACAAGATGTCCTATTGAAAACCATTAAAGGTGCAGAAACCTCTATTCTTGTAGGATTGTTATCGGCTTTGCTTGCTGTTGTCATCGGTACATTTTTGGGGGCAATTGCGGGTTACTTTGGTGGTTGGGTGGATGATGTCTTGAACTGGTTCTACAACATTTTTACCTCCATTCCTTATTTACTCTTGGTTCTTGCAATTGCTGCGGTACTTCAACAAAAAGGAATTTTGTCAATTGTTCTGATCTTAGGCTTGACAGGCTGGACAGGCGTATTTCGTCTCATCAGGGCAGAATACATGAAACATAAGTCACGCGAATATGTCCTTGCTGCCAAAGCGATTGGTGTGAGTCATTTACGTCGTATGTTTATACATATCTTTCCAAACGTTAGCCATATTGCCTTAGTGCAGATTTCAATTTTAGTTGTCGCATTTATCAAATCAGAAGTGATCTTGAGTTTCTTGGGTTTTGGTGTTCCTGTTGGCGTGGTGTCATGGGGCAGTATGTTGAATGAAGCGCAAAGTGAATTGATCTTAGGGAAATGGTGGCAATTGGCAGCTGCATCAATTGCAATGGCAGTATTGGTGACAGCATTTTCAATGTTCACTGATGCATTACGTGATGCATTAGATCCTAAACTGAAATAGCGGAGTGAAATAAGATGAATTATCATGATCAAGAAACGCTATTAAATGTCGAAAATCTTCATGTCAGTTTTAAGGGTGAAAATAAACAGTGGATTGAAACGGTCAAAGGCATTTCATTTTCGATTCCTAAAAATAAAACAGTCGCTTTGGTCGGAGAGTCGGGAAGTGGTAAATCCGTAACCTCGCTTGCAATTATGGGCTTGTTACCCAAAGGTCAGAGTCAAATCGCCACACAAAGTCAAATTACATTTGAAGACAAAGACTTGTTAAATCTTTCTATGAGTGAAATTCGGAATATTTGTGGTAAAGAAATTGCCATGATTTTCCAAGAGCCGATGTCTTCTTTGAATCCTGTTTTTACGGTTGGCGATCAAATTGCTGAAGTGTTACGAATTCATCTTGGCATGGGGCGTAAACAAGCACGAGCGCGCGTACTTGAGTTGTTAAAAGAGGTGGGGATTCCGTCACCTGAGACCAAGATAGATGCTTATCCAAGCCAGCTATCAGGTGGTCAACAGCAGCGGATTATGATCGCAATGGCGATTGCTTGTGAACCGAAATTGTTGATTGCCGATGAACCGACCACTGCACTCGACGTGACCATTCAAAAGCAAATTATTGATTTATTAGAGTCACTACGCCAACGCCGTCAAATGTCGATGCTGTTCATCACTCATGATTTGGCATTGGTCGGTGAAATTGCCGATCAAGTGATTGTAATGCGTCACGGTGAAATTCGTGAATGTGGCGAAGCCAAGCAGGTGCTCGAACAACCAAATGACGTTTATACACGCGCTTTATTGCATTGTCGTCCTCAGTTATCAGCTCGTCCTTATCGTTTACCTGTGACCAGTGACTTTATGAAACAGGAAAATGGTAAATTGGTTGAGGCGATTAATTTATCCACCTTTCACTTGCAAGAGCGTACACGTGGTGTAACAGGTGAAGAACCGATTGTGTTGGATGTGAAAGATTTGAAAAAGTCTTTTTATAGTCGTAAAGGGCTATGGGGACGTGATGAGTTTCAAGCAGTTAAAGGCGTATCTTTTCAACTGGCAAAGGGTAAAACCTTAGGGTTAGTCGGGGAGTCGGGTTCAGGTAAAACCACCATAGGTCTATTGTTAATGCGCTTGCATGAAGCAACTGGTGGTCAAGCCTTAATCGATGGAAAAGATATTTTGGCAATGTCTGAGAAAGAGTTTGCTCAGTATCAACGGAAAATACAGATCATTTTTCAAAATCCTTATGCATCGCTTAATCCACGTTTTACGATTGGGCAGATTCTACTTGAGCCGATGCGTATTCATGGCATTGGTCAAGACGATACGGAACGTAAGAAAATTGCTTTAGAGCTATTAGAGCGCGTCAGTTTACCTGCTCAAGCTTATGATCGTTATCCACATGAGTTTTCGGGTGGTCAGCGTCAGCGTATTGCGATTGCACGATGCTTAACTTTAAAGCCTGAGATTCTGATTTGTGATGAATCCGTTTCAGCGTTGGATGTATCGGTACAAGCTCAGGTGTTGAATTTACTGCAAGATTTACAGGATGAATTCGGTTTGAGTTATATTTTTATTTCACATGATTTATCCGTTGTGAAATATATTTCGGATCAAGTGATGGTGATGAATCATGGTGAATTGGTTGAGATTGCCAATTCAGATGAGTTATATCTACATCCACAGCATGAATATACGAAGAAGTTACTGAATGCGATTCCTCAAGGGGTGACTTCAACGCATTAACAGTAATAAAAAACGCTCTAATAAGAGCGTTTTTTATATCAGTACAAAGGATTAGAACTTCTTAAAACCTTTATTGAAACCAATCGTTTTACGACCGTTACTATTATTGCCATTACCACTTGAACGTTGTTGTGGTTGATCTTGTTCATCATCACGACGTTGTTGACGTAAATAACCACCACGACGAGCTGCCATTGGTTTATCAGTCATACGTTCAGTACGACGTTTTGCCATACCAAATAAACCTGTACCTTGACGCGGTTTTAACTCAACTGATTTCGCTAAGTTATCAATATCCGTTTTATCCAGCTCCATCCAACGACCAGTACGCAATTCGCGTGGCAGAATCACGGTACCGTAACGGGTACGTAATAGACGGCTTACTTTTAAGCTTTGTGATTCAAAGATACGACGTACTTCACGGTTACGACCTTCTTTTACAACCACTTGATACCAACGGTTGATACCGTCACCACCAATTTCAGAGAATGACTCAAATTTTGCTGGGCCATCTTCAAGTTCCACGCCTTTGAGCATGTTGTTGCGAATTTGCGGTGTGACTTCACCCATAACACGTACAGCGTATTCACGCTCAACTTCATTTGAAGGGTGCATTAAACGGTTTGCAAGTTCACCATCATTTGTGAATAACAAAAGACCTGTACTGTTAATATCGAGACGACCAACCATCACCCAACGATCATTAGCGATTTGAGGTAAATGATCAAATACAGTTGGGCGCTTTTCAGGATCGTTGCGTGAGCAAATTTCACCTTCAGGCTTATAGTAAATTAAAACGCGACGACGAATTTCGTCTTCAACTTGGAATTGTACTTTACGACCGTCTATACGAAGTTCATCTGTTGGTTCGATACGTTCGCCGACTTGCGCAATTTTACCATTGATGCTGACACGACCAGCAGCAATGACTTCCTCCATATAGCGACGCGAGCCAAGCCCGACTCTCGCTAACACCTTTTGTAATTTTTCACTCATGACAGCACAACCTTAGACATAATGATCAACAGTTCACCTTTCTCAGGACTTCGGCGCATGCGCGTCAAGTGCCATGAATGCTTCCTTGGCGTTCTGTAGGGGAGGCAATTGACCTAGCGAGGCTAAACCAAAAGCATTTAAAAATTGGGGCGTTGTCACTAACAACGCAGGTCTTCCAGGCAAATCTCTAAAACCAGACTCTTTGATCCAGTTCCAGTCAAATAACGTTCTTAAATTTTGACTATTATTTGATACACCACGAATTTGTTCAATATCTGCACGAGTAACAGGCTGATGATAAGCAATCACAGCAACCGTTTCGAGTAACGATGGTGATAGTTTCGTTGGGCGTTCAGGCCACACTTGAGCAATAATATTTCGATATTTTGCTCGGACTTGAAAGCGAAAGCCTTGTGCAGTTTCAATCAGTTCAATTGAACGGCCATGTTGCAACATCGCAAGTTGCTGCAAAAATGTACGTAATTGCTGTTTATTATATTGGTTTTGAAAAGCTTCTTTTAGTCTTGCAAGAGAAACTGGTGAGTCACTGGCAAATAAAATCGCTTCAATTTGTAGCAATACATCATGATGAATATCTTCTAAAGACATTCCTTCATTGGTATCAAATTGATCTAAACTCATGCAGCAACTCCTTGAATGGTTAAAGGAGCTTCAATACCTGTATGAATAATTTGGATTCTTTGTTGACGGGTGAGTTCAAGAACCGCCATAAATGTCACAACCATTCCCATACGACCTTGCTTGGGATTTAATAGTTCAATAAAACTGAGTGCTTCGCCTGATGCCAATTGGCTTTCAATAAATGCAATTCGTTCTTCAAGTAAAACTGGCTCTTGTGCAACAACATGTGTAACAGGTTCTGGACGATTAAAAACACAAAATAATGCATCATGCAAAGCTTCGACATCATAACCTTCATAAATTGGAGCAATATGACCGATACTGACATTGGCACTAAAGGTATCCCGCTCAAAAATTGGCATTTGACCGAGTCTTTCAGCAGCTTGTTTGATGCGTAAATAGGTTTCTAGACGATCAATCAGTTCTTGTTTTGGATCTTTTTCAAATTGGTCGATTGCTGTTGGTTTCGGTAATAACAGGCGAGACTTTAGATCAGCCAATAAAGCAGCCATCACCATATAATCTGCGGTCAACTCGATATTGAGTGACTTCATACTATCCATGTATGAAAGATATTGAGTTGCAATCGGAGAAATATCTAACTGTAGTAAATCAAAGCCATTCTTTTGAATTAAATAAATCAAGAAGTCTAAAGGACCTTCAAATTGTTCAAGTAAAATTTCGAACGCAGCTGGGGGAATGTACAAATCTTCAGGTATGACTTCTTGCCACTCGTCGAGCACGCGAATGGAAGGAGTTAACTCCGATGTAGAGGGAAGAATTTGGTTCATTACCGTTATAAGCCACGCGAATTTTCAAAAGCATGAAAGAGATTTTTTGTGTACTTGAGATGACACAAGCCGCAAAGAGCTACGCTATTCTAATCGAAATGCCTCATTTAATAAATTACTCACTTACAAAAACCTTAAGCTTCTTAGGGTATTTTTTGTGTTTATGCGCTATCGCATAGGTCATAGATATAATTTATGGTTAAATTAAATACTGAAATGATGCTAAACCATAAATTTCAATGAAAAATTACTTAAAAACGCAGCAAAATTTACTTGGTCAGGAAGTCGGCTATTCCATTGATAACCCTATTGTATGTCAGCAACTACAAACCAATTTGTTTGGGCATAGTGTAAGGTTGTTGAACACTTTAAATGATCTGACTGAGCTTGCAATAGATCAAATTTGGGAGTGTGTAGCCACTGAACCAAATGATGGGTGTTGGACTTATCTTCCATATCAACCTCCATCTGATCGAGAGAAGTTAAAGCTGTCTTTACTCAATCTTTTTGGTTTTAAAGATTCAACGCATTTTTTGATTGAAGTGAACGGAGAAGTTCATGGATGGATTGCGTTATTAGATCCTAGGCTTGAGCATGGCGTTATTGAAATAGGTAATGTTTATTTCTCACATAAAATGAAAAAATCTAGAGCTGCAACAGAAGTTATCTTTTTATTATTACAACAATGTTTTAAGCAAGAATTTCGACGTGTTGAATGGAAATGTGATGACGCGAATCAACCATCTAAAGCAGCGGCCTTGCGCTTTGGTTTTCAATACGAAGGACTATTTAGACAAGATCGTATTGTCAAAGGGCGTAATAGGAATACAGCATGGTTTTCAATCATTGATGAAGAATGGTCTGATTTAGAGCAAGTCTATCAATACTGGCTAAATTCAGAAAATTTTGATGCAAATGGTATTCAGAAAAAGCGTTTATCTGACTTCATGTCAGTATTTACAAGTTTATGATCGAAACAATAGCCTTTTTGTTGTCTGTCGGAAATATAAAATGGTTTTAAAATTTTAATATGATTTTTATTGTCTTTCGACATAATTTATTAATAATGAAGCTATAAATAATTTTAAATTTCATCACTATAAGTTAAATAATTTGGGGTCGTATGAATATCAAATTTATTACAATTGGTTTGGTAATTATTGGTGCATTATATTTTGGTACAGAAAAATATTGGCAGCATGAATTTGAGGAACAACAGCGTAACGAACTTAAAAGCCTTACATTTGATGAAAAAATGCAAGAAGAAATTAGAGGCTTGCCAATCAAAGGAGATATTTTGAATCAATATCCAAATATTTTCTTATATATGAGTTTTACTGCTGATTTACCAAAGAATATAGAAACTCAAATTAAGTCAAAATTAGCAGAGAATAGTCAAAAATTGATATGTCGTTATTTTTCTGAGGTATCCGATCAAGATGATAAATATAAAGATCGTGCTAAAGCAATCGTTAATGTTATTGAGGAAGATAATATAACAATGACATACATAGCAAAAAACCGCTTAGGTGATATTTTGCTTGAACATAAGCAAGTCTTGTCACAGTGCCCTGAATTTATAAATTTAAAGCAAAGTATTTCATAGCATATTAGCCTTTAATCTATTAAAAATAATTAAAAAATCTTTTTAACTTATTTTAGCAGTTTAAAACGCTTTCAGTTTTAGGCTGCTAAACTCAATATTGTTATTCAAACGCACTGACATCACCGACGCCACGACGAACGATTTCTGGGTTTTCACCCGATAAATCTACGATACTGGTAGTTGATAAAGTGCCAAAACCACCATCAATAAACACATCAATACGTTTGCCTAACTGATTTTCAATATCGTAAGGATCATCAAGTGGATCTTTTTGATCAGGTAAAATTAATGTACTGGTCAATAACGGTTCACCAAGTTCTTGCAGTAATGCTTGAGCAATTGGATTACTTGGAATACGTAAGCCAATGGTTTTTTTCTTTGGATGCATCAATCGCTTAGGAACTTCACTTGTTGCAGGCAGGATAAAAGTGGTTACGGCAGGGGTATTGTTCTTGAGGAGTCGATACATCGCATTGTCGACTTTGGCATATGTGGCAATATCGGATAAATCACAACACATAATTGCATACTGATGTTTTGGGCCTAAGCCACGAATTTGTGCAATTCGCTCCATTGCATTCTTATTTCCGATTTGGCAACCAATCGCATAGGCTGCATCTGTTGGATAGACAACGACATCACCAGCACGAATACGGTCAACGGCTTGAGTAATCAGACGGGCTTGTGGATTCTCAGGATGAATATGTAGATGTAACATGATTAAACTCCCTGATTGATATACCGTTAAATTGAGTATGAAACTTGTTGCTGCTGAGATGCAAGTGTTTGCTGTGGTAATTTTGTCATTTAATTCAGCGATTCACGTTTAAATTCATCAAGTTGTAATGGCTTTCCATTGCGAGTACAGATACAGATGTAATGAATAAAATGTGCCGCATCAAGAGGCAATTTTGCTTCACCAGAAAAATAACGTTGAACTTGCATAAAAACATTGTCTTTAAAATGCTGTCCATTTCCGCCATCACCTGTCAGATTGTCGAGAGACACGCGAAATTTACGACCAAATGCAATCGCAAATAACCATTCTATCGCTTGTGGTTTAATTTCCACCTGTTCAAATAACGCTTGTTGTTCTGCACTTCGACCATCTGGTGCGTACCAATAACCAAGGTCTGGTAATAGTCGACGTTGTGCTCCAGAAATCGTCCAATGACTGATTTCATGCAGAGCGCTATTAAAAAAACCATGCGCAAATTGGATTCTTGCGGGATGTTCTATAGTTGCTGGGAAATATTCTGGTTCAAAATCACCTTTAACAAGCGTGACATTATGGTGGGAAAACCAGTGATTAAAGTGTAAAATAAGCCAATCAACTTGTTCTGCTTCTGTTGTTAACTTTTGCCAAGATGAACGTTGCACTTGATCGGGCGTTAATGCAGGAACAGATGTTGAATGGGTGCTAACAAGTAATGAAGTTGTTACTTCAAGTTGCGGCTGCAACAGGTGCATTGCTTAATTTACCCCGAGTTCTGTCTAAAGAAGTGCAAAATTGTATCTTAATCTTTGACAGAGTACCGATGAATTTGTAGAATTGCCGCCTTAATTATGTCAGCAAATACCTTTCCGGCACAGATTGAGCCGTTTAAATGGGCTGAACAGGGCTTTACATGGTCAGGCACACTGCCATTGTCTCGCTTTGCTCGTATCGCTCGTGAAGCTGTTGGATCAATTAATGATCAATTGATCAACATAGACTGTAAGCTATCAATGGATGCCTATCATCGCATTGTATGGTTAGATGCACATGTTGAAACAAAAGTTCCGATGGAATGCCAACGTTGTTTGGATACTGTTGAGACTCCACTTGTTTTAGATGTTCGTTTAGCTTTGATTGATGATGAGTCACTGATAGAGCGCTTGGATGAGGATGCTGATTTCATCGTTTTAGGTGAAAGTGAATCTTCGAAAAAAGGTGATTTTGATACACCTGCTTCGATTGATTTGCTCGCATTGCTAGAAGATGAATTGTTATTGTTGATGCCTCTATCTCCCAAACATGATGTTTGTGAGCATAAACATCAACCTGTCGTTCAGGAAGTTGTCGAAGAAAAGCGGGATAACCCGTTTGATGTTTTGGCAAGTTTGAAAGGCAAACTTAACTCATAACACAATTTGTGTTATTATGTTGAGTTAAGACAACTGAATTTTTTCTGATCCATTTTTCGATCTTTGTAAGGAGCCATCATGGCCGTTCAGCAAAACCGTAAAAGTCGCTCTCGCCGTGACATGCGCCGTTCACATGACGCTTTAACCGAGAATGCATTATCTGTAGACCAAACTACTGGTGAAACTCATCGTCGTCACCACGTGACTAAAGACGGTATTTACCGTGGTCGTCAATTATTCGCTAAAGCAGCTGATGCTGAATAATTGAGTCATATGCATTAAGCGTTAGCTTAAAGTATAAAAAAAATGGGAGCGAAAGCTCCCTTTTTTGTTGTTTTTCGCAATTATAAAACGATTTAATCAATGGTAAATTGCCGCATCGGGAAAGAGTCTGTTGTCATTCTCATGTAAAATCATGAGTGTTGATGAAATTGGCGATAGACCATTTGAAGGATTTTTATATGTCGACTAAACGACTTGAGCAGGCTGCTCAAGCAACAAAAACTGCATTTGTTTTTCCTGGTCAGGGTTCACAAAAAGTAGGTATGTTAGCTGAACTTGCTGAGCAATTTAGTGTGGTTCAAGAAACTTTTGCTGAGGCGTCTGAAGCGCTTGGTTTTGATCTTTGGCATATCGCGCAAAGCGGAGAAGGTCTAGATCAAACTGAGAATACTCAGCCTGTCTTACTTACAGCAAGCATTGCATTGTGGCGAGTTTGGTTAGAGCTTGGGGGCGTTGCACCAAAATACTTGGCTGGTCACTCTCTTGGCGAATACAGTGCGTTGGTTGCGGCAGAAGCGATGACGCTTGCAGATGCAGTTAAGTTGGTTAATTTACGTGGTAAGTTAATGCAAAGTGCTGTTCCTCAAGGTGAAGGTGCAATGGCTGCGATTCTTGGCTTGGCAGATGAAAAAGTGATAGAGCTTTGCCAAAAAGCGTCTGCTACAGGACAAGGTTCAGTTGAGGCAGCCAATTATAATGCTCAAGGTCAAGTTGTGATTGCTGGAAGTGCAGCTTTGGTTCAACAAGTGATGGCTGAAGCAAAAGAGCAATCAGGCAAAGCAATCGCATTACCAGTTTCAGTACCGTCTCATTGCACATTGATGAAGCCAGCAGCAGAAAAGTTTGCTGAAGCTTTGGAACAAACTGCCATTGAGCTACCACACCTTCCTGTAATACAAAATGTCAACGCGGAAATCGCGACAGATGTTGCTCAGTTGCGTCAAGCTTTAACGGCTCAATTGTACGAATCAGTACAATGGACCAAGACGATGCAATATCTACAAGATCAAGGTATTCAGTATGTGGTTGAGTGTGGACCAGGGACTGTACTTAGCAATCTTGCAAAGCGATTACCGAACATAGAAAAAGCTTTTGCCATTGATAGCAAAGCTCGGATGGAAGATGCCCTAAACGCAGTGTTAGTGGCAGAAGGAAAAATTGCATGACACAACAACGAAAAGTTGCGTTAGTGACAGGAGCAAGCCGAGGAATTGGCGCAGCAATTGCACAGCAACTCATTCAAGACGGTTTTTTTGTAGTTGGTACAGCCACTTCTGAATCAGGCGCGCAAAAACTCACAGAGAGCTTTGCAGAGAATGGTGCAGGCGCAGTATTAGATGTTCGTGATGGCGAGGCGATTGATGCACTTGTTTCAGATATTGAACAAAAATACGGTTCGGTTTTGATTCTCGTAAACAATGCGGGTATTACCAAAGACAATTTATTATTGCGTATGTCTGAAGATGATTGGGATGACATTCTCAATATCCATCTCAAAGCAGTCTACCGCTTATCTAAGCGTGTGCTGAAAGGTATGACCAAAGCTCGTTTTGGGCGCATTATTAATATCAGTTCTGTTGTTGCGCACTTTGCTAACCCTGGTCAAACAAACTATTCAGCTGCCAAAGCTGGTATTGAAGCGTTTAGCCGTAGTTTAGCAAAAGAGATGGGTAGTCGTCAGATTACTGTAAATAGTGTTGCACCAGGCTTTATTGCAACTGAAATGACTGATCAGTTAAGCGAAGAGATTCGTAAAAAAATGACTGATCAAGTCGCTTTAAATCGTCTAGGTGAACCTCAAGATATTGCTGATGCAGTGAGTTTCCTTGCTAGCGATAAGGCAAGTTACATTACTGGTACAGTTTTACACGTAAATGGTGGTTTATACATGGCCTAAGTGGTGATGTATAAACTTTTAAAAATTTTTATATTCAATTAAACTAGTGGCAAATTAAAACGCCACAAGCAATGAGGAGAATTCCTGTGAGCGATATCGAACAACGCATCAAACAAGCAGTAGCTGAACAATTAGGTATGCGTGCTGAAGAGATTAAAAACGAAGCATCTTTCATGGATGACTTAGGTGCTGACTCTTTAGATTTGGTTGAACTTGTAATGTCTTTTGAAAATGATTTTGACATCACGATTCCAGATGAAGATTCAAACGAAATCACAACTGTTCAATCTGCAATTGATTACGTAACCAAAAAACTTGGTTAATCATATTGCATGATCAAAAGCCACCGAAAGGTGGCTTTTTTATCTGTTCAACTTTTTAACTGGATAGATATATAAATATCTTTACAAGAAAAAATAAACGATCAACATGAAAAGGATTTATTTAGGTGTATAAATTTTATTCAATTTAAAATAACAGACTAAATCATAACAACAAAAGGAAATATTATGAGTATCGAAATGCGAGTTAAAAAAGTTATTATTGAAAAACTTGGTGTAGAAGAGCAAAAGGTCGTACCTAGTGCACTTTTTGTCAATGACCTAGGGGCTGATTCTATGGATCTCGTTGAATTGCTCATGGGTTTTGAAGAAGAATTTGGCTTTGAAATCCCAGATGAAGATGCCGAGAAAATTACGACAGTCCAAGCTGTAATTGACTATATAAGAACTACTGTTGGAGACGATATGTAATCGTATAATCCAATTTAACGATCAAAGGCTACCGTAAGATAACTTTTTATATGTTTAATTTTTATTTGAGTAAATATAAATTTTTTTACAAGAAAAAATAAATGATAAATATGCAAAGAATTTATTTGAGTGTATAAAGTTTATGCTATTTAAAAATAATTGATTAAACCATAACAACAAAAGGGAATTTTATGAATATAGCAGAGCGTATTAAAGAGATCATCATTGAGCAACTTCGTGTAGATGCAGATGAGGTTGTGCCTAGTGCATCTTTTACAGATGATTTAGGTGCTGATTCGTTGGCTGTTGTTGAGCTGATTATGGCTTTGGAAGGGGAGTTTAGTATCCAAATTCCTTATGAAGAAGCAGAAAAAATCATCACGGTTCAATCTGCAATTGATTATATGACCAATATTGTGGGAGAAAATGCTTAAATTACACCGTATTTTGAGCAGGTTAAAAGCTACCGTTAGGTGGCTTTTTTGTATTTAAAAATACGTGAATCTGCGAGTTTTATATAAGTTTTAGCGTATATACATATGTTTACAAGACCTCGTTAAATTGAAACTCGCATGCTTCATTTTTTCGGTATAACTAATTGTGAGTCTGTTTCGACTATGCTTAATCAATAATTACAGAGGAAATAACAATGGGTCTTTTTGATTTTGTGAAAGGTATTGGTAAGAAAAATACAGCGCCAGCAGAACCACAAGCTGCACCAGCAACTCCAGCTGAACCTTCTGCTCAGGAAGTCGCAAATAAATTATTAGGTTTGATTAAAAGTTTAGGTTTAGGTGTTGAAGGCCTATCAGTTACTTATAATGGAAATACTGATACAGCCGTAATTAAAGGTCAGGTGAAAAGCCAAGCCGATAAAGAAAAAATTATTCTTGCTGTAGGTAATATTGATCATGTTGCACAAGTTGATGATCAAATGACGGTAGAAACGCCTGAGCCTGAAAGTAAGTTTTATACAGTGAAATCTGGTGATAATTTATCTAAGATTTCAAAAGAAATGTATGGTGATGCAAATCAGTATCCGAAAATTTTTGAAGCAAACAAACCAATGCTCAAAAGTCCTGATGAAATTTTCCCAGGTCAGGTGTTGCGTATTCCGCAATAATTTCAAAGTAATAGAAAAGGCGCATTTAGCGCCTTTTTCATAATTTTAAAAAGAAGCATAGTATGAAACTTTATAATACGACCATATCAGGAAATTGCTATAAAATTAGATTGTTACTTTCATTTCTACGTTTAGATTATGAGAAGATCAACATTGATTTAAAAGCAAAGGATCAAAAGAAAGTTGAATTTCTTGCGCTCAATCCTTTAGGGCAAGTGCCTGTGCTAGAAGATAATGGTATTTATTTACGTGATTCTCAGGCGATCCTGTGTTACATCGCCCGTGAGTATGATGTGGAACAGTTATGGTTTCCATTAGAACCGATGTTAATGGCACATGTTTTAGAGTGGTTGTTTTTTGCGAATCAAAATATTGCTTCTAGTTTAGCGGCTGCACGAGCTTTTTATTTAGTAAATAAACCACATGTACAGATTGAGCATGCAACTGAACAGGCTTATGTAGTATTAGAGATGATGAATCAACATTTATCTGAACAAGATTGGTTGGTAGGGCGTCGAGCAACGCTAGCAGATATTGCTTGTTATCCTTATGTGGCGATGGCTCATCAAGGTAAGATTGAGTTAGATCAATATCCATACATCCAAGCTTGGTTGAGACGTTTTGAGCAACTCCCAAACTTTATTGAGCTGAATAGTTAGAACGAAAAGAATAGAAACAACTCGGGTTTCTATTCTTTTTTTATTTTTAAAAGCGTTTTGGAATTTTTTGCCCATTCGGAACAGGTGTTTCAGCATTCTTTAATACACCGAATAACCATGTTTCAGCATACTGAACGGCTATTTTCAATGAATCACCCAATGCTAAACGTCCAGCAATAAAGCTTGCTAAGGAACAACCTGAACCATGATATTGACCCTCTAAGCGAGGACAGCGACTTTCAGCAATCATTTTTCCATTTGCATAAAGCACATTTCGAATATGATCAGGTGTATCTTCATGCCCACCTTTAACTAGGACGGCTTGAGCACCCATTTCAAATAATTTCTGAGTTGCTCGTTCGATATCATCTAAACCAGTGAGTGCACGCAGTTCAACGGTATTTGGTGTAATGACTGTTGCTAAAGGAATTAATTCAACAAACGCCTTTACTAAGGTTGCTTGATCGCCGAGTGAACCACCGCTATTGGCAACAAGTACAGGATCAAGCACATACAAGTAGTCAGGATGCTCACGTAAGAACGTTGCGAGTGCTGCAATATTGTCAGTTGTCCCTAACATGCCCGATTTGACACATTTAATCGGAAGATCGCCGACGACGGCATTTGCTTGGGCGAGTAGGAGTGCTTTAGATGTTGCTTCAAAACCAAACACTTGTTGTGAGTTTTGCACGGTCAACGCAGTACAGGCAATTGCTGCATGTGCACCACTTTGTCCAATCGCCTCAATATCAGCTTGTAAGCCAGCACCACCTGATGGATCTAAACCTGAAAAACAAAGTACGGTAGGTCGCACTGCAATTTCCTTTTATTCTTCAATATACGCTAGTATAAGGAAGTTTCGAGAAACTCTCGACACTGTTGTGTAAGGCGATAAGAGATTGAACGAATGACGATCAAATATATTTTGATAGATTTAGATGGGACATTAACAGATCCTAAAGAAGGGATTCATCGTTCAATTCGGTTTGCACTAGAAAAATTGGGTCAGCCAATTGCAGATAATATTGATTTAGATTGGACGATTGGCCCACCTTTAAAAGCATCGTTAGCAAAATTATTAAATACACAAGATGATGTTCTCGCTGAACAGGCATTAGCAGCTTATCGTGAGCGGTTTTCTGTCACAGGCTTATTTGAGAATGAAGTCTATCCAAAAGTTGCTGCAACTTTGCAACAGTTGCAAGCGCAAGGTTTTTCTTTATTTTTGGCAACAGCTAAGCCAACAATTTACGCCAAACAAATTTTAGTTCATTTTGACTTGGCTCAATACTTTACCGAAATGTATGGTAGCGAATTGACTGGAGAGCGAACTAATAAAGCTGATCTAATTGCTTATATACTTGATCAAGAAAAGTTAAATGCTCAAGAATGTATCATGGTTGGTGATCGTCAATATGACATTATTGGCGCGCGTGCGAATGGAATTGAAACGATTGCGGTGGACTATGGTTATGGAACGGCTGAAGAGTTGTTACAGGCACAACCTGTGATGCAAATTGCAGAGTTTAATCAATTGATTGCATGTGTGGATCAGATTAACGCAGAACGAAAAGTTTCATGATAAAAGATGGAAAAAGCCTCGAATGATCGAGGCTTTTTTGTTTAATTAAACATTATGTTTTAAGCGATATTGCACCAGTTCATCAATACTGATCACAGTCAAACCATGTGTTTGAGCATAAGCTAAGACTTGAATGCCGGAAGCCATAGAACCATCTGGATTTGTTAATTCACACAGAACACCAGAAGGTTTCAGACCTGCTAAACGTGCTAAATCAATAGTTCCTTCAGTATGACCACGACGGCTTAATACGCCGCCATCACGGGCACGTAATGGAAAAACATGACCTGGACGGCTGAGATCACTTGCAATAGCACCACCTTTAGTTGCAGCTAAAACAGTGGTTACACGATCTTTAGCAGAAACACCTGTTGTTACACCTTGAGCAGCTTCAATTGTGACCGTAAACGCTGTTTTGAATTGGCTAGAATTATCCATAACCATAGGTGGAAGTTCTAAGTGATCTGCAAGTTCTTCTGTTAAGCATAAGCACACAATACCAGAGCCATCACGGATCATTTGTGCCATGGTTGCAACGGTTAAAGTCTCGGCTGCAATTATTAAATCAGCTTCGTTTTCACGGTCAAAGTCATCCATCACCAATACGGGTTTACCTTGGCGGATGTCTTCTAAAGCTTGTTGAATACGTTGTTCAGCAGGGGAAAGGGCTGAAAAGAAAAGTTCGGGTTGGATTAAACTCGACATAATGAAACGCTCTCGTAAATAGGATACGGTTGAACATTTCAGGACTGATGTAAAAATAAGCGGATACCAAAACAAACCAAAGTTGTTTTGGAGGTTTCGTCTTCTTTCATCCGGACTATACCGTCGGCTTTGGTTTCTCACCAAATCTGCTTATATATAAAACATATACAAGCTCGTGGGCTGATTAGGTCATGCCTAACTTACCACCGGTGGGGAATTTCGCCCCGCCCTGAAGCGATGTGCTTTGATTATAGCCATAATTATTATGTGAAAGGGAACTTTTTTATAGAATGAATCGTTCTATGAAAAACGATAATGTTGCGAACCAAATCAATTTTTTAATTTAATCTGTGAAACTGGTAATCAGTCAACAATCGGCATAAACTCATTAGATAAAACAACAATAACATGGAGTAATGAATTTATGGACCCAGCCAATAAAAGCGAAATTGAATGTTTGGCACAACAATTACACCGACCAGTCATGAGTCTAAAAGCATTTTCTCAAATGTCAGATCGTGATTTAGCATGGCTCAATCAGAAGTTATCTGAAGCAATGCAAAATGAAGAAAAGAAAATGAATCAAAGTTTGTACCAGACACCTTTCTTTTTACGTTGGTTATTCAAACAAAAATAACATGGATAGATGCGATGACTCGATTAGCAGTACAGGCAGAAATCATTAAGCTCGCAAGAATTTTAAATGTATCAGAGCAAGAGTTGGCTTTCATGCAGCAGACTGCACCAGAGAGCTTGAGACAATTTCGTTTTGCGATATTAGACAGATTACAAAATCAACAAAAAATGCGTTTTAAGCATTTGGCTGGATGGGTAAATTGGCTGCCACTGGGACTGAGTGTTTTTATGGTTAAACACTTCTTGGAGCCGTATATTGTGGCGCAAATTGCTGTGTATTTATCCACTGAACGTTCTTATCGGATTGTAAAGCATTTACCCCCGAAAACCGTAGCGGCAATTTCTGTTCATCTTGATCCTCGATTAGCCAGAGAGTTATTGGGGTATCTAACCACGCATCAAATTACTGATATTACCAAGGTATTATTGGCGCAACGTGATTTTGTCACGATGGGGCGATTTGTCAGCATGTTATCTGATTCGGTTTTACAAGATGTTGCTCAGATCGTTGAAAGTGAGAGTGACCTCTTGGAAATTGCATTCTATATTGAATCGAGAGAGCAAATCGATCATTTAGTTCATGTCTTACCCAAGCAACGAATTGAACAGGCTTTACTGATTATTGGTGATCCTGAGCAACGGCTGATATGGCCAAAGGTTTTGGCACTGATGAGTTATATCAGTTATGG
This sequence comes from Acinetobacter sp. YQ_14, assembly GCF_043102985.1. Classification (NCBI taxonomy): domain Bacteria; kingdom Pseudomonadati; phylum Pseudomonadota; class Gammaproteobacteria; order Moraxellales; family Moraxellaceae; genus Acinetobacter; species Acinetobacter sp. YQ_14. The sequence goes on along the minus strand of NZ_JBICJJ010000019.1, from coordinate 33,775 downwards.
ACTAAAACAGGAGCTTGGGGATTTAGCTGTGCAGCAGGGGGAAGTGGTGATTAATGCGATTATCCAAGCCACCCAAGAAGATCAGCTTTGGGAGGATATGCTGCCAGTAGTTGCATGTTTATCTGAGAATGCACAAAGTTTTGTCGCTAATTTACCTGCTTTAAGAAAAGTGGAGATCATTCAAAGTATTGTTGAGGCTGCTGATCGTTGTGATCTTTGGGCTGATATGTTGGTGATCGTAAGTTATATGTATGATGAAGCACGGCAGGCTGTCGCTACTGCAATTGCGCAGATCGATGAGTTCGTACTGCATCATATTGCTTATGCATCTTTGTTACGCTCACAATGGGAGGTCACATTCGATATTATGCGACGTATGCCTATTCCTAAACAACAACAGTGCCACAAAATTTTGGACGTTTACATGAGGCAATTAGATATTGAAACCTATCAATATTTAGATGAGTTATTAAATCGCTTTCAGATTCATACTTCGGTTTAACTGGTCGGGAGTGTATTTCTAATCGGTAATAAGGTCTCTAAGGCATGTTCATAACCACGTTCAACGAGTTCGTCTAGTTTATGCCAGTCAAACATACCAATACCTTCAATTGGCATTCGAATATGTAAATTGGCACGTTCGATTGCAGCAGTTTGAATCATGGTGTCGCTGGCAAGTGTTGCGGTTCGCATTAAGATTTCGGCGAGTCTTGGCGCATGTAGTAGTTTATCTTTAATAATTTTATTCCAATTCAATAAAGCGCTTTGATCGGGTTTGTCTAAACCAATACCGGGAACGCGGATATCATCATGTAAGCTCACATTACTAGCAATCACTGTTCCTCTCTCAAGATTTTGCATGACATCCGTCGGTAAATTATTAATTACGCCTCCATCACAAAGTAAATTTTCATGCCAAGCCACAGGAGGAGCGACACCGGGGACACTCATACTGGTTCCAACCCACGTTGCAAGCTCGCCTTGATCATGAATCATGGCTTGACCTGTCGTCAGATTAGTAGAGATACAGTAAAAGGTTTGTTTTAACTCTTCTATTTTTCGTTGTCCAAAGATTGCGTGCAATCTTTCATGAAAGCGTTGTCCTCGAATCAATGAAACTCTCGGCATGGTGTAATCATTTAAATAATTTCTGGCTACAAAGGTTTCATAAGCAATATGCGTCATTTCTACACTATTAAATCCACAGGCAACGAGAGCTGCAACGAATGCGCCCATACTAGTTCCACCAACGATATCAATAGGAATATGCAGTTGTTCAAGTGCGCGAATTAAACCGATATGCGCAAAACCTCGTGCACCGCCGCCGCCTAGCACTAAACCTAAGCCTTGGCTTGAAATTTGTCGAGCGACGGCACAAATATCTGCTTGAGCCCAAGGATGAATGAAATAATGTGCTCGAGCGTGGTAAAGCTTTTTCCAAATAAGCGTATGAGGAGAGGGGTCACCTTCAGAGCGTAATAACACTAATTCAATTGGACTTTGCCAATTATGCTGATTAAGCACATCGACCAGTTTGGTATGAGTTGGTGTTTGATTGGCTTCTGCAAGAATCAGAATACGATCTGCTTGATGTAAACAGCGTTTAGTCCATTCATCTTCATTGTTATGTGCTGCATATAGAACATAACAATGTTTTTCTTCTAAGCTTGCTAACCATTGTCGGAGCTTAAGATCATCTACGCTATAGTCCAATGGTGTTTGGCTAAAGCCCTCACCAAATAACGCATCAACATGTGCCGCGGTGACTAGACGAACATGGGGCCAACGTTGCAAATGTTCAGTCAGCTTTTCGGCTAGGTGTGTGGCAGGTATTTGAGATGAAACAGGAATTACTGAAAGCGTGCGGCTATGACTCATCGCATGAATATGCTGTAGTTCAGGTTGTGAGCGACTAATAATCAAGCGAGAGAGAGTAAATAAGATATTGGCATGTTGGGTAATAAACTCAATGAATTGTTGCTTAGGAATAACGACTAAAGCTGTGTCTCTTAATGCGTTAACAGTTCCGTGATGCGGTTGATTTGAGATCACGCCCGTTTCACCAACAATTTCATTCCGCCCAAGATAGGTAACTAAACCTGAAGGTGTCGCTAATTTTACTCTGCCAAAAGCAATAATGTAGATGTAGTTAGCTTGATCATTAACCTTATAAAGTTCTTGTCCTGTTTGTAGGTGACGAATATGACAGTGCATCGCCAATGTCGACAAAATAGATTGATCTAGTTCAGCAAAAAGCGTTGCTTTGCTTAGAGTCGTTATAATATCCATATTCTTCGAGTTATCTTTATTGTCTTTTTATTTAATAAAGCATATGCCTGTTTTACAAGTCAGATTACGTAAACAGATAAAAGCTAATTTCATGCAATATTTATAAGTTTGCTTTTATTTAGACATAAAAAAAGCCAGTTCATCATGACTGGCTTTTTAAATTTTATCTTTTGCTTATGCAATTTGTACAGGAATACAGTTTGCTGTGTGATTCACTGTATTGTCTGGATTTGCATACACAAGACGAGGTTTGTGAAGATTAGCTTCAACTTCAGTGAAATCACCAAAAGTTGCAATAATCACTAAATCACCAACGTCAGCTTGATGTGCTGCACCACCATTAACTGAAATAATACCTGAATCATCTTCACCACGGATTGCGTAAGTTGTGAAGCGTTTGCCGTTAGTTACGTTCCATACGTGGATTTCTTCGTATTCACGAATCCCTGCTAAGTCCATTAACACACCATCAATTGCACAAGAACCTTCATAATGAAGCTCTGCATGTGTCACAACTGCACGGTGAATTTTACATTTTAATAAACGAGATAGCATGGCTAGCGTCTCCTGAGTAAGACCTAAGATGGAATCTTATGGTTGACTTGTCACGTTTTCCGCAGGGTGTAGGCGGTTTGATGCGCATTTTGCGCTTAAAAGTGCAATATAGCAAGCGTGATTGATCAACAATTCAGTTTAAGTTTAAGCGGGTTTGTAAGCATTAATTTGATTCATGGCTTGTGAAACTTGTCCGTCAACAAGCATTTTCACTTTTGAAAGAGCATGATCAATTGCTGCATCCATTAAATCTTGTTCACTGCTTGGAGCTTTGCCTAGCACATGACCAGAAACATGTTCTTTTGAACCTGGATGACCAATTCCAATACGTAAACGATGGAAATTAGCGCCAATATGGGGAACGATATCGCGAAGACCATTGTGTCCGCCGTGTCCACCACCTGTTTTTAAACGAATAACGCCTGGATCCATATCAAGTTCATCATGAGCAATAAGAATTGCTTCAGGTGCAATTTGATAAAATTTAGCGTAAGGGGCAACACTTTGACCAGAACGGTTCATAAAAGTGGTTGGTAATAATAATCGAACATCATGGCCTTCAACTTGACCACGACCACTGTATCCATGAAATTTCGGATCAGCTTTTAAATTAATACCATAACGATCTGCAAGCTGTTCAACGAACCAGAAGCCTGCATTATGGCGGGTTTGGGCATATTCCTTTCCAGGATTACCCAAACCAACAATTAGCGAAATATTTGACACTAATTTACGCCTTTAACACTTATGCGCGTTTGAAGTCAGCGTGCATAGGAGTGTTTTTAGCTGGGTGACGTTGTAATGCTTGGATTTTAACGTTTTCAACTTTGTCACCGATTTTGATTTCGATAACTTCTTCGAAGAAAGCGTTGTTTTCTAAAGCTTTAACGATTTCACGAAGCTCTAAAGTGATTGCTACAGGCTCAGCGCTGCCACCGTAGATGATAGCTGGAATTAAAGAAGCGTGACGAAGGCGGCGGCTCGAACCTTTCCCTTGTTGTGCTTCTTCACGTGCTTGAGCGTTTAATACGAAGTTTGCCATGGGCATATCCTCAGAGAGTTAAGTAACTAAACTTGCGACCAGTTTAGTGATAGAAAAACCCTAGCGAACTAGGGTTTAAGAAAAAAAGCTGCGCTATTATAGATAACTATCGAACATTGCGCTAATAGATTCTTCGTTATTGATACGACGAATTGTTTCAGCAACCATGCTAGCAACAGAAACTTGGCGAACTTTACCGAGTTTTGAAGCTTCTTCTGAAAGAGGAATCGTGTCTGTTACAACAAGTTCATCAATGACAGAGTTACGAAGGTTTTCTAACGCTTTGCCAGATAAAACAGGGTGAGTTGCATAAGCAATAACGCGACGAGCACCAAACTGTTTCAGTGCATCAGCAGCTTTGCAAAGCGTACCTGCAGTATCTACCATGTCATCAACAATGACACAGTCGCGATCTTTCACATCACCAATCAAATGCATCACTTGAGATTCATTTGCTTTTTGGCGACGTTTATCGATGATAGCTAAATCGATATCACCCAATTGTTTTGCAACAGCACGGGCACGAACAACACCACCTACGTCAGGTGAAACAACCATCAAGTTGTCATGTTGTTGTTGACGTAAGTCAGCCAATAACGCTGGCGTACCATAAATGTTGTCAACTGGAATATCAAAGAAACCTTGAATTTGGTCTGCGTGTAAGTCGATCATTACGACACGGTCGATCCCAACGGTTGTTAGCATATCTGCAACAACTTTAGCAGTAATTGGCACACGAGCAGAACGTGGACGACGATCTTGACGTGCATAACCGAAATACGGAATTACTGCTGTGATACGACCAGCACTTGCGCGACGTAAAGCATCAGCCATAACCAAGATTTCCATCAGGTTATCGTTGGTAGGCGCACAAGTAGATTGAACGATAAAAACGTCTTTACCACGAACATTTTCAGTAATTTCAACTGAAATTTCACCATCAGAGAACTTGCTTACAGAAGCAGCACCGAGTGGAATATGTAAATGGCTTACGACTTTTTGGGCGAACTGTGGATGAGCACTTCCACTGAAAACGACAAGATTGGGCATGAAGCACCTGAGCGAGGGTTAAGCGAAGCATTACTTCGACCGAGCGCAAGGGAAAAACTTTAAGTTTTTCCAACGGGTAATTTAGAAACAATCTATTATATGGCAGGGGCGGCTGGATTCGAACCAACGGATGCCGAGATCAAAACCCGGTGCCTTACCACTTGGCGACGCCCCTAATGCGGCAGAACTTTAATAGTTTTACAAGATAATGTCAATATATTTGAGCAAATACCGATGTAAAACAAGTCTGTCTTAAAGATATGGCAGGGGCGGCTGGATTCGAACCAACGGATGGCGAGATCAAAACCCGCTGCCTTACCACTTGGCGACGCCCCTAGATTTGATGATATGTAATGGCAGGGGCGGCTGGATTCGAACCAACGGATGCCGAGATCAAAACCCGGTGCCTTACCACTTGGCGACGCCCCTATTATTACATACATCTACAGGTGAAAATTGGCAGGGGCGGCTGGATTCGAACCAACGGATGCCGAGATCAAAACCCGGTGCCTTACCACTTGGCGACGCCCCTAACGTGTAACTTTAAAATGTCTGAGAGGTGATTCTGCTAAACTGTTAACCAAGTAAGCTTTACAAGGCACATTTTGCAAAATCTGTTCTACATTCATTTCATTGGTTACTTCAGAAAAAACACAAGCACCTGTACCTGTAAGCTTTGCTAGACCAAACTGATCTAAATATCGCATTGCTTCATCTACTTCAGGATATAACTGTCGAGCCAGAGGTTCAAAGTTATTTCCAAAACTAGATGGTTGTAACTGATAGGCGCAAAATGTAGTGATCTTAGAATCTCTTGTCAATGTTTTTTGCGAAAAAAGCTGTTGAGTGCTGATAAAACAGTCAGGTTTTAATATTATGAATTTTTTTTGAGCTAAGTCTATGAATGATAAATGTTCACCGATACCTTCAGCCCATGCATTTCGACCTAAAACAAAGATCGGAACATCAGCACCGAGCTTGACACCGTAATCGGCAAGTTGCTGTTCACTAAGCCCACATTTCCATAGTTGATTAAGTACGATCAGAGTCGTGGCTGCATTCGATGAACCGCCACCAAGCCCAGCTCCCATTGGGATATTTTTTTCAATACGAATATTTAATCCACATGGTTTTTTTGCATGAGGTTTAAGTAACTGCGCAGCTCGATAGATTAAATTTTGTTCAAGTTGAACGTCATCTAAGCCTTCGATTTGAATGTCTTCATCACCAATTGCTTCAAAATTCATCCAGTCATATAAATCAATGAGTTGGAAAATGGTTTGTAATTCATGATACCCATTTTCACGACGACCAGTGATGTGAAGAAATAAATTCAATTTGGCAGGGGAAGGCACTCTAATCATAAAAAAGAATCTAAATTATCGGTTTTGAATAACCATTGTAATACGGTTTTCTTTACCTTCTGCAAGTGATTGTTTGAGCAACAGCTTGTTGGGTAATGTTTGAGCATCGTTATAGCTGAAATCAACCGTCCAGCCATCTTCTATCAGTTGTTTTAGACGGTTTTGCTCATCATTTGTTACTTGAGCATTTGATGTTGCTGGTTTGGCTTGAACCCAGTAAGCCAAATGCATAATTGGAGCTTGCCAGCCGGTCGCTTTTTCTAATAATTCTTCAGGGGTTGTCGCTGTGATCAAGCCTGTTTTCGCGCTATTTAGAGTGACTTCGCCTGGTTTGCCTTGAATCTGAGTTTTGCCAACACCCAAAATACCAGTGAGTTCAATATCAAATTGATCTTGCTGCTGTAACCAAGTAAAAAATGCACTGCCAGATTGTTGCGGTGTACGAACACCAATTTTGCCTTGCAGACTAAAGTTATTTTCATTTTGTAATTGCGGTGCAATCTGGATTTGTTTGGGTTGGCTGAAATGCTGACAACCTGAAAGGAATAGAACGCTGCTACTACATACTGCAACGCATAATTTAGAAAACAAATGCATGGATTTAACTCTTTTTTACGGTTACAGGTAAGATTAAGCTATCAAGTTGTTGTAATTGTGGGGCATTCGCATGATTTTGTTTCAGTTGCTGTAACACATCGCTAAACTGCGTTAATGCACCTTGCATATACAAAGCTTTTGCATATCGGATGCCGATATTTACATTTTGGCTCAATGCGTAAGCTTGTCCGAGCACTTTAACTGCAGTTTCAAAATCATTTTGTAGAAAGGCAATATAGCCTAATGTATCTAAAATTGACGCTTGTTCTGGTGCATATTCCAGTGCAAGTTCTGCATATTTACGAGCTTCTTTAAGCCTGCGGTTTTGCAACGCTAAGGTATATGCATAAGCGTTCAGATAAGTAGGGCTATTGGGTTCAATAATTAAAAGCTGTTTAAGCGTTTTATCTAGTTTGTCTCGATCGGTGAATGGATCGAGTAATAAAACCTCTGCATAAATCAGTTCAGGGTCATCTGGTAGATTCTTAATCGCCTCATCAAGCAATGCCAGTGCCGCTTTTTTATTATTCGTTTTTTTTAAAATATCAGCTTGGGCTTGATATAGAAAACTAGCATGTTGTGGATAATTGACACGCTCTTGAGTTAGAAAACGAAGCGCATCATTAAGTTGATCTTGCTTATCAAAAATCGCAATCATATTGCGTCGAGAGGTGATATAGAGACTGCCATCGACAAGTCGATAATATGCCTTGGCTGTTTCATAATGCTGTTTACGCTGGGCATTGATCGCCAAATAATAATAAGCTTCGTTTTGATATTTAGCTGATGTGCGTAGATCAACTAAATATTGTTCAGCTTTCTCATATTGCTTCAAATCAATACTGGTTAAGCCTGCAATAAAAAGTGCTTCTTGAGCATCGGGATGATCTTTAATGATACTTTCAAGTTTACTTAATGCTTCTTTCTGCTCATTAATCTGAATGTAGTAACGCGCTTCGGCTAAGCGAATATCTAAATTATCTTTATTACGACGGCTTGCTTTAGCGAACCAATCTTTAGTTGCCTCATCATCTTGTAAAGCAATTAATAGATTGGCTTTCATTAAAATGAAACTGGTCGATTTGGAGCGTTTACGAAGTGCACGATTGATATTGTTCAGTGCCTGTTCGTACAAGCCATTTTGGGCTTCCAAACCTGCGATTAATGCCAAAATAGACGGATTGTTTTTCTCTTTACTTGCACGTAAAGCATTAAGCAAAATATCTCGATCTTGTGGTTGTTCTGGTGCGATACCCGCTAAAATTTCTTCTAAATCGGCAGTTGGATCAATATTTAAAATTTTATCGAGTGTTTCTGCAGCGAGTTCATATTCATGGGTTTTTAATGCAATATGAGATAAATAGAATAAGGCTGGAACATCAGTCGGCTCTTGTTCAACCCAATGTGTTGCGATATCTAGTGCTGCTTGCAAGTCGTTATATTCTAATGCGATATCTAAAGCACGTTGTTTAATGGTTGTGGAATTACTGCGGATAGCTAGCACAGTATAATTGTGTAGAGCAGTTGCAATATCGTCATAAGCAAGAGAAAATTCAGCTACCATGCTTTGTTGCAGTGCATTTTCAAAGCTTTTGTCTGCATACATCTCGTGTATTGCTTGAGCAGAGGCATAAGAGCTCATGCTACCTAACAACAAGATTGTGGTAGAATACCGTCTAATCGTCTTGCCGCTAAAATGTTTACGGCGATATAGCTGACGCAATTTTTATTGATCCAAAGTAATGCTTTTTATGACACCGATGTTGCACAATAACATAAATTTAGCGAAATGATGATCTGATATGTCTTTCTTTGCATTGGGTGTCAACCATCAAACAGCTTCTGTTGAATTACGTGAGCAAATCGCTTTCAATGCAGAGCGGTTAGCTGTGCTATTGCAGGAGCAACGTCAACATCCTTCATTGAAAGATATGGTGGTTGTGTCTACATGCAACCGCACAGAAGTTTATGCCATGACAGAAGACGCGGATAGCGTCTTAAACTGGCTCGCCCAAGTGAATAATATTGATGTAAAACAATTAACTCATCATGTTTATCGTTACGAAAACGCTCAAGCTGTTACACATTTAATGCGTGTTGCCAGTGGTTTGGATTCGCTGATGCTTGGCGAACCGCAAATTTTGGGACAGGTAAAAAGTGCTCTGGCCTTATCAAAAGATGCTGAAACAGTATCCCCAGAATTGAATAGTGTTTTTGAATATGCTTTCTACGCAGCAAAGCGTGTACGTTCAGAAACGTCAGTCGGTAGCCATGCCGTATCAATGGGTTATGCCGTTGCGCAACTAGCATCACAAGTATTTAGCCACCCAGAGAAAATAACGGTAATGATTGTTGCTGCGGGTGAGATGAATACACTTGTTGCCAAGCATTTAGCTGAGATGGGTGTTGCTAAGATTATGATTTGTAATCGTAGTCGTGAACGTGCAGATCTTCTTGCCCAAGAAATTGGACATCAAGTCGAAGTTGAAATCATTCCGTTTAATGAGCTAGCAAAAAATCTTTATCGTGCTGATGTCGTCTCTAGTTGTACGGGGAGCTTGCATCAAGTCATTGGATATAGTGATGTCAAATATGCCCTTAAAAAGCGTCGCTATCAACAAATGTTGATGGTTGATTTGGCTGTGCCGCGCGATATTGATCCCAAAGTTGAGTCATTAGATAACGTTTATTTATACGGTGTTGATGATTTACAAAGTGTGATTGATGAGAATCTTGCGCAACGTCGTCAAGCGGCAGTTGAAGCAGAGGTAATGGTCAATCAGCTTGCGACACAGTTACTTACACAGCAAAAGGTTAAAGAGGCGAGTGGTGCGATTCAAGCATACCGTCAGCACAGTGAAGAAATGAGTCAATTGGAACTCAATCATGCCCTAGAGTCTTTACAGCATGGTCATACAGCTGAACAGGTTTTACATGAGTTCGCACATCGTTTGACTCAAAAATTGATGCATCCAACTTCCATTCTTTTAAGAGAAGCTGCGAAATCTGAAAACCCAGATTACTTTGAATGGTTGCAACAACATTTGCACGATGTGTTTGAGCACGAACGTAAACCAAGACAATAGCAACAATTAAGACAATAAGCGTAAACTGATTTGCTTGGTCAATTCATTGAGTTGTTGACGCAAATTTCTTGATTCAATTAGTGTAATCGGTGATTTAAGTTTTAATCTTAAATACTTCTCTTGTAAACCGAGTGCATATTCTTTAGCCAGTTTATCTGCAACTTCTGGTGCTTGCGTGAGCGATTGAATATTGGTTCGTTGCATAATGTCTGCAATTTCATGGCTATAGCTGCTACATGCACCCAGCACATAATAAGTTGCCAATTCCTGATCATCGGGCAAATCATCAAATACTATATTTAATGAAGCCAAAATTTTGGCCAATAGTTCAGTTTGGTCTATGACTGCTCGTAATTCTTCAAAATGAATATATAAAAATGGGTGGTGCATCAAGATCGCAATTGCAAAATCTTCATCTTTGGTATGGATATTAAAAGATAAAGAAGCATCATGACTGATTTGCGGTGTAAAGCGTTTACCTAAGCCTAATTTTTCTCTAAAGGATTGTGTGAGTAGATAACGGAATGAGCCTTGTTTAGGCAATAACTCTGTAAGCTCACGTAGTTCACCCATGACTAAGCTTTTGCCTTCAGGTGAACTTACATCATGCTGACCCGTTAAATGCGCAAATACAAAGTCAGATAACAATGGAGCTTGTTGCAATAGTTTTTGGAAGTTTTCCAAACCTTCACGGCGAATTAAAGAATCAGGATCATGTTCATTAGGAAGGACAAAAAACTTTAATTCTCGACCATCATTGAGTAAGGGCAGTGCAATTTCTAAGGTACGACGTGCTGCTTTTTGTCCAGCAGCATCACCATCAAAAGCGATAGTGATTCGTGAGTTTTGCTTAAATAGTGTGGTTAAGTGATCTGCATTACTTGCTGTTCCTAGTGTCGCAACAGCGCCATTAATGCCATACTGCTGCAAGGCGATGACATCCATATAGCCTTCAACCATTAACCAATCATTGGCTTTAAGCTTACGCCCTTCATATAAGCCATACAGTAATTGGTTCTTGTGGAAGACTTCTGAATCAGGAGAGTTAATATATTTGGGTTTGATTTCATCATTTAGTGCACGACCACCAAATCCGACAACTCGGCCTTTATGATCACGAATAGGAAAAATAACGCGGTCACGTAATAAATCAAAATCTCGACCACTATCACTTGATCGAATCAAACCAATTTGTTTTAACCCTTCAATATCTTGAGGAAAGGCTTTTTCTAAATGTTGCCAGTCTTCAGGAGCGTAACCTAAACGCCAAAATTGAATTGTTTGTGCTGATAAACCACGTTGTTTGAAGTAATTCTGTCCTTTTTGACTATTGGGCAGTTGGCGTTCATAAAATTGCGCAACATTTTCCAGTAAGTCATATAGGTTTCCTTCCTGTACATTTTCATCCACCATAAATGATGGATCGAACTGGGCAAAAGGATCATCCATAAAACGATCCATGTCGATGAAATGATCATCCATCGGCGTTTGAATTGGAGGATTAAGCTCAGTTGTCTTATCTTGTGTTACAGGTAGTTGTACTGCTGGCGTTGGTTGAGGACTACGTTTATACGAGAGTTTTTTATTGTCGTGATTGTCTTTCGGGAGATCAATGCCTGTCTTATTCGACAGTTCTTTCATCACATCAACGAAGTTACGTCCATCAATATCCATTAAGAAACGAATGGCATTGCCATTGGCCTGACAGCCGAAGCAATGAAAATACTGTTTATCTCGATAAACATGAAAAGATGGTGTTTTTTCTTGATGAAATGGGCAACAACCAGAATAAGTTCGTCCAGTCTTTTTTAACTTCACACGTTGACCAATCAAATCGACAATGTCGGTTCGATCTAATATTTGATCAATCGTATGCTGTGGAATTGCCATGTGCGTTAAACCATTTCAGACAGGAGTAAGACTAAGACATTATTACAGTGCAAAAATGTCAGGAACCATTGTTGCATAAAATAAAAAACAGGCAAGGGAGACTTGCCTGTTTGCTGTATCAGATGATTGCAAATTAGTTTGCAGCATCTTCCTCAGTTGTATTTTGTTGTTCAGGTTTATCTAATAATCCAAAGCTTAGACGATTCGTCCAGCTCTTTTCCTGAGTCGGTGTTTCTGGTGCTGCAACTGGCTCTGGCGCTGTTTTCTCAGATTCAGGTTTGTCGAATAAGCCTAAAGTGAGGCGATTGGTTAAGCTACGCTGTTCAGTTTCACTCGTTGTTTCGACATTTTTAGCATCAACAGTTTTAGACTCGCGTCCTAATAAACCTAATGTTGCGCGATTAATCCAGCTACCTTCTTTACGTGCAGCGCGTAAATTCACTTCACCATTTGATTTAACCAAATGTGGGTAATTGAGTTTTAAAATCTCGATATATTGTTGAGAAGTCGCTTGATCACCAAGTTTTTGATAGCTGTAAGCTAAAGTTGCTAACGCTTCTGGTGTTTGTGGTGTTTGAGGGTAATGTTCAATCACCCATTGCGCACGCTCAGCAGCAGCTAACCATGCTTTACGCTGAATATTGAATCGTGCGGCATTCATTTCATTTTCAGCAAGTTCTTGGCCAATAAATTTCATGCGTTGCGCTGCGTCAACAGAATATTGGCTACTTGGGAAACGACGAATGAGGTCAACAAAGTTTTGATAGGCAACTTTGATATAACTGACATCACGATGTGATTGTTGTAAAGATGTGTAGCGAATTAGGCTGTCGTAGTTCATTTCCATGTTCGCAACGCCGCGAACATAGTAAGCATAGTCAACATTTGGATGTTGCGGATTTAAGCGAATGAAACGATCAGCTAGTGCAATTGCACCTTCATAATCTTTTTGTTTGAATTTAGCGTAGAGAAGTTCAAGTTGCGCTTGTTGCGTATATTGTCCAGTAGGATAGTAAGTATCTAAAGCTTCTAGCGATTTCACGGCATCAGTATATTGATTACGATCAAGCGATTTTTGTGCTTTATCAAAATAAACCTGTTCGCTTGATTGCGGTCCTTTATCAACCACTTCTTTTTTGCTTGGATTGCTGCTACAGCCCACAAATGCAGATGCTACACCTAAAGAAAGCGCAAGCATCGTAATTTTATAACGTGGTAGCGACATAAAAACTCCTCTGTTATTCTGGGCAATGAGCTACAATGGTGCTATTAAACCACTTTTGTACCGATCATCAAATGACTTCAGCACAATCTTCCAATTCAAACATCTCTGAAACAGATTTCTTACTTGAAGATTCTGTCGATGCAGATAATCATAATTCTGACTCAACTGCAACACGTTTATCGTTGCAAATTCAACTTGATGAAGACTATTTAGGTCAACGTATTGATCAGGTCGCAGCACTCGTCTGGAGTGAGTTTTCTCGTGAGAAACTTAAGCAGTGGATGAAAGACGGTCATCTGTTGGTAAATGGTAACACGGTTAAGCCAAAGTACCGTTGTGAAGGTAATGAAGTATTAACCCTAGATGTTGAGCTTGAAGCACAAACATCGAGTCAGCCTGAAAATATCCCGCTCAATATTGTCTATGAAGACGACGATATTATTGTGATCAATAAAGAAGTAGGGATGGTTGTTCATCCAGGTGCCGGCAATCCAACGGGAACTTTAGTGAACGCCCTACTTTATCACGCGCCAAAACTGGCTGAGCTATCACGAGCTGGACTTGTTCATCGTATTGATAAAGACACCAGTGGCTTATTGGTCGTTGCTAAAAATCTGGAAGCTCAATTTTCATTGAGTAAACAGTTGGCAAAGAAAACGGTTTATCGCGTTTATGATTTGATTGCCTACGGTAATATCATTGCAGGCGGAACGATTGATGAACCAATCAAACGTCATCCAGTTGACCGCGTTAAAATGGCGATTTTACCCGGTGGGCGTGATGCGGTAACACACTATAATGTCAAAGAACGCTTCCGTGACTTTACCCGTATTCAAGCGCAGCTTGAAACTGGCCGTACGCACCAGATTCGTGTGCATTTTAGTTATTTAGGTCATGGTTTAGTTGGTGATCCTGTTTATGTGAATCGCGTTCGTTTTCCAGCCGGCGCTTCAGAAAAACTAACCGATATGCTGCGTAGCTTTAAACGTCAAGCACTACATGCCGCTAAGCTTGGTCTAGTACATCCACGCACTGGTGAAGAAATGATGTTTGAAGCACCGTGGCCAGAAGATTTCACTCAATTGGTTGAAGTTCTTCGTAGTGAAAATGAAGCGTATTAAGTAAAGCTCAACCGTCCTCTAAATTTCCCTCCTTTAAGGAGGGAGACTTTTGTGAATTCAATGTCTTGCAATGCTTTAAATTCCCATTCCTTTTAGTAGAGGGCTAGGGAGAGGTTGACGGTAGAAAATATAGCTCAGGAGATATTTATGGAATTTGTACAAGGTTTACCCAAAGGTATTTTCGTTGGGCAAACACGTATTGAAAATACGCAAACGATTGCAACATCCGATAATCATTTAGCTGGTTTTAATTTAGCGCTACATGTCAATGATGATGCACAGCGTGTGCAACATCATCGGATGATCTTATTAAATCAGCTATCAGAATTTGGTGTTGATAAAATAACGTGGATGACACAAACACACAGTACTATTTGTCATACGATCAATGAGCAAATTCCATTTATCGCACTTAAAGGTGATGGGCTGGTGACTCAGCGCCAAGGTCATGCATTAATGATGATGACAGCGGACTGTCTTCCTATTGTACTCGGCAATTCCGAAGGGACAGAGGTTGCGAACCTACATGCAGGCTGGCGTGGTTTGGCCAATGGTATTATTGAAAATACAGTGACTGAAATGCAATCACAACCAACGTGGGCATGGTTGGGGGCGGCGATTAGTCAGCCTTGTTTTGAAGTGGGCGCTGAGGTAAAAGCTGCTTTTTGCGAAAAATATCCTGAATTGGAAAGTGCTTTTATTGCTGGTCAATTTGAAGGTAAATACCAAGCCGATTTATATGCGATTGCACAATTTATTTTAAATCGTTTCGGTGTGGGAACTGTTTTAGGTGGGAATCAGTGCTCTTATCAGCAAGATAAAGATTATTTTTCTTACCGCCGTGATCCTAAAACAGGACGAATGGCGACATTTGTTTTTATGCGATAAATATATCTTGGATTGCTGATTCGCCTTGAGTGGTTTAAAAATGTTAAACTTGATCTAATTCATTGGTTTTTAAATTTTCCATGTCTGTTATTGAGCAAATTACTCCCCAAGTCAAAGTTTGTGTGATTTATCATAGTCCTTATGGGCATACGGCAAAAGTTGCACAATATATTGCTCAAGGCGCAGAGCAAGCAGGTGCAGATGTGCATCTTATTTCTGTCGCTGCACCACAGTGGGATTTAATAGATCAAGCAGATGTCATCGTGATGGGTTGCCCAACTTATATGGGCAGTCTAACGTCTGCATTGAAACAATTTATGGAAGACTCTTCTAAACGTTGGTTAGCGCGTACATGGCAAGGAAAAATTGCTGCAGGCTTTACCAATGGTGGTGGTTTAAGTGGTGATAAATTAGCGGTATTACAGCAAATTAATTTGTTTGCGATGCAACATGGCATGTTATGGGCAGGCTTACCGTTTATGCCGACAGGGCGTAGTCCACTAGACATTAACCGTATGTCGAGTTTTCTTGGTCTAATGACACAATCTGATAATGCCAGTGTGAAAATTACACCGCCAGAAGGTGATCTGGAAACTGCAAGAAAGTTTGGGAAATATTTGGCAGAGTTGAAAATAAACAAGTCTTAGTCTAAATTTTTTTAAAATCAATATAGTATATTAAAATTGTAAAAATATTTTGTGGGATATTCAGTGTCTCGTAAGGGTGCTATTCTCGTTTTAATCAGATGATTAATGAGATTGCCTCATGGATAAATCTATTTCGAGTTAAAGATAATATTTAGATATTTTGAATGGGTTATGGAAATATATGGAAAATTTAGAAATATTAGAAGGAAAAGTGAAAAAATTCAAAGAAATACATGAGAGTAATTATGCTTATAATTCAATGTCTAAAAACTTTATTAGTACTTTATCCGTAGATGAACAACATTGGTTTTGGAGTGTATTATTTGTTTTTCAAGAAGTTTTTAGTGATGAAAGGATGGATAGTTACTTTCAAGGAAGTAGAGCGGCAGATCAAGAAGGAAATAAAAAGAATAAAGGTAATCCAAATGATCGCTATAATTATTTAACTTTTGGACGTAGAAAAGTTGGAGAAACACAGCAATCTAAACCTATGGTAAGACTTGGACGGTGGAGTAAGGACGGAATTGCTTTTCATATACACAATATATCTCGTCTAGAAAATATTCGTAATAAAATGCAGGAAAAATATGGGAGTAGTAGTTTTTCAATAGAAAGAAAAACAATTGAAGAAATTAAACAATGGATGCTAGATTTTTATGGATTCTGTGGTCAAGATATTTTAGATGAATATAAGGGAGATCGACGTTTTCCTAATACTTACATTGAAAGTGAAAACATAGATAATGAGCAGATATTGGAAGATGTAGTAGTAAAATTTAAAAAAGACAATAAGAAAAACTATGCTTATGATGAAGATAGTGAGGCATTTGTTGAAAATCAAACAGGATGGTGGTGGACAGTTTTATATGTGATTCATCAAATTTTTCCAGAAGTTGATAAGTATTATTTACCAAGATTAAAACAAGAAATCAGAATTGGTAAAAAAAATATAGGCGAAGATGCAAAAGCTGTAATGGCAACCTTATATCCGAAAGAATTTAGTATACGTAGTATGGATGGTCTTGCTCGTGTAAGAGATATGATGCAAGAGAAAGGTATCCATTTTTCTACAGAGAAGAATTCTGTGGCTGAAATTACGAACTGGATGAAAAGTTTACGAGATACTTTAGATAAAGAAAAAATTTTGAGTAATTTTCAAGGAAATGGATATATGCCTAAAGATTATATGAGTAAAGGAATGGCATCTAAGATCACAACAGAATACTCTCTCAATCAAATTTTATTTGGTGCGCCAGGAACAGGAAAAACGTTTAATACAAAACGAATAGCGGTTGAGGTGATTAATGGAAATAAAGAAAGAACACGTGAAAAAATTAATGAAGAATATAACGAATTAGTTAATGCACAACAGATTGTATTTACAACTTTTCACCAAAGTCTAAGTTATGAAGATTTTATTGAGGGGATAAAGCCTGAAACAGCAGATGGTAATGTTGTATATGATGTAAAAGATGGAATTTTCAAAGCCCTGTGTTTAAAAGCTAATCCTAAAAATACGATAGATTTTGAAAAAGCATATGATAAATTACAACAAAAGTTAGTAGACAGTGAAATAATTGAGTTGAAAACACCAACTGGTAAAGTATTTGCTATTGCATTGAATAAGAATGGTAATTTAAGTTTAATGACAGGGAATAAAAAAGAAAGACAAGGTGTTTTGACTAAGGATAGAATATTACGAAACTTAAATGGAGATGATATTTACCCTTTTTGGGCAAGCTATTTTAAAGGTGTTATTAATTATTTGAAATCCGAGTTTGGTTTCAATTCAGAATCCATAGAGGAAAATAAAAATTATGTCATTATTATTGATGAAATTAATCGTGGAAACGTTTCAGCTATTTTTGGTGAATTAATCACACTGCTTGAAGAAGATAAAAGAAAAGGGAATAAAGAGCAGATTGAAGTCACTTTACCATATTCCAATGAAAAATTTTCCGTTCCGAACAACGTTTATATTATTGGAACAATGAATACGGCTGATCGAAGTGTAGAAGCACTTGATACTGCTTTAAGAAGACGTTTTTCATTTGTTGAAATGCAGCCTAATCCTGAAATTTTATCAGATTCAAAATATCAAGATGTGAATTTAAAAAAATTACTTGAAACTATAAACCAACGTATTGAAGTATTAATTGATAAAGATCATCAAATTGGTCATTCATACTTTATCGGAATTCAAAATTTGGACGATTTGAAGTTGGTTTTTAAAGACAAGATTATTCCACTTTTGGAAGAATATTTTTATGGAGATTTTGGAAAAATAGGTTTGATTTTGGGAGGGAAGTTTATTCTTCAAGAAAAAAATACAGCAAAATTTCCAAAAAACTTAAATTATGAACATGATTTCTCGGAAGACAAAAAAGTATATCGGTTTACTTCATCTGAAAATTGGAATGAAAGTACGTTCGTTAGTATTTACGAAGACTAGTGTATGAATACTAAAAATTTCATACAAGTTTTTGAACATCAGAAACTTAGATACAGTGATTCAGGAGTTTTTCGGAGACATCATTTTGATGCAATGGTCAAGTTCAATGAATTACACCAAAATAAATACTTTACACCCATTCATAATGGGATCTGTTTTGGAAGTTATGTTGGTGTAATTCAAATTGGTGGTTTAACAATTGAGATTCTTCCCAAAGCTGACAATAGTACAAGTCCTGATGCAAATTTATGGCAAAATATATTGCTCAACATGTTAAAGGTCTGTAAGCGTATCCCTGTTGAATCTGTTTCAGAAACACAGCTTAAGAAAAGAAAACATTCGATTTTAGACGCTTACTTTGATTTATATTTGGATGAGATTGATAAACTTATCAAAAAAGGACTAATAAAAAAATATCGAAAAAATCAATCTAATCAAAATTCGCTAAAAGGTAAGTTACTATTTTCTAAAAATATATGTAAAAACTCAGTACATAAAGAATATTTCTATTGTGAGCATCAAGTCTATGATGGAAATCATTTTCTACATCAAATTATTTATAAAGGTTTATTAATTTTAAAAGCGCTTATAAAGAATGATTTAAAAGATAAGTTAAATCGATTATTGTATGAATTCCATGATTTTGACCATGTGAATATTCAGAAGAAAGATTTTGATAAGTTTGTCATGAATAGAAAAAATTATGAATATAGAAAAACGATTGAAATAGCTAAAATTATTATTCTAAATTACTCTCCAAGTCTAAGTTGTGGCAGTGAAAATCTTCTCACTCTTTTATTTGATATGAATACTTTGTGGGAAGAATATATTTTTCGCATTCTTCAAAGACATAAAACTCACGAGATAGATGTTACTTTCCAAAATTCAGATAAGTTTTGGGAGGATAAGAAAATTCGACCTGATATTGTCTTAAAAATTAAAAATGATATTTTTGTAATTGATACAAAGTGGAAAATTGTTGATTCAATGAGACCATCAGATAATGATTTAAAACAGATGTTTGTTTATAACTTACATTGGAATGCTAAGAAAACACTATTACTCTATCCTAAAATCAATCAGACTGATAGTGAGTTTGGAGTATTCCATTACAATAATTTAGGTAATAAATGTAAGCTAGGATTTCTTGATATTACAAATGGAGGAAAAATTAGAAATAGCAAAATATTGGTGAATGAAATTTTTGAAAAGCTAAAATAGCAATTTGTAAAGAACACTTACATTTAACATCAGTTTAGAAAAAGAGAGTTAAATGCAAGGTCTTAAGGTCTTAATGAGTTAGGTTGTTACTTATGCAACATACGTGCTTTATCACGCTGCCAATCACGGTCTTTTTCAGTCGCTCGCTTATCGTGCATTTGCTTACCTTTTACCAATGCAATTTCAAGTTTAACTAAGTGACCTTTCCAGTAACATGCCAAAGGCACGCATGAATAACCTTTTTGATTCACTGCACCCATGAGTTGTTCAAGCTCACGACGCGAAAGTAATAATTTACGTGTACGTGTAGCTTCTGGAACCACATGTGTTGAAGCTGATAACAACGGTTGAATTTGCGAACCAAATAAAAATGCTTCGCCATTTTTGAAAATGACATAACTTTCAGTCAAGCTCATACGACCAGCGCGAAGAGATTTAACCTCCCAGCCCTGTAATGACATACCTGCTTCAAATTTTTCTTCGATAAAGTAATCGTGACGTGCTCTTTTATTTTGAGCAATCGTGCCACCATTATGTTTTTTTACTACTGTTGCTTTCGCCATAATTTAAACTTCCACAATTGCGCTTATTGTGCCGTAAAACGCAATCTTTTTCCATCATTTAGGAATTTAGCGTTTATGCTTAACTTTTGTTAAAATATGCACCTTATCTCATAGACGCAGAGTACAACGCATGTCTAAAACACGTGTGATTTATCCGGGGACATTTGATCCAATTACCAATGGTCATGTTGATTTGGTTGCTAGAGCATCAAAAATGTTTGATGAGGTTGTTGTAGCAATTGCGATTGGACACCATAAAAATCCAGTGTTTAGCTTAGAAGAGCGTGTTGAGTTAGCAAAAGCATCATTGAGCCATTTATCTAATGTGGAATTCGTGGGCTTTGATGGTTTGTTAGTCAATTTCTTTCGTGAACAACGTGCAACAGCAGTATTACGCGGTTTAAGAGCAATTTCTGATTTTGAATATGAGTTTCAGTTGGCAAACATGAACCGTCAACTTGATCCACAGTTTGAATCTGTATTTTTAACTCCATCGGAGCAATTTTCTTTTATTTCATCAACGTTGGTAAGAGAAATTGCACGATTGAAAGGTGATGTGACTAAATTTGTTCCAGCCATTGTGGTTGAAGCATTTGAACGTAAGCATCAACAAGGCTGGTAAAGTGTCATTATATATTACAGATGAATGCATTAACTGTGATGTCTGTGAGCCTGTGTGCCCTAATGAAGCTATTTATATGGGGGAGCTGATCTATGAAATAAATCCTGCGCTTTGTACAGAGTGCGTAGGACATCATGATCAGCCTCAGTGTCAGTTGTTTTGCCCAGTAGACTGTATTCCTCTTGATCCTCAGCATGTGGAATCACAAGATGAATTGATGGCAAAGTATAAAAAGCTCACGGCACAAAAAAATGCGAGCAATTAATTTTAATTTTTGATAAGATGCGCCTCGAAGTGGGCTGGACGGTCGCTGCTGTGGAGGTCTCCGTGACTGAAGCAGGGGAGGAAAGTCCGGGCTTCATAGGGCAAGGTGCCAGGTAACGCCTGGGCGGCGAAAGCCGACGGCAAGTGCAGCAGAGAGTAGACCGCCTCATTCGTGAGGTAAGGGTGAAAGGGTGCGGTAAGAGCGCACCGCGTGTCTGGTAACAGTTCACGGCAAGGTAAACCCCACCAGAAGCAAGACCAAATAGGAATCCTGAGGCACGGCCCGTGCTGGATTCGGGTAGGTCGCTTGAGCGTATGAGTGATTGTGCGCCTAGAGGAATGATCGTCCTCGACAGAACCCGGCTTATAGGCTCACTTCTAAGATTTTTTGAAAATTGTGCTTGACGTGTGTAGCGAAAGTTAAGATAATGCGCCCACAGTTTTCGGCTATGTAGCTCAGTTGGTTAGAGCACCGCACTCATAATGCGGGGGTCACAAGTTCAAGTCTCGTCATAGCCACCATTTTATAGACCACGCTCCTGCGTGGTCTCTTTTTATCTGCTGTTTTTTAAAAACAACTTTTTTTATTTTTCTGATTGAATTTTTAACAAATCATTCTGACATTTTCATTAAATTTTTAATTTAGCTGTAAATTAGTTGAAAAATGATCAAATACAATTTAAAAGAATAAAAACTGTTCATATGTCCTATATTTTCAATGCCATAGGCTTGACCTGTAGGGTGGAACACTAGATAATGCGCACACAGTTTACGGCTATGTAGCTCAGTTGGTTAGAGCACCGCACTCATAATGCGGGGGTCACAAGTTCAAGTCTCGTCATAGCCACCATTTTATAGACCACGCTTCTGCGTGGTTTCTTTTTATCTATAATTCTTATAAAAAAAGCCAAAGGTTACTTTGGCTTAAGAACAGATTTTATAAATGTTTTTCTATCGTCGCTAACGTTTGGCTGTTTTCATAGAACGGCTTTAAAATTAGTGTAATGATGGGCTCTAATACTTCATGTTCATCTAAAGCGACTACCACTTTAGGGTAGAACCGAACAGCCTCGTTTTGTAGATCACTTTCTTCTAGTCCAATTGCAGCAAAAACATCTGCTAAGCTTTCATCTTTGTAGAAATCATAAAAGACTTTAACGCCGTATAAAATTAAGTCCTGAATGTAAGAAGATTCGCGTAGTTCTTTCCAGTATTCGTAGATCATCACGAAAAATTCTTCAACATCAAGCGGGGTTACTTGCTTGGTGTATTCAGAGAGTGGTTTCGATTTATTATCATCCCAAACATTGCGAGCGAGTGTCTCTAAATCATCATTTGAAAGTAAGCTGAGATCTACGAGCTGCTCTTGAATGAAGCGAGCAATACTATCTTCAATTTTTTGTTCGATACGTTGTTGTTGGCGATGAGAGAATGTTTTTAGTTTCTGTTGCCATTCATATTTACTAGAAGAAACTCTGTCTTCATCAGATTGCGAGAATAATTTTGGTAATTTATTCTGTAATGTTGTTGTTGCAATATATTGGCACAACTGCTGAATAGATGGGCTTTCTCTCAGGAAGTGATTCAAATAGTGGCGAATATTTTCTAGTTCTAGAAACTTCGATAACCACATTTCAAACTGTTGGTCTGAAAATAAGTCTTGTAACTCTGCTGATGACTGTAAAGAAAAAACATGCAATCGTTGAGCGATTTCACCAATAAATTCTAATAGCCCTGCACCCAACTGCATTTCAAATGCATAGCGTTTGACGACTGCTTGAATTTGTTCGAGTTCGACAACTTCATTCAGTTGAATATTGGGTGCGTGCTGCAAAAAAAGTTGAATGAACTGCTGAAAAAATTCAGCGGAAAGTTCAGTTGTAAGTTGTTTTTTATAAAATGCAACTTGCTCAAGCATAAGTGCTTGAGCAAGTAATTGTGACTTTTCAGAAACAATTTTTTCAGTCATTCGCTGTCCATCCATTGACGATAGGGTAGCGTCGTTCACGACTGAACGCACGCGAACTAATGCGTGGTCCAATTGCGCCTTGACGACGCTTGTATTCATTACGATCAACCAAACGAATCACTTTCTCTACGACTGCAGCTTCGTAGCCTTTAGCAATAATGTCTGCTTGACTTAGGTCTTCTTCGATATATGCATATAAGATTGCATCTAATACGTCATATGCAGGTAAAGAGTCTTGGTCTTTTTGATCTGGACGTAACTCAGCTGAAGGCGGGCGAGTAATTACACGCTCAGGAATAACAGGAGTTTTGTCTAAAGTGTTGCGATATTTTGCTAATTCAAACACGATAGTTTTGTAGACATCTTTTAATACAGAGAAGCCACCAACCATATCGCCATATAAAGTACAGTAACCAACTGAAATTTCAGATTTGTTTCCTGTAGAGAGCACAAGATTACCGAACTTATTTGATAATCCCATCAGTAATGTGCCGCGTGTACGGGCTTGTAAGTTTTCTTCTGTTGCATCTGCTGGGCTATTTCCAAAGAATGGATAAAGCGTTTGCATGAAGCTATTTACAATCGGATGAATTTCGGCGATGCCAAACGTCACACCCATGCGGCGTGCTTGTTCAGTTGCATCTTCGACACTCATTTGTGATGTGTAAGTGTACGGCATCATCACAGCCTGAACTTTATCAGCGCCAATCGCATCGACTGCAATTGCAAGCGTTAATGCTGAGTCAATACCGCCAGATAAACCCAAGATGACACCAGGAAATCCTGAACGTTGAACATAATCACGAGTCGCTAGAACTAGCGCTTGATAAATTTCAGCGAAAGTTTCTAAAGCTGGCGCTGTTTCAGACGTTTTAAATTGTTTTTGTTCTGCGTCGTACTCTGCAATATAAAGGTCTTCTTTAAAGCTTGGTGCTTGTAAAGCAGCTTGACCATTGTTATTGCAGACAAAGCTCGATCCATCAAAAATTAAGTCATCTTGTCCGCCAACTTGGTTAACGTAAATAACATTAAGACTTAATTGTTTAGCAAGCTCATTTAATGTTTGAACTCGATGTTGTGGCTTGCCAACTTCATATGGTGATGCATTTAAAACTAATACTGTTTCTACATTCAGCTGACTTAATTGTTTAACTGTATTGAGAGACCAAACATCTTCGCAAATGAGTACACCAAATTTATGTCCAAGGTACTCAAAAATTAAATGCTGATGACCATCTTGGAAATAACGTTTTTCATCAAAAACGCTATAGTTTGGCAAGTTGTGTTTATTATAAATGCCCAAAACTTGACCATCTTTCATGACGGCAGCAGAGTTGTAACGATGACCATCTTCAGTTTGGTGCACAAAACCAAACACCATTAAAATATCTTTTACTTCGCTTAATTGAGCGAACGCTTTTTGGGTGCGTTTTTGTAAATTAGGGCGGAGTAATAAATCTTCTGCTGGGTAACCGATGGTAGAAAGTTCAGGGAAGATGACCAAATCAGCCTTTTGTTGTTTCGCTAGATTTGCTTGTTCAACCATCTTTTGAGTATTTGCGTCAATATTGCCAATATGCGGAGAGAACTGAGCAAGGGCAACTTTAAAATTTTTCATTCAAACCTAATCCTGAGTTTTAACTGGTGCTGATATACAAGGTTTTGATTTATATAGGTATAGTTTTAAAAACGCTTGTATATCATGGTGTCAAACATTCTATATCTTAAAGAAAAATGACAAGTTTACTAATATATACTAAATGCACATTTTTCTGCGTAAAAATAACAAGTTTTTCTGTATAAAACAGCAACATTTCTCAATGTTTGCGTTGTTATGGTGCATGATTGTGAATAAATTTAATATAGCTATAAAAAGATTTTTTTCATGTCAATTTCGCATATGGAAATGACAGCTAAATGACATCATAGAAATCATTCTTTCGTATGATTTCTATCTTGATTTGAAAAAATGCGGAAATTTAGAGTTTCTCTAAAATATAAATGATTCAAATATATAATTTTATTGAGTTGTGCCTTTTTTGACCGTTCGTCGGGAATCTATTTGCTACACTTGAGTGTACATTTGTGCACTGCTATTATCCTAATCAATGTGAACATATGTACACTGTGATTTAAGTTAAGTATGTAGCGATACATGCTCAGAAAAACAAAGAGGTATTCACTATGTCAGTTGTATTATTTCCAGTTATCGCATTTGGTTTAGCTGTAGTTGTTGGTCGTGTAGGCACGATTATTTTAAATGATGGCGATCAGCAAGCTTAAGCTAGCAGATCACATCTACTATCCAGTTACAAGTGAGGTGAAATATATGTCTATTTTATTAATATTAGCTGTTGCATCTGGCTTAGCCATTACTGTTGGTCGTGTAGGTACAGTAATGCTTCGTGAGAATGAGAACTAAGTTTTATTCACTCAATAAGCATTTTGAAGAGAGGTTGATGATATGACTTTGATGCTTGTGTATTTTGTAATTGCTTTAGGATTAGCAATTGGTGCGGGACGTATGAGCACAATCGTTATGGATGCAATGCGTGTAGATTTTACGACTGAAATGGATGATAGTCATGAACTCAACTCTGAAACTCAAAAAAGTACTGCTATGTAATACATGTTGTAGTTCTTTTACTTAAAAGCTCTGTAAATTAAATTTATAGAGCTTTTTTATTTCCCAAGAATAATGTTTGGAATCTTATTTAAAAAAATGTCTCGGGCAACGTCTCCTTGTTGTTCAATATTGTAGTCTGTGAAAGCTTTTCCTTGAATAAAATGATAATGGTAGGGATTGTATTTTTTAAAACTCAAATAATAGCCTAATTGTAAGATTACACCCTTTAGAATGACATTCGTCTGTTGCTGAAACTGTAAGATATGTGCCATTTCATGAATAAAAACTCCTTGTAAGTTGGTTGAGCAACTTGAGTAGTCAGAACGGAAATACTTGGGATGAACAAATAGATTTCCATTTGGGGCAATAAAAATGTTTTCTGGTTGCCAAGGTAGGTACGGGATGTTAAAAATTTTGACTTCTTTGTAGTTAATTAAATGACCAAAGACTGAACGTGCCATTTCGATTTCACCTGTAGTCAATTGACGATATTGAAATTGATCTATTTTCAGATAAATGATTAAGCTGGAAATGAATCGAGCATTTAATCTGTTTAAATAGTGCTGAGATGGTTTGATCATCAGAATTTGATATATGAAAAAACTTAAATATCTATTCTAAAATAGAATATTTGTTAGATAGTTGTTTTTTGGTATTTAGGCAATTTAATGGTTTTTGGATATTTGAAAACAAGAAAATGGCCTAGTTTGAGCTAAGAGTGTATTAATTATTTGTAATATTTAGTATGAATACGAAAAATGCTGTACAAGCATATAAGCAAAGTACAGCATCCGAGAAGATTCGCTCATTTAAAACTGAGGTTTTACGACCACAAGAATGACCACTGCAAATAGGATCAGTGTTGGCATTTCATTAAAGAAGCGCCAAAACTTATGTGATTTGTAGTGAGCATTACCAATCAGCTTTTTACGGTAATAACCACATACTAAATGGTAGATCACTAGTAAGCCAACCAAGCCTACTTTGAGATAAAACCATAATGCATCGTGGTAATGTCGAGTTGCATCACCCCAATCAACTAGAAAGTGAGCAGTAATTAATGTGGCAATCATGGATGGCCACATAATCCCTCGATATAACTTGCGTTCCATCACTTCAAAGCGTTGATGGCTTAGAGCATCTTCACTCATGGCGTGGTAAACAAAAAGACGTGGTAAGTAGAACAACGCAGCGAACCAACAAACCACGGCAATAATATGTAATGCTTTTACCCACAAGAAAGCATCAGAAGGTGCATCCATCGATAATCCTAGGTGGGATTATGCATCCCACTTCTTGAAAATAAGGCAAGCGTTAACACCGCCAAAGCCAAAACTGTTACTCATCACAGTATTCAGTTTTGCATCACGTTTTTCAAGTACAATATCGAAACCTTGAGCACCTTCATCAAGTTCAGTCACATTGATGTTTGGAGCGATAAAGTCATTTTGCATCATTAATACAGAATAAATCGCTTCTTGAACGCCTGCTGCACCCAAGCTATGACCAGTCATTGATTTTGTTGAACTTAACGCAGGAACTTTGCCTTCACCAAATGCGCGCTCCATTGCTTTTAGCTCAGTTACATCGCCAGCAGGGGTAGATGTACCATGTGTATTCACATAATCAACTTTTTCTACACCATGTTGTTTGGCTTCATCTAATGCCATAAGGATACAACGTGTAGCACCTTCACCTGATGGTGCAACCATATCGGCACCATCACTATTCGCTGCATAAGCAACGACTTCAGCTAAGATATTTGCACCACGTGCTTGAGCATGTTCTAGTGATTCTAAAACCACAAAACCACCGCCGCCTGCGATGACAAATCCATCACGGTCTGCTGAGTATGGGCGAGATGCGGTTTCAGGAGAGTCATTATATTTAGAACATAAAGCACCCATCGCATCAAATAGTAAGCTTTGAGACCAATGGTCTTCTTCACCACCACCTGCAAGCATTAAATCTTGCTTACCAAGTTGAATGAGGTTAAAAGCGTATCCAATAGCATCTGCTGAAGTTGCGCATGCACTAGTAATAGAGTGCGCGATCCCTTGAAGTTTTAAAGCGACGCCAACGTTTGCAGTAATCGTATTACTCATATTACGTGGAACGAAGAAAGGACCGACTTTACGTGCGCCTTTTTCCTCAAGAAGCTTTACCATTTCAGTCACTGATGCAGTTGAGTTACCACCAGAACCGCCAGCAATACCATAACGTGGATTATGGGCTAAATCTTCTTGTTTAAGACCTGCATTTTCCACAGCCGCAATTGCTGCATTGTATGCATACATCGCGCATACGCCCATAAATCGCTTAAGTTTACGATCAATACCGTCAAAGTCTTGTACTGCTGCAGCACTTACATGGCTTTTGAAGTTAAGTTCTGCATAAGTTGGGTTAAAACGTGTTCCAGAGATTCCATTTTTTAGAGAATGAGTAACCTCTTCTAAAGAGTTACCGATACATGAGTTAATGCCCATACCAGTGATTACAACACGTTTCATTTACAGTTCCCTTTTATGGTAATACGAAGCCTTTGTAGTTATCGCTATGAATACAACTCAGGAGAATATAACGATTAAAATGGCTTTTGAGTGAATGACACCATGATAGCAGAAAGGTTTTTTATTTCTTATGGCAAATTTTATGCCTATTTCCAGTTGTGTAAATATTGGTAAACATAAGTGATGTTGTGACGAAACGTAATGAAAGAATACAGATAAAAGTTGAGATAAATCTGCATTCAACCTAGTATTTACCTAGAAATGCACAGATTACAGAGCAGAGGTTCTTGATGGCAAAATCTAAAAACAAGCAAACTTCAGGTTTATTTGCACAAGCCTTTGGAGTGGCTAAAAAGCTCAGTTCCGAATTACAAAAACTTCAAGTAGCTCCAACCACATCTGGTGCTGAACTTGCGAATGCATCACAGATTGTTGAGGGAAAAGCTCGTTTTAAAAGCCCATTTGAGGTGGAGAGTTATGAAAGTCCACAACATATGCTTCGTCAACAGTTACCTAAATTGTCCCATCAATTACTTGGTCGTCATTACGGTCGAGTAAATAATGTAGCGACCTTTGTTTCACCAGATCTTGGTGAAAAAGTTTCTGACTATTTATTTCAATGGTTAAACGAGTTCAGTTCAAACAGCTCTTTAACTGAGAAAATTCTTGAAGAAGCTGGAGTCAAAGACATTGCTGAGTTGACGCGTGATACAGGTCGCTCACAACGTTTAAGTCAAGCATTGATTGAACAAAATAAATTATTAGCTGCTGCTCAAGGTTTAATAACAGGTGCAACAGGTGTATGGGGTGCTGCTGTTGATATTCCTGCATCTATCGTTTTAGCGCTGAGAACAATCTACCAAACGGGGCGCTCTCATGGCTTTGACTTGTCAGAAGATGCAGACCAAGAGATTGTTGCTTTTATTTTTAAAGAAATTGATTTGGGTCTTGTTGCTGAAAAGCAAACATTATTACTCGCACTGAAAGCATTAAAATCAATGTTAGAAACACATGACTTACAGCAATTTCAGCAATTATTGGGTTCAAATAATGATATTGAACTTATTAAGAAATGGCTGGTCGATGAAGAAGGGCAGTTTAAGTGGGGGTGGCTCAATCATATTCCACAAGTTTCTGTTATAGGCCGGTTAACACCAGTTGCAGGAGCTGCCTTAGGTGGTTTTTATAGTTGGAAGCTTCTAGAAGATGTTGGACATAAATCGCAGTCTATTTTTGGTGCTGCACGTTTCTATTTAAATGAGCATCCAGATGAAAATATTTCTCCATTAGAGGCTTATTTAAAGGCTGAAGCTTTATTGAAAAAAGCAAGTCCAAGACTTTTAAATGCGGAGAATGTAAACAATGCATCGCAAAGTAACGCTCAGAATGAAGTGATCACTCAGGTAGAGGTTCAGGCGAAAAAACAGGCTGAGACTAATGAATCTAAGCTTGATGAGGTAGAGTTAGGGATTGAACAACTCGCTGAAAAGCATGTGGTTGAACATGAACATACGAAACAGCAGCCTGCTTTAAGCGATGCAGAAGAGCAACAAGTTTTGACTGAAAAAGCAGAACTTGTCACTGAACAAAAGACGATAGATATTGAGCCAGCGTCGAACAAACACAGCTAATTTATTTCAGGATGTGTAATACATACTGAAAATTAACAAAACTCTAGGAATGGTCAGCATTTGCTATGCATCGCAATGTTGACCATTTTTACTTCTTGGCTTACAATTATGTGCCCTTGAAAAGAGGTGTTTTTCTTTTTGAGGTTGTTTAATAACGGGAGAATTGCCAAATGGCAACAACAAATCAGTTGATCCGTAAGGGTCGTACAACTTTGATTGAAAAATCAAAAGTTCCTGCGTTGAAGGCTTGTCCACAACGTCGTGGTGTATGTACACGTGTATATACGACTACACCTAAAAAACCTAACTCAGCAATGCGTAAAGTTTGCCGTGTTCGCTTAACTTCAGGTTTTGAAGTATCTAGCTACATCGGTGGTGAAGGTCATAACTTACAAGAGCACAGTGTTGTTCTTATCCGTGGTGGTCGTGTTAAAGACTTACCAGGTGTACGTTACCATACCGTTCGTGGTTCTTTAGACTGTGCTGGCGTGAAAGATCGTAACCAGTCACGTTCTAAATACGGTGCTAAACGTCCTAAGAAGTAATTCTAGGAAACTAGCCCAAGCAACCCTTTAGCGTTTCGCTTGTTTGAATTCTTCATAGATTTGTAATTCAAGCGACGTATAGTAAGGCCAGCGTCATGTACACGACACTTAGTACAACTGCTGGATCATCCTGAAGTGTCATATTATTAGGTGTATTAAAATGCCAAGACGTCGCGTAGTCGCTGCTCGTGAGATCCTTCCAGATCCAAAATTTAGCAGCCAAACAATCGCTAAATTCATGAACCACGTAATGCAAGATGGTAAAAAATCTGTTGCTGAAGGTATCGTTTACGGTGCTTTAGAACGTGTTCAAGAAAAAAACAAAGTAGACCCAGTTGAATTTTTCGAGACTACTCTTGAAAAAGTTCGTCCTATGGTTGAAGTAAAAGCACGCCGTGTTGGTGGTGCTACTTATCAAGTACCTATGGAAGTACGCCCATCCCGTCGTACTGCTTTAGCTATGCGTTGGTTAGTAGATGCTGCTGCTAAGCGTTCTGAAAAAACGATGGCTTTACGTCTTGCTGGTGAGTTGCTTGATGCAGCTGAAGGTAAAGGTGCAGCGATCAAAAAACGTGAAGACGTGCATCGTATGGCTGAAGCCAACAAAGCCTTCTCTCACTACCGTTTCTAAGCGGATAAAACAGTCCCTAATCAGGAGAATATTCATGCGTACAGCAGCTCGATTCAACATCGCTCTTTATCAAAGTGGGAGCTTTGCGGGTATTTAAGTTGCCTGCTTGGATATTCGTGCGCATCAATTTAATTGGTGCGTCCTGTTTTAAATATAACATTTAGGAATGTAGACATCATGGCTCGCCAAACCCCTATTACTCGTTACCGTAACATCGGTATTTCTGCGCACATTGACGCAGGTAAAACAACTACAACTGAACGTATCTTGTTCTACACAGGTGTATCTCACAAAATTGGTGAAGTACATGACGGTGCAGCAACAATGGACTGGATGGAACAAGAACAAGAGCGTGGTATTACAATTACCTCTGCTGCGACGACTTGTTTCTGGTCTGGTATGGCTAACCAATTCCAACAACACCGTATCAACGTAATTGATACACCGGGACACGTTGACTTCACAATCGAAGTTGAACGTTCAATGCGTGTTCTTGACGGTGCGTGCATGGTTTACTGTGCAGTTGGTGGTGTACAGCCTCAGTCTGAAACTGTATGGCGTCAAGCGAACAAATATAAAGTGCCTCGTTTAGCATTCGTGAACAAGATGGACCGTACAGGTGCAAACTTCTTCCGTGCTGTTGAACAAGTTAAAACTCGTTTAGGTGGTAACCCTGTTCCTATCGTTGTGCCAATTGGTGCAGAAGATACGTTTGCAGGTGTTGTTGACCTTATCGAGATGAAAGCGATTATCTGGGATGAAGCATCTCAAGGTATGAAGTTTGAATACGGCGATATTCCAGCTGACCTCGTTGATACGGCTAACGAATGGCGTACTAAGATGGTTGAAGCTGCTGCTGAAGCTTCAGAAGAGTTGATGGACAAGTACCTTGAAGAAGGTGATCTTTCTAAAGAAGAGATCATTGCTGGTTTACGTGCTCGTACATTAGCATCTGAAATTCAAGTAATGCTTTGTGGTTCTGCGTTCAAAAACAAAGGTGTTCAACGTATGTTGGATGCTGTAATTGAATTCTTACCATCACCTACAGAAGTTAAAGCAATCGAAGGTATCCTTGACGACAAAGACGAAACTAAAGCGTCTCGTGAAGCATCTGACGAAGCTCCGTTCTCTGCGCTTGCGTTCAAAATTATGAACGACAAATTCGTAGGTAACTTAACATTCGTACGTGTTTACTCTGGTGTTCTTAAACAAGGTGATCCAGTTTATAACCCAGTTAAATCTAAGCGTGAGCGTATCGGTCGTATCGTGCAAATGCATGCGAACGAACGTCAAGATCTTGATGAAATCCGTGCAGGTGATATCGCAGCGTGTGTAGGTCTTAAAGACGTTACCACGGGTGATACATTATGTGATGAGAAAAACATCATTACACTTGAGCGTATGGAATTCCCAGAGCCAGTAATTTCATTGGCTGTTGAACCAAAAACTAAAGCTGACCAAGAAAAAATGTCTATCGCTTTAGGTCGTTTGGCTAAAGAAGATCCATCGTTCCGCGTTCGTACAGATGAAGAATCTGGTCAAACGATTATTGCGGGTATGGGTGAACTTCACCTTGACATCATCGTTGACCGTATGAAGCGTGAATTCGGTGTTGAAGCGAATATCGGTAAACCAATGGTTGCTTATCGTGAAACGATCAAGAAAACTATTGAGCAAGAAGGTAAATTCGTTCGTCAAACAGGTGGTAAAGGTAAATTCGGTCATGTATATGTTCGTTTAGAACCACTTGACGTTGAAGCTGCTGGTAAAGAATACGAATTCGCTGAAGAAGTTGTAGGTGGTGTAGTACCTAAAGAATTCTTCGGTGCGGTTGATAAAGGTATTCAAGAACGTATGAAGAACGGTGTCTTGGCTGGTTACCCAGTTGTAGGCGTTAAAGCAGTTCTTTTCGACGGTTCTTACCATGATGTCGACTCTGATGAATTGTCGTTCAAAATGGCTGGTTCATACGCTTTCCGTGACGGTTTCATGAAAGCTGATCCTATCCTTCTTGAACCAATCATGAAAGTTGAAGTTGAAACTCCAGAAGATTACATGGGCGATATCATGGGTGACTTAAACCGTCGTCGTGGTATGGTTCAAGGTATGGACGATCTTCCTGGTGGAACTAAAGCAATTAAAGCTGAAGTACCACTTGCTGAGATGTTTGGTTACGCGACTCAAATGCGTTCTATGTCTCAAGGTCGTGCGACTTACTCTATGGAATTCGCTAAATACGCTGAAACTCCACGTAACGTGGCTGAAGGCATCATCGCTAAGTTCCAAGCTGGCGGTAAAAAAGGTGACGACGAGTAATCTTTCGATTACTATATTACCCAACTAAAATTTAGTTAAAAAACCAAGTGCTCATGGGCGACCCTCATGAGCAGTTTATAAAGGAAGATCATCATGGCTAAAGCCAAGTTTGAACGTAATAAACCACACGTAAACGTGGGTACAATTGGTCACGTTGACCATGGTAAAACAACTTTAACTGCTGCGATTGCAACGATCTGTGCAAAAACTTACGGCGGTGAAGCTAAAGATTACGCAGCTATTGACTCTGCACCAGAAGAAAAAGCACGTGGTATTACAATTAATACTTCACACGTAGAATACGATTCTCCAACTCGTCACTACGCTCACGTAGACTGCCCAGGCCACGCCGATTATGTTAAAAACATGATTACTGGTGCTGCTCAGATGGACGGCGCGATCCTTGTATGTGCTGCGACTGATGGTCCAATGCCACAAACTCGTGAACACATCCTTCTTTCTCGTCAGGTTGGTGTACCTTACATTCTTGTATTCCTTAACAAGTGTGATCTTGTTGATGATGAAGAATTACTTGAATTAGTAGAAATGGAAGTTCGTGAACTTCTTTCTACTTACGACTTCCCAGGTGATGACACTCCAGTTATCCGTGGTTCTGCTCTTGCTGCGCTTAATGGCGACGCTGGTCAGTATGGTGAGTCTTCAGTTCTTGC
>NZ_JBICJJ010000018.1:0-1580 GCF_043102985.1 Acinetobacter sp. YQ_14 | reverse complement strand
ACAGGATTATTAGCAAGATCACCACCTGTGATGCCATCAATCACACCAGTGACAAGATCAATTGGGCTACCGTCAGTGCCACCAGTGGTGCCATCAATCACACCAGTGACAAGATCAATCGGGCTACCGTCTGTTCCACCTGTGATGCCATCGATCACACCAGTCACTAAATCAATTGGGCTACCATCAGTACCACCCGTGATGCCGTCAATGACACCAGTAACAAGATCAATCGGGCTACCATCAGTACCACCCGTGATGCCATCGATTACGCCAGTGACTAAATCAATCGGGCTACCATCAGTACCACCTGTGATGCCATCAATCACGCCAGTGACAAGATCAATCGGGCTGCCATCAGTACCACCTGTAATGCCATCGATAACGCCAGTGATGAGATCAATCGGACTACCATCAGTACCGCCTGTGATGCCATCGATAACGCCAGTCACAAGATCAATCGGGCTACCATCAGTACCACCTGTGATGCTATCAATCACACCAGTAACGAGATCAATCGGGCTACCATCGGTACCGCCCGTGATGCCATCAATCACGCCAGTGACTAAATCGATAGGGCTACCATCAGTGCCACCTGTAATGCCATCAATCACACCAGTCACAAGATCAATCGGGCTACCATCGGTACCACCTGTGATGCCGTCAATCACGCCAGTCACTAAATCAATCGGACTACCGTCTGTTCCACCAGTAATGCCATCGATTACACCAGTCACAAGATCAATTGGGCTACCATCAGTACCAGCTGTAATACCATCAATCACACCAGTGACAAGATCAATCGGACTACCATCCGTACCACCCGTGATGCCATCAATCACACCAGTCACAAGATCAATTGGACTACCATCAGTACCACCCGTGATTCCATCGATGACGCCAGTCACAAGATCAATCGGACTACCATCGGTACCGCCAGTAATACCGTCAATGACATCAGTCACCATTTCTAGTGGTGTACCATCAGCAAGATCACCGAGATTACCAAGGTCATCAGCAATATGTTGAACAATACCAATTGCAGAAGAACCATTATCAACTAATGTTTCAATGACACCTGTTGCAGAATCTAAGGCACCGCTGAGATCAGCACCCGCCAAGTCAGACACGGTTTCTAAAGTACCATTTACAGTATCGCGAGAAGTTTCAAAAGTGAGGGTACCTAGGTCAGCGATATCACTGATAGGATGTTCAGCTTGAGGGAAAGCTCCGATGATGGTGTCAGCAACAGTATCAATACCCGTATTGATGATTTCAGTTTTTAAGCTTTCAACGCCTTGTAGAATATCGATACCTTCTTGAACAATACCTGTGACAGGATTATTAGCAAGATCACCACCTGTAATACCATCAAGAGCACCAGTGACGAGATCAATCGGGCTGCCATCGGTACCACCTGTAATACCATCAAGAGCACCAGTGACTAAATCAATCGGACTACCATCGGTACCACCTGTAATGCCGTCAATCACACCAGTGACTAAATCGATAGGACTACCGTCTGTACCACCTGTAATACCATCGATTACACCAGTGACGAGATCAATCGGGCTGCCATC
>NZ_JBICJJ010000017.1:0-12990 GCF_043102985.1 Acinetobacter sp. YQ_14 | reverse complement strand
TAAACCGAATACAAGGCTAAGCATCAAGTTGATGTGCAATTCGATTACGTCGACTTTTCAAATGAGATGCTAAAAAATATAAAACCATACTTATCGCTATTGTGACGAGCAGCAATCCCCACAACACCACATTTACGATTTGAGCGATACGCTCAGCCTGTTGGGCACGTAAATCCAATGGCTGTGTCATTAATGTAATACTTTTGCCGTAGAGCTGTTGTTGCATAACCCATAATTGCTCAGGCTTGAAATCGTACTTTTGGAACTGCGCAGGATTATTTCGCTCTGCATTAATTAGCTGATTTACATAAATATTGGCAGTTTTTCGGTCTATCGGATCATGCAATAAAGCGACTTGCGCCAACACATAAGCTTTCTCAGTTGCAGAAGCATTCGACTGATTCAAATCCTGTGCGATTTGGCTTTCGATAATATTATTTTTATAGCTCATCCACTGCTGATAAGCTTTTTCAGTTTCATCTTGCCAGTCATACTGAATATAACTCATACCTGACCATAACAGTGTGAAAGCAATGATCCAAGCAATGACTCGCAGTGTCCAAGCTTGAAAACGTTGTCGAAAAAAGTTTAATTTTTTTGCCCAACGTAGTAATAAAAATGCACCAATGAATGCAACGAATATTTTTATAAATAACCAGCCAAACCAAGACAGTAAATTAAAAAAATAATCTACTGGCTGTTTAAATGGAATTAGATCTTGAACATGGTAAGGCAAGTCCAAAGTTTGAACATGCATAGAAAGATCAAAA
This sequence comes from Acinetobacter sp. YQ_14, assembly GCF_043102985.1. Lineage (NCBI taxonomy): Bacteria > Pseudomonadati > Pseudomonadota > Gammaproteobacteria > Moraxellales > Moraxellaceae > Acinetobacter > Acinetobacter sp. YQ_14. The sequence goes on along the minus strand of NZ_JBICJJ010000017.1, from coordinate 12,220 downwards.
AAACGATAGACAAATTCTTTTTGGAAAAACAATGCAGTGATCGTCATTAACACCAAGGCGCTGCTTAAAATAAACCAAATCATCAGATGACGTTGGCGTTTTTTTAAAACCACTAAACGCTGATCAATTGGCTGTACACTGAACTCGTCTATCGATGACAATGATCTTTCCTCTGCTTAAATCATAATTGAGAAGATTGGCTATTTTCTAGAACCAGTTGATTCAAACTCTCTTGTAATGCACGTAAACGAGTCGTTGCTTCAGCACGTTTTTGCATTCCTTCTTTCTGAATCTGAATCACATCATTTACAGTTTTAATGAGGGTATTTTGCACATGTTCAAGGGTTTCGACATCAATCACCGAGCGCTGATTCGCTTTTGCGGTATCGACCGAGTTTTGATGCAATAATTCAGCATTTCGACGCAATAAATCATTGGTCGTGTCATCAATTGCTTTGGCTAACTGCACACTATTTTTTTGTTCCTGCAATGAAATCGCTAAGCTAATCTGGTTTTTCCATGCAGGAAGCGTAATGTTTTTGATCGCATAGAACTTATCAACCAACATTAAATTGTTGGATTGAATGATCCGAATCATCGGCAAAGTTTGCATAGCGGATTGTTGTAAAACCTGCAAATCACTGACTCGCTTTTCCAAATTATTTGCCAAATGATTTAAATCATAAATCTGCTGTGTTGTCTGTTGATCTTGCTCTTGAGTTGTAAGTGTTGAAATCTGTTGTTGAATGTCTTGTTGCTTCAATTGTCCAGCAGCAATATAAACGCCAAGTTGTTTATATTCATCTTGAACGGCATCAAACATTTTGTCCAAAGTTCCAACCCGTGCTTTCAAACCAGACTGAGAACTTTCGATTTCTTTCACAAGAACATCTATCTGTTCTTTTGTCGTATTAAAGTGTTGATCAAAACTTTGCTTTGCACCTTTAAACTTACTTAGCAATCCGCCAAAGAATCCTGAACTCTTTGATTTATTTAAAATGCTTGTCGTATTCAACTGCTGTGCAACTTGCACAACTTCATTTAACTTTTGCCCAGTTGCATCTAGGTCTTTATTCTGAACAAGATTAAGCAACTCATCTGTATATGTAGATGTTTTATTGGCAATATTTTTACCATATTCAGCAACAACTGTCGTACTAATGTCAGCAAGCTCTTGATGTGCATCCATTACTTCTGCAAAGTCTTGAACCTGTAAGCCCAATTCTTTCAAGTTAAGTTGTTCAAAGCGTTGCTCTTGATTAACAACCAGTTCATTTGATGAATTGCTCAGTTCTGAATTAGACATAATATTCCCCTCTTATTTCTGTAATGATTTCTTAAGATTTTGAATGAGATGTTCTCTGCTTTTATCCAACTGCTCAAGTGTCTTTGTCGAATTGCTCTCTCGACTTTGTTCCAAATGATAGCGCCATGCTGGAATCAAAACCTGCTGTGCCTCTTTAAAACGATCTAATAAGCTAAACGATAAATGTTGTGATAACTGCATTTGTTTTAACGCAATATCATTACTGGTTTGTAAGGTTTGTAAGGTATTTATTTTTTTAGACAGTCGCTCTACAAAATGATCTAAAGTTTGTTGCTTACTGAACTGAGGATACTCTTGCAAGAACTCTTCAGCAGCACGAATATACTCTGCCATTTGCTCTCTTAAACCGACAACCTGCTGTAATCGTGATTGAGATTTTTGAATCTCTATCTGTAATTTTTGACTGAGATAATCTGCCTCATCAATTAAACGATCAAAATCCTTTAGGTATTTGATCTGACCAGCATCGTACTCGATGTCGATCCCTAGCCATTTTTGTAATACATTAAATTTTCGTTGACCCAAATACTTATTCGAACGAGACAGTTGTTGAATAATTTGATGAATAACTTCGCTCAATTGCTGATTCAATTTAGGATCAACACCATTTAAGAGTAGGCTTTGAGCTTGCACCAAATGATCAGCATAATCATTTAAACGATGCGGATCATTCAGCAACGGGACTAAATCATTACACTTAATCGCCAAGATATGTTCTTGATTTATGTCAAGCTGTGATAAAGGAATTAAATCAAGCGGTATGGTCATAGAAGTAGGAAATAGTAAGAACAAATAAATTTGAACATTCTAGTTTTAGCATGTTCTTACTATTTCGCATACTGAATTGTTGTTATGTTTTGCACGATTGCTGATTGTTATTTTTAAAGATTTTATGATTTTTGTGGAATCGCATAGGTTCCAATCACATGAGCGACAGGCTCATCATCATCTAAAGAATAGAGCCAAACCTCACCTGTAACTAATGTTTTACCTACTTTAATCAGTTTACACACTGCCCGAATATTTTGATTCCCATTCGGTTTTCGAAAGAAGTTAATGGTCATGTTGGTTGTAACGGCCATCGTCACCAAACCAATATGACCCATGATTGCCACATAGAGCGCGAAATCAGCCACTAACATCAGTGTTGGGCCAGAAACCGTTTGCCCTGGACGCAAGTCATCAGCATCGATTTGATACAATAACTGAGCGCCTTTATCGGTGATTTCTTCAATGCTGGTTTTCTTGAGTGCTTGTGGAAACTCTTGAGCCAAAAACTCAATTAGTTCATTCTTTCCAATCTTCATCTGCTTTCCAAATTTTTCAATGTGATGTTTTTTAAGAGGTCCGTTTCAAATTTTATTCTGCTTGATTAGAAAGCTCATTTAAAACTTGCCAATATGTCGGCGCTTCTTCGACATGGCCTTTATCACGCAACATTTGATGCATCTGTGGCAATTTAAAATATGGAACAGTTGCCATCAAATGATGTTCTTTATGGAAATTCACATGAATTGGTGCAACTAAAGCCCGAGCAATATAGCCTGCCTTTGTGGTTCGGGTGTTGGTCAATGCACTATGACTGGTCTCCATACCAGCATGTTCAGCCATCGAACGAACTCGCAAAAACAATGGAAATGGTGTCAAATAAGCCAGCACCCAAAGAGCATAGAGTTTAGGATGCCCTGAAGCCCATAAAACTGAAAATAAAGCTGCATTGGCTACAATCGCACCACCACTATTTTTTAAGAATGTTTTGGGATAATCAAACCAACGACGACCTTCTTGAGAAATCCAGCGACGGTCATTCGACACCGTCCACTCCATTTTCTCAACATCCATCAACACTCGACCAACTGCAAACTTAAATCCAGTCACGCCCGATAAATCACGCATAAATTTGCGCATTAATGATTTCTTCGTGGTCGGAAACCCCGTCACAAGTGATAAATCAGGATCATCCACTGTAGAAGTCTTACTGTGATGACGCAGATGATGGGCACGATACTTATGCAAATCATTCCAAATCGGACGAGCACATAACCAGTCCGTTAAAGTGTCATTTAACCATTTCGTTTTGAATAAACTTTGATGAGAAGCATCGTGCATGATGATCGCCAAAGCTAACTGACGACCTGCCAGAATAATTAGCGCAGCAACACAGAGTAATAATTTTCCCCAATTCGGTAAATATTCCCAGAACCCAGCTACAGCAGCAAAAGTACCACCAATAACCGCCCAAGTAGAAAAAACAGCCCAACAACCATGCAAATCTGATTTAGTTGTTAATTCCGTTATTTCATCTCTCGTGAATAAATCACTGATTGCTATACGCGTATTCATATCCCTTACCTACAATTGTTCTAATTTTATAAATACATAAATCTTAATTTTATTTTAAATTAAGTAATATTTCTGTCAATCTATTAAAATTTAATTTTTAGTAATATTTGTAATCAATCTTTACTCTAAACTGAGTTCATAAAACTTCTGCCACAATTCCAAACCTGTTCGATCTAGCTGTTGAACGCTTGTCGCAAATTGATCTCTTAGTTGCACATCAACAAAATCTTTGGGCAATAACGGATCATTCATTAATAGTGAAATCGTTTGGCGACCGAGTAATAACGATTCTCTAGCTGCTGCTTCCAAGCTTAATTGACTTACCGTCAGCAACCACTCCTGAATCATTTGGCTATATTTTTTATAGTGCTGATTGAGATGCTCTATTGGCCATAACTGATAGATCTTTTCTACTGTGTCTTGATCAAAATGAGAAATCTGACAAATCTTGGCACTACTCTCTAAGCCTGAAGCTTTTAATTCAGTAAAAAGATGATCAAATGAAATTGCCAAATTATCTGGACGAATATAAATCCCTTGTTCTAATTCTTTAAAACCAAAATGTTTCAACGCTCGTTCTCGACGATTTAAAGCGGTACGATCGACACGACCTAACTCACCTGTAAACACAGCTAAATATTGCTGATTCCATTTTTTGGTTTGTTTAATTCCGTTCTTACGGTTGAGCATCACATCTGCCCACTCATGTGATTGCAGAGTAAATTGATAAACCCCTCGTTCGATCGCCTCAATGACGCCGTCACCAGACAATCGAGTTACTGCGACGCGTATGCTGTTTTCACTAATCTCAAAAAGTTTCCCTGCAATAATAATTTGTTTAATCGAGATCTCACGACCTTGTAACCCTAGAAGTAAATCAATGATCAAATCACGGGCATTCATTTTTGCTATTGTCATGTTGCTATTGAACCAGTTTAAAAATAAAAAGAGCGAAATTAAGGTGAAACAGTTTAACTTAGAATTTGCCTCTTTTAGTCATCTTTCTAAAAGAGGCTTCTTTTTTAATTATTTATAGGAAAATGAACAATAAAATGATACCAAGTACAATACGATACCAAGCAAACACACGCAAAGTATGACGTTCAACAAACTTCACTAATGCACTCACCACAAGTAGCGCTGCAATAAATGCCGCCACAAAACCAACACCGATATTCAGCATGTTTTCTTGAGTCAGGACATCCGCATTACGCGCTAAATCAAATACAGCTGCACCTAACATGGTTGGCATTGCCAAGAAGAAAGAAAACTCGGTTGCTGCTTTACGAGACAGGCCAGAGAACATTCCACCAACAATCGTTGCGCCTGAGCGAGATGTTCCAGGAATCATTGCAACACACTGTGCACAACCCACTAAAAATGCTTGCTTATAGGTAATTTTTGTTGCTTCAGTGGTTTTATGATCAAACTTAATCGACTCAACCCAGAAAATAATTAAACCACCGACAATTAAAGCAATAGCCACAACAAGTGGGCTAAACAATACACTTTTGATGAAATCAACAGCGAAAATACCAATCACGACAGCAGGGATAAAAGCCAATAAAACACTAAAGGTAAAGTGTCTTGCCTCAGTATCTCCACTAAAGAAACCTTTAATCAAGTCCACAATCTTTTGGCGGTATAACCAACATACCGCCAAAATTGCACCCAGCTGAATAACAACCTCAAATACACGACCATCATCAGAATGGAAGTCAATCATATGACCAAATAAGATCAAATGCCCTGTACTTGAAATGGGTAAGAATTCGGTAAGACCCTCGATAAAACCTAAAAATAAGGCTTTTAAAATTTCAATATGTTCCATAACTTACTCAAAAAGCGTAAATACAAAAATAAAAATAAATGGCAAGCTTACATGCAAATAAGAATATTTTATGTGACTGTCACGTAATAATTTTGACAGCACAATAAGCAAAAATTTATCCGTAGATTCTAGATAATCATCAAGCTGTTTTTCTTTTGCATTTGTTCAACAACATCTTTGGTATCAAATCCTAAACGCCAATACAGCAATTCCAAAACATCTAGCTCGTCCTGAGTGATAATCCGATCACTCCACAAGCAACGTTCAGCAATCGCCAAGATATTTAGACGATCACGTAATAACAGGCCTGAGACATCATTTAGGATTTCAGCTAAATCTAAAGGCTCATCTGAAATATCAGCAAAAGTTTGCATTTCAACTGCGGTTAAAATCTTTCTTAAAATACGTTCACGCACTTCTAACTGATTCGGACTATTAATTTGTTGAACATGCAATAACGCATCAACCAAATGCACAATCTGCGATTTGACATCTTCAAAAGCTGTTGGCAAATGTGCAGGCATCAAATTTAACTCATGTTTAACACGCTCAAGAAGTAAAGCATCAAGTAAACCAACTTCGCCATCTTCCTGAATGATACAAGCAAGTTTAGTTAAAAATTGACGGGCAATACTGGTTGGCATATGACCAATATTTTTACAGGCATCATGGAAAATTTGCACATGAATACGGCCATCAAGATTCAACAAAGCATCTACAATCGCATGGCTCACAGGTGCATCTTGAGGAATAAATTCTCGATATTGACGAATCATCAAGATTGCCACCATCACTTCTCTAGAACCCGTTGCGGTCTGCATAGCACGTTGGATTAACTCTGGACGCTTTTTATTTTTACGCATCTCAGGATTCAAAGGCTTAATTGCATCATTCAACGCAAAACTAATTGGAGACAAACGCAATAAAGGTAGTGGCTGCGGTGAACTCCAAGGAGTTGTAATATCGGTAATTTCTTCTTCTAATGATCGAAACAAACTGAATAAAGGACGATTTCGAAGTTTACGCAAATTCTCTAACTGTAAGTCTTGCAACAGTGTTGGATTCAGTTCGTAGATACGATCTTTAATACTTGGATGAATATTCATCCAGCTTTGCGGACTCAATGAATTGGCAAAGCACATATGAGAGATTGATTCAGAATAAGCACTATGAATCTGCGAACCAGTATGATGCACATAAATTCTTAATAACGTTTGGATATTCGCATTGTTATTCATCAACCGCATGGTTTTCAAATCATTACGGAAAGTTCGACCACTCAAAGTCAAATATTTGATTAAACGAGTAATTAAAATACCCAAACTACCAATCAGCCAAATCACTCCACCGATTGCCACAAAAATCGTTTCAAACTTATTTCGATAGGAAGTTGCATAAGGGTTATAGCCTGCCTGAGCTAATTTACTTCCCCATTGACTGAACGTTGTTAGTCCACTGTATAAAATTTTAAGCTTGGTGTTTTCAACAGCTTCACCAGATAAAATTTGATTAAACTCATAACTAAGTAAGCCATACAGCTCAAGTTCATCTAAATTCTGCAAAGCACCCCAAGTTAGAATAATCACGATATCCTGAGATTTAAAACCTGCGGTTAAGGCATTAACACCGACTTCATCGGGCAGTACATACACTGCTGGTGTATCAATTGCGAAACTACGCGCGACTTGCTCTACTACTTTAAGTGCAGTGCTTTCTTCAGGGGTACTTTCATCAAAAACGAGACGACGTGCTTTTAATTGCTTCGCAAGTGAATGTCCACCTTCACGCAGAACATAAAGTTCAGCACAAACTGACCAGACTAAAACAAAGAAAAGCAGAAAGATGAAATACGGACTAAGAACGTGCCACCAAATCGGCTGGGTGTAATCAAAGAAATGCACCACTAAACCCAAAATTAAATTGAGAATAAAGACGGTTAATAACATTGCGAGAATACAGAAACTAACTGACCACGCAATATTCTTATTTTCAATTAAATAATGGCTCATTTCTTTCAATGTAAATTTTCCTTATTACATTGTTTCTATCCGAGGCTTTAGCGCCTTCTGTATCATAAAATAAAAAAGCGGGAAATTCCCGCTTTTCTGGATATTAAAAACGATTACTCTTCTTTAATACCTGTTAAATCTACTGAAGCCGCATCAATATTTACATCAATATAGCCATCAGTTTTTTTCTTAGCCGTATCGCTACGTTTTAACTCAAGGTTAATTAAATAGTCGTTATCAATGCCACCAGCAACATAAACACCATCAAAGACAGAACAATCAAACTCTCTTAAATCAGGAACTTTGCTTGTACGCACTGCATTTTTCAGATCTTCGATTTCTTGGAAAATTAAACGATCTGCACCGATAATTTCACGAATTTCTTCAACTGTACGATCAGAAGCAATAAGCTCAGATTTTGCTGGCATATCAATACCATACACGTTTGGATATTTCACCATAGGTGCTGCTGAGGCAAAGAATACTTTTTTCGCACCAGAGTCACGTGCCATCTGAATGATTTCATTACACGTTGTACCACGTACAATTGAGTCATCGACTAAAAGAACATTTTTGTCTTTAAATTCAAGCTCTACTGGGTTCAGTTTTTGACGAACTGATTTCTTACGTTGTTGCTGACCTGGCATAATAAAGGTACGACCGATGTAACGGTTTTTCATGAAACCTTCTCGGAACTTCACGCCTAAAATATTTGCCAACTCTAAAGCTGATGTACGGCTTGTATCAGGAATTGGAATCACAACATCAATGTCATGCTCCTCACCCCATTCTTTTAGGATTTTATGCGCAAGCTTTTCACCCATTTTCAAACGAGCTTTATAAACTGAAATACCATCAATTGTTGCATCTGGACGAGCAAAATAAACGTATTCAAAAATACATGGACGGTATTCAGGATTTACTGCACATTGCTTAGAGAATAATCGACCTTCGCTGTCGATAAAGATAGCTTCGCCTGGTGCAATATCACGTTCAATTTTGAAACCAAGTGCAGTAATTGCAACTGATTCAGACGCAATAATATATTCTGTACCTTGATCAGTTTCTCTTGAACCGTAGATTAACGGACGGATACCATTTGGATCACGGAAGCCAACCAAACCATGACCTGTAATCATGGCAACGACACCATAAGCACCTTTACAGCGCTCATGAACGCGAGAAACCGTATGGAAAATATCTTCAGGTGTTGGATTTAAAGTACCAATTTTCTGTAGCTCATGCGCAAATACGTTAAGTAATACTTCTGAGTCAGAATCAGTATTCATATGACGTAAATCTGTTTTAAACAGATCATCATGAATTTCAGCTGCGTTGGTTAAGTTACCATTATGTGCAAGCGTGATACCGTAAGGTGAGTTTACATAAAATGGTTGCGCTTCTGCACTGCTAGAAGAACCCGCTGTTGGATAACGTACATGTCCAATACCGTAGTTACCAAGCAAAGCACGCATATGACGAGTATGGAATACATCGCGCACCATACCGTTGTCTTTGCGGAGGAACAAACGCCCTTGATGGCAAGTAACAATACCTGCTGCATCTTGTCCACGATGTTGTAACATCGTCAAGGCATCAAATAACATTTGGTTCACTGGCGATTTACCGGCTATCCCAACAACTCCACACATAGCAACCTCGCGACAAGCTAGGAACGGGGTTTGACCCCAATTAATAAAAAGGATTTTTCGTCGAATGGTCAGCGCGCTGATCCGTAGCAGCACGTTCTGACTCGTCCATTTCAGTTGAAGGGCGATACAATAGCGCACCTTCAGACCTCATTTGATCTAAAGCTTGATTTGCAGCATCTTTGGAAATTTCAGTCGCCAAAGGAGCATAAGGTAATAAAATCTGAATTAATTTTGACTGTTTCCAGTGGGGAGAACTATCCACCCAAGGTCCCACACCTTGCATGGCGATCAGAACAATCAATAGTCCTTTTAGAGAGCCAAAAGCACCACCTGCTAAACGATTTAATGGGCCCAGTTTTAAACTTTTCAAGAGCCCATTTAAAAGCGCGCTAACAATCCATGTACACACAACAATGATCAATACAATGAAAGCAAAAGCTGCAATTTTTTGCACAACAGGGTCTTGGCTGAGGCTGCTCATTGCAGGTGCCAATATAACTGCATACTTTGCCCCAATGATCAATGCAAATATCCATCCGACCAAGTTCGCAAAGGCTTTAATAAATCCTTGACGCAAACCGTTTAGCCCTCCAATGAGCAAAATGATCAGAATAATGATATCAAGCGTGTTCATTTCACACTGTCATCGCGTTAACACAATCTTTAATAAGCGTTGGACCTGTATAAATAAGGCCACTATAAACTTGAACCAAGCTCGCTCCTGCTTGCTGTTTTGCTACAGCTTGCTCACCATTTAAAATACCACCAACACCTATGAGTGGAATCTGTCCGTTCAGCACTTTAGAAAATTGACGTAAACACTCCGTACTCTTTTCAAATACTGGTGCACCAGACAATCCACCTGCCTCATTACCATTTGGAAGATTTTCAACACCCTCACGACCAAGCGTCGTATTCGTCACAATAAGACCATCAATTTTGAACTGAATGAGTTGAGCTGCAATAAATGCGATATCTTCTGGTGTGAGATCAGGTGCAACTTTGAGCACTAAAGGAACATAATGATTATATTGTTCAGCAAGTTCTAGCTGTCGACCTTTCAAAGTTTGTAATAACTCTGTAAGTGCATCACCACTTTGCAAGCTACGCAGATTTTTAGTGTTTGGAGAGGAAATATTGACTGTAATATATGAAGCGTAATTATATACTTTTTCTAAACAAATCAAATAATCAGAAACAGCTTCTTCGACAGGAGTATCCGCATTTTTTCCGATATTAATTCCTAAAATCCCTTTAAACTTTGCTGATTTAACATTTTCAATCAGTTTATCAACACCATCATTATTAAAACCCATACGGTTAATAATGGCTTTTGCTTCAGGAATACGGAATAAACGTGGCTGAGGATTGCCAGCTTGAGGACGCGGAGTGATTGTACCAATTTCGATAAAACCGAAACCTAATGCTGCTAAAGCATCGATATGCGCACCATTTTTATCCAAACCCGCAGCTAAACCAACAGGATTTGGAAACTCGATACCCATGCAAGTTACAGGTTTTGCAGCAACTTTTTGATGCATAAAACCCAACTTATGCGCTTTATCAAGCATAGAAAGTGTGAGTTCATGTGCACGCTCTGGCGCTAAAGTAAACAACAAAGGGCGAGCCAATGAATATAACATACCAATCACAGTCTACTGATTTTCAAGTAGGCATATTATAGGCATAGGCTTAACAAAACGCCATGCCTGACAAGCGCTTATTTTGTAGAGTCGTTGCTTTAATGTTCCTTGAATATACAACTATGAAAATAAGTCGATACAAATACTCTATTTTTTATTTACATCTCTATCAAATAAAAGTAGGTAAGTACCTTCGAGTACTTACCTACTTGTTATTCATATATGATGTGTTATTTCCAAGAATAGGAAACACCAGCACCTACAGCAGTTGTATTGCCATTATTAAAGCCAGTTGAGAATGCACCTTTAATTGCAACACCATTATCAAAGTAATGACTTGCTCCCACTGCGATCGCTGACTGACTATCGTAATAACCCATACCTACACCAACAGTTGAAGCTCCTGCTTCTGCAGGCATCGGAATATTTGTCATTGCACTAATACCTGCAATACCTTGTGCAGCAATATCACGATTCTTTCTAACGGTTTGATTGGTTTGATCTACACGATTTGATACATCCCTAAAACTATTTTCTAGATCAGTCACTTTTGTATCAGTGTAAGCTTTCGCATCTGATAATACTTTAGCATCAGCAGTTTTGTACTCTTGTCGCATGACGGTTTCACGGCTATCTGTATAACCTTTAGCGCTACTTAAAGTTGCCTGATCACCAACATCAGCATACGTTTTAGCATCACTTAGAACTTTTGCATCAGCATCTTTCATTTGTTTGAGGTTAACTGCATCAGTATCTTGAACACCCGCTGCCACATGAATAATTTGACGCTCTTGACCTGAAGCGCCAACTGATACAGTGTTATCTCGATCTGAAGCAGAATCATTACCCAACACAACAGCATTTTTAGCTGAAGTATTTACATTATTACCAACAACAAAAGTTCTATCCCCTGTGATGGTATTGTCATTGCCGACTGCATAACTGTCGTTTGCCTGAATTACGTTTGGATCGCCGAATGCCCCTGAGCGGTTTCCTTCAACTTTGTTACCTTTACCCACTACAGTATTCGATTCTCCTGTTGCAGATGCTCCTGAACCAACAACCGTATTATTATTGCCATCAGCTATAGCACCATCGCCCAATGCTGTTGCACCTGCACCTGTCGCTTTTGCACCAGTACTAGATTCATTAGCTTTCGCATCTAAGAATGGTGACGAACCACCTTGACCTTGCTGTCCCTCTATCCATTGTTGTTCTGTGCCCGTATAGCCATTATCAACCGCAATTTCATAAGCACTCTTACCTGTCGCTCCAGTGTCACCTTTATCTCCCTTGTCACCTTGAGCACCCGTAGCGCCTGTCGCTCCAGTGTCGCCTTTATCGCCCTTATCACCTTGCGCACCTGTTGCACCTGTCGCCCCAGTGTCGCCTATATCACCTTTGTCGCCTTTATC
>NZ_JBICJJ010000016.1:0-81186 GCF_043102985.1 Acinetobacter sp. YQ_14 | reverse complement strand
TTATACAAAATAGACTAATTTGTCTATTTTGTATAATTATCGTTAAAAAGATTTGTTTTGTCTTTCATAAATTCCATCACTCATTATTTTATAAATATTTTCTAAATCAGCACGATGCGCATTTATTAATAGATTACGGTGCATACTCAATATATTTTGATCACCACGCATTGCTGGCCCAGTCTGCATTTTTTGAGGATCATTCTGCATTGCTTTATTTGCTGTTTCCATAATCAAAGGGAATAACAAATTAAAATCAACACTTTCGGCATCTACAATTTGCTTGGCCATGTCATAACAATAATTACTAAAGTTACAAGCAAACACAGCAGCTAAATGTAATGTTTGACGCTGTTTAGAACTATATTGATAAACACAATCACTTAATTCATTTGCTAATTCAGTTAATAAGTTTAGATCTTGTGTGTTGGTCGCCTCAACAAATAAAGGTGTATCTGACCAGTTGACTTCTCGCTCAAAACTGAATGTTTGTAATGGATAAAATACCCCTGCTCGAAGATGTGATTCGGTAAGGACTGATAAACTCGTACTGCCAGAGGTATGAACAATTAGGCTATCGGGAACATATTGAGACAAGTTTTTAATTAACTCAGAAATTGCTTGATCACTTACAGCAATAATGACTAGATCGGTCTGGCTATCTAGTTGCTCTATTTGATTAATTGCTTCTGCATTTACTCGATCTGCTAAGTTTTGTGCTTTCTGCTTATCTCGGCTAAAAACTTGAATAATTCTATGCTTTTTTTCTAAAACTAAAGCCAAATGGTTTGCCACACGTCCAGCGCCAATCAATGTAATCCGCATCATCTCAATCTAGAATATTTATTTGCACAAAGCTAAGCATGCCAATAAAAAACGGATGAAGCAATTTGTGCTTTTATAATTTATACATTGAATACAACATTTCCCAATTTAATCAAAAGACTTCCTTCACCAAGTTCAAAATACTTATTGAGCAACAGATGCATCCAAATCATCTACAGGAACTTCGAGCTGCTGATGATGACAAGACTGCCACAACCACACAATTAATAAACCAAGTATCAAAAAGCCAATAATTGGAAAAATACCAATCTTTCGTTCAAAGTTTACCGATGAATGATTTGATTCTGCGTATAGATTTGACGGATTTAAGATTAAACCAATTGGCGCTAATAAACTGATTGCCCAAAGTGGTAATAAGGATTGAATCGAATCCTTATGATTTTTCAAATAATTCAAAATGCTAGAGCTATCACTCCCTGCTTCATTTGTTAATATTGTTAAGCATTTTGGAATTGCTTTATTGATAATTTGTTCAGCTTCAAATGAAGTAAGTTTAGCTGTTAAAATATTGGCTAAAAGTGCAGTTTTAATTCGTTCATTATGACCAAGTAAATCCGATAATGAAGGCATAATAATTTCTTTCAGCTTCTGAATAAATTCAGGCTTAGCCATTAATATTGATAAAAATATTGGATAAAATTTGGAAAGCAAAGCACTTTTTTCATTAGATAAATTATCTTGCTCATGAATCAGCTCGGAGGTAACTTTTTTCTTTAACAATTCCATTGGATTTGTCGACATGGTAATAACTCCAATAAATATAATTTTTTATCTAGATCGCTTATTTAATTTTCTGTTTCACAGCTTCAAAAAATTTTCTTATTTTAGCTAATTATCTTGTTTTTATTCGTTTTTTATATCATATAAATACAATATTCATATTTTGGTTTACAAAGCAGAATAAGTGATCAAGTCTTATTCTGCTCATTTTTAGACAAGCTTATACAAAAGTATTAAGCACTTTACCTGTCAATTGCTGACCAAGTAATGGCGTATTTTTACCTTGCGAAATAATCGTGTCTTTAGAAACTGTCCATGTCAGTGTAGGATCAACTAAAACCCATCCAGACTCACACTGCCAACGTGCTGTCATATTCGCAACAGCTGCTGGAGTCGAAGTGACTTTTTCAACCCATTCTAAAGGTTCAAAAACACCCTCCTGAATAAGTTGAATGCCTAAACCAACATAAGTATCAAAAGCCGTAATACCCGATTGAGTCTCAGCAAAAGGTGCCATCTTCGCAGAACTGCTTAATGGCTCGTGATGTGTACAAATTGCATCAATCACGCCATCTTTTACACCTTCGCGCAATAACTCTTTATCTTGAATTGATCGTAATGGTGGGCGAACATGTGCAAGTGAATTGAAGCCATCTGTTAACTCTTCGGTTAAATGCAGTTGATGCATTGCAACATCAGCAGTCACAGGTAAGCCTTTATTTTTTGCAGCGCGGATCAACTCAACAGAAGCACCACAAGACAATAAACCAAAATGTGCTCTCACACCTGTTGCTTCAATCATTAAAAGATACTTTGCAATTGCAACCGTTTCGGCAATTGCTGGAATCATTGGCAAACCTTGACGTGAGGCAATAAAACCTTCATGTGCACAACCATCTTTTGCAATTTGCGGCTCTTCTGCATAGAAAACTACGGTTAAACCCAAACCTGCTGCATATTCTAATGTACGAATCACAACATCATCATTTTCAAAAGCAGCGTTTGCATTTGAAACAGCCGTACAACCACCTTTCTTTAAACCCGCCATGTTTGCAGGTTGCTTTCCATTTAAACCTTGGGTTTGTGCACCAATGATTTGTAAATAAATACCACCATCCAGTTTTGCTTTTTCAATCAAGCCATGAATGAGTGCACCATTATCTTGAACAATTGGCTTGGAGTCTGGTGGTGTTATAACATGCAAAATACCATTTGCGAGTGCCGCTTTACCTTCTGACTTTAGAGTGCCGTGTTGTTGCTGACCAGGTTCACGCAGACGTGCACAGAGATCGACCATTGTCGGCATTAGCCATTTATCTTGACCATCGATGGTTTCATCAACTTGATCTACAGCATTGATCAACTTGCCATTTTCAAGATAAACCGTTTTCACTTGATCAGTCTTCTCAATCGGATCGAGCACACGGACATTTTCAATTTTTACAATACTCATGTGATCTATCCTTTATAGTGAAATCGCTTCAATTAAACCTTGCTCTTGGAGCTGCCCTTGCATTGCTAATGCCAGTACTGCCATACGTACAGCAATACCGTTGGTCACCTGTCTAAGAATCACAGATTGATTACCATCAGCAACACTTGAATCAATTTCTACACCGCGATTCATTGGTCCAGGATGCATCACAATACAATCAGGTTTAGCTAAAGCGAGACGTTCTTTATTTAAACCATACATCTTGTAAAATTCAGATTGTGAAGATAGTGCTGGAGAATCAATACGCTCATTTTGAATACGTAGCGCGATGATCACGTCACAATCCGTCACACCCTCATCCATTTTGTTAAATAGACGAACATGCTCACCATATTCATTGAAGCCAACTGGTAATAAAGTGTTCGGTGCAATCACGCGAATATCTTTGCAACCAAGTGTTTGCAATGCCGCCACGTTTGAACGTGCAACACGCGAGTGTTTAATATCACCAATAATTGCGACAGAAAGTTGTTCAAATGGCTTATTGGTTTCACGACGAATGGTCAACATATCTAACATGGCTTGAGTCGGATGTGCATGTCGACCATCGCCTGCATTAATGATTGCGACATTAGGACAAACATCTTTAGCAATAAAATGTGCTGCCCCAGAAGATGAATGACGAACCACAAAAATATCCGCAGCCATCGCTTCTAAATTCCAAAGCGTATCTCGTAACGTTTCACCTTTCGATGTACTTGAACGTGCAATATCAATATTTAAGACATTGGCTGACAAACGTTTTGCCGCAGCCTCAAATGTTGTACGTGTACGAGTTGAGTTTTCAAAGAAAAGATTCATCACCGTTAGTCCTTCTAATAAAGGACGATTGATCAAATTATTATTTTCATCTAAGAAGCTTTGCGCTGTATCTAAAATCTTGGTAAGGCTTTCTTTGGAAAGGCCTTCAATAGTTAAAAAGTGCTTGAGATTTCCTTGTTGATTGAGTTGAATCTGACTCAAAGTATGCAATGCCGCCAAGTGCATAAGAGATTCCTGACACGTTAAGTTAACGCATTATACAGATTTTGGATTTCATGCGCAGTTGAACTTTTCAGCACTTAAGTAAAATCTCTAGATCTTTTTCATAATCTTATTTTTATTCAACATGAGAACATCCATTCTGAATATTCTAAAAGAAAGATAAGGATGTAAACATCAGTGCTACATCCTTTTAATTTTATATTTTTTAATGACTTATAATTTACCTTAATGCACCAATATAGTGATGGTGAACTTGCGCTTGATAAATTTCCTCTGCTGTCACGTCCATCGAATATGTTTCTTGATGCACTTCTTTTTGTTTTTTAGCTTCAACCTTCGACTCTTCGATTATTACAGCTGGTTCAGGATATAAATCAATTAATGGGCGCAAACGTGTCACTTGTTTTTCTAACTCTTCATCTTCAGTCGATAAAGCGATCTCAACAATATGCTTTGCATAATCTTTATTATTCACGAGATACATCACATCAATTACACGTCCACATACACGTCTTAAACGTACATACATTTGCGTTGCAATTGCAAAAGCTTCAGCATTTACTAGCACTTCACTATTCATGTTCTCTTTCATAACAACCCCACAGCCATTCAATTAAAATTCTTAAGTTTCATCAGCTTTGAATTAAATAACTCACTGATAATCTGCAAACTAAAAAGCAAAATATGTACCAATAATTAAAAATAATGAGAAAAAATGACTATGGTCACATAATCTAATTTAAGTGATTCATCATTTCATTGATAAAATAATGGCGTTTAATTGATGATAAAGCTGACAATCACACAAATATGCACCGACAGAACAAACAAAAATCAGTTAAAATAGCCGATTGCTGAATTGCTTTGGAAATTTGAATGAACGCTAAACCACGTCTAACAGACTATTGGGTGACCTGTGCAGACGGGCTTGAAACCTTATTACAACAAGAACTCGAAGATTTAGGCATTCAAAATATCCAACGCTTTGCTGGACGTTTAGTATTTAAAGGCACTCTCGAAAATGCTTATCGCGTTTGCATGTGGTCACGTCTTGCATCTCGTGTACTGTTACCTATTCATACACATGAACTGGAATTTACCCACGATGCACGAGATGTCGCAGAAGAACTCTATGAAGGTGCAATCAGCTTTGATTGGTCACTTATTTTAGCACCACAAAGTACCTTTGCAGTTCGTTTACACGTCGAACGTGAGATTAAAGTAAATACCCAATTCGCCACTTTACGTGTAAAAGACGGCGTTGTTGATTCATTTATGGAAGCAGTTGGTAAGCGACCAAGTATTGATATTAAACAACCTGAAATTACATTATATGTTTTAGCTGGTAAAACAGAACATACCTATTGCTTAGACTTATCTGGTGATTCTTTGCATAAACGCGGCTATCGTCGTTATATGACAGATGCACCAATTAAAGAAAACTTAGCTGCTGCAATCTTACAAAAAGCACAACTCAGCCAATATCAGCCGGATATTATTCTTGACCCAATGTGTGGTTCAGGCACATTTATTATTGAGTCTTTATTGATCTTGACAGATCGTGCGCCTGGTTTAGTCCGTCGTTTTGGTTTTAATGGCTGGCATGGACATGATCGTGAATTATGGTTATCACTGAAAGCTGAAGCCGCAGAACGTCATGAAAAAGCATTAGAACAACCATTACCTAAATTTTATGCTTACGATGCTGATTGGGAAGCGGTCAAAGCAACTCGTCAAAATATCATTGCTGCTGGCTTTGAAAAACTTCTTGATCAAATCCAGATTGAAGAACGTACTTTAGCTGATTGGGATGATTTCCATGCTGAAGGTAAAAAAGCATTTATCGTAACAAATCCTCCTTATGGTGAGCGTCTAGGTGATAAAGCATCTAATCGTTCTTTATATCTAGGTCTTTCTGCCCTTTTACAAAAGAATTTCCCAAATCAACGTGCAGCAATTATCGCAGCACAAGTTGAACAAGCAGATGTACTTGCTTTTAATGACCCGCAAACCCTACGTTTGATGAATGGTAAGTTACCAATTTACATTCGTTTTGGCACAGTGAAGCCTGCGACTGTCACTCAACCATTCTTGGCAAATTGGCAACCACAACAATTTGACCCAATCGAAGGTGCTGAAGACTTTACCAATCGTTTGCAGAAAAATATGCAAGCCTTGAAAAAATGGGCTGTTAAAGAGAATGTTTACTGTTTACGTTTATATGATGCAGATTTGCCAGATTTTAATCTAGCAGTTGATTTATATGGCGATAAGCTACACGTTCAAGAATATGCGCCACCTAAGAAAATTGATCCAGAGAAAGCAAAAAAACGTTTTAACCTTGGCCTTGCTGCAATCCGTGCAGTCACAGGTCTTGGACGTGATGCTATCTTTATTAAAACTCGCGCCCGTCAAGCTGGAACAAATCAGTACACCAAACAAAGTACTGCATCCAAACGTTTTATTGTGCAGGAAGGCAATGCACGTATCTTGGTGAATCTGACCGATTATCTGGATACAGGTTTATTCTTGGATCACCGTCAAATTCGTTTGAAAATTGCTAAAGAAGCTCGTGGCAAACATTTCTTGAATTTATATAGCTATACTTCTACCGCAAGCTTACATGCTGCGCTTGGCGGTGCAGCAAGCACAACAAGTGTCGACTTATCGAACACCTACCTCGGTTGGTCAAAAGAAAACTTTGTTTTAAATGGTTTAACCGTAGATCATGCAGATGAACAACATATGTTCTTTGCAAGTGATTGTTTTGAATGGTTAAAAGAAGGTCATGAACAATACGACTTAATTTTTATTGATCCACCAACTTTCTCAAATTCGAAAAAGTTCTATGGAACTTTTGATGTGCAGCGTGATCATGTCTCTCTCCTTAAACGAGCAATGAATCGCTTAACAAGTGATGGCACACTCTATTTCTCAAACAACTATCGTGGTTTTGAGTTAGATGAAGAAATCGAAGCACTCTATAAAGTTGAAGAAATTACGTCTGAAACAATTGGTTTAGACTTTAAGCGTAATCAAAAAATTCACCGTGCTTGGAAAATTCAACATTTAGGAATGTCATAAATTTTAACTTTGGATCACTTAATAGTTACGTTATATCTTTTAATATTAGGTGATTCAAATTCATAAATAACATAGCGATCAGGAGGCACTTCATGCGGTTTCATGGTTGCTTTTTTCTTTTCTCGAACATCTAAAACAGATGTTTTCTTAGCCTCTTCATAAGGAGATAATACTCCTTCTTCTAGCATACTGATACGAATTTCACGTAAATTACGATCACTCAATACACGCTGTGAACGCCAGCGTTCTTCATCGGGTTTAAGCGCATCTTGTTTTGCTTTTTGGATGATACTTGGTAACGCATTATTCAGTAATGCAGTCTGAAGTGCCAAACTTCCTTCTGTCATTGCTTGAGCAGACCACCCTGTAGATGGCAAGACAGCCATGAACAAAATCACACCGATACCTGTGTAATAATGTTGCTTATTTTCCATTCCAATTCATCCTGAATTTTTTTCTTATTTGTTTCGAAACTACCAACCTTTTCACAAAATCGCAATGTCATTGGTAATATTCCTGAAAAAATCAGATAAATTGCATGTATACAAAAAAAGATGGTGACTTTCATCACCATCTTTTTTAATCATTCGTTAAAATTTAAACTTAACTCAGTTTCATTTTATCGAAAACAAGATGACCATTTTCACCTTTTATCAAGATGTTATCGCCTGGTTGGAACTCAGCCGCTAGAATTTTCTGAGCTAAGCTGTTCTCTACCTGTTGCTGAATCGCACGTTTAAGTGGGCGAGCACCATATACAGGATCAAAACCAGCATCAATTAATAGATCAAAAGCTGTATCATCCACAGTTAAGCCCATATCACGATCACTCAAGCGAGAACGTAAACGATCTAACTGAATATCAGCGATTCCACGAATCTGCGCTTTTTGAAGTGAATGGAAAACCACTAACTCATCTATACGGTTAATAAACTCAGGACGGAAGTGCTGACCAACTGCATTCATCACGACAGCTCTTACTTCATCATCAGTTGCACCCTCACCTAATTCACGTACATCTTGTGAACCTAGGTTCGAAGTCATGACAATAACCGTATTTTTAAAGTCGACAACACGACCTTGTGAATCCGTTAAACGCCCATCATCCAATACTTGTAGTAAGACATTGAATACATCAGGATGTGCTTTTTCGACTTCATCAAACAACACCACACTATATGGTTTACGGCGTACCGCTTCTGTCAAAACACCGCCTTCCTCATAGCCGACGTAACCCGGAGGAGCACCAACTAAGCGACTCACAGAATGTTTTTCCATAAATTCCGACATATCGATACGGATCATGGCATCATCACTGTCAAATAAGAAGTTCGCTAATGCTTTGGTTAACTCAGTTTTACCGACACCTGTTGGCCCAAGAAATAAGAAAGAGCCACTTGGACGGTTTGGATCAGATAAACCTGCACGCGAACGGCGTACTGCATTAGATACAGCAACGACAGCTTCATCCTGACCGACAACACGGTTGTGTAAGAACTCTTCCATATTAAGCAGTTTCTCACGCTCACCTTGCAACATCTTAGATACAGGAATACCTGTAGCCGCACTGACCACTTCGGCAATTTCGTTCTCAGTTACTTTGGTACGAATCAGTTTAGGCTCTTCGTTTTCCTCAGCAACTTCTGCTTGTTCCAAACGCTTTTGTAACTCTGGAATCACGCCGTATTGTAAACGTGCAGCTTCAGCCAAATCACCTTCACGTTTTGCCTTTTCTAATGCACTACGTGCTTGATCCAGCTCAACTTGTGCTTTTTTATCACCTTCAACCAGTGTTTTTTCAGCTTTCCAAATTTCTTCAAGATCATTGTACTCTTTTTGCTTTTCAGCAATTTGCTGTTCAAGATGATTGACTTCAGCTCTACTGCCCGAATCCTCATCTTTTTTCACTGCTTCAAGTTGCATTTTTAACTGAATCAAGCGGCGATCCAATTTATCTAAAGCTTCTGGCTTGGAATCAATTTCCATTTTGATACGCGATGCTGCTTCATCGATCAAATCAATCGCTTTATCGGGTAACTGACGGTCTGTTATATATCGATGTGACATTTTTGCAGCAGCAATAATTGCCGAGTCTAAAATCTGAACTCCATGATGAGTTGCATACTTCTCTTTTAGACCACGCAAAATGGCAATGGTATCTTCAACACTTGGCTCATCGACCAACACTTTTTGGAATCGACGTTCAAGCGCTGCATCTTTCTCAATATATTGACGGTATTCATCTAAAGTCGTTGCACCAACACAGCGTAATTCACCACGCGCCAAGGCGGGTTTTAACATATTACCTGCGTCCATCGCACCATCGCCTTTACCTGCACCTACGAGTGTATGTAACTCATCGATGAACAGAATGATTTCCCCTTCATGTTTGGCAAGATCTTTAAGGACAGCTTTTAGGCGCTCTTCAAATTCACCACGATATTTTGCACCTGCAAGTAATGAACCCAAATCCAAAGACAACACACGCTTATTCTTCAAACTTTCAGGGACTTCACCATTAATGATACGTTGCGCTAAACCTTCAACGATCGCAGTTTTACCCACACCAGGTTCACCAATTAGGACAGGGTTATTTTTGGTACGACGAGATAACACCTGAATCGTGCGGCGAATCTCATCATCGCGACCAATCACTGGGTCAAGCTTTCCTGCAAGTGCGCGCTCAGTTAAATCAATCGTATATTTATTCAATGAGTCACGTTGATCTTCATGATTATTGCTCATGACTTTGTCATTTCCTCGAATATTTTCAATTACTTTATGTAAGCTTTCTGGCGTTACACCAACACTTTTCAATATCGTTTTGGTTTCACCAGTTTCAGCCAACCCTAACATCACCCAATCTGTCGATAGAAACTCATCACCTGCTTTCTGTGCATAGCGGTCAGCTAAATTCAGTGCCTTTACCGCTTCAGGATTTAGATTAATATCACCCGTTGGATTTGCTATAGTCGGGGCATTTTGCAATGCCTGTTCAAGTTTTTGCTTCAGCTCTGGTAAGCGAGCACCTGATTGTTGCAACAAACTTAGATTGGCTGGTTCTTCAAGTAAAGTCGACAGAATATGAATACCTGCAATCGCAGTATGATCTTTACCCATTGCCAAAGATTGTGCATCAGAGAGTGCTTGCTGTAAGCGGTTTGTAAATTTTTCAAAACGCATTCTTGTTATTCCTCACAACAAATTTTTAACTTAACACTTAGATGGGAACTATTTTTTAAATTTCAAATAAATTTTATATATTTTTCAAAGTTTTAAAATATTTTAACCAAATAAAACTCAGTAATAATATGGGTATATAAATAATCTATTTCAAGTATATTTTGTATAATTTTTCAGTCTTTGCATATTCGCACAAAACCATTCTTGTTCTTTAATCAATAAGGTTTTAGCTTATTGTTTTGCTTCAAGCTAAAAAAGATGATGATGTACTTTAAAAAAATTATTCTCGCAGCAACATGTATGATTCCGATTCAGTTACTTTTTGCTCAACTTCCTCAAGACTCTCGTCGTGCTGGTGGCATTGCAGTGATCCCTTTATCAACGGGCATAACTCAAGTCTCTTATGAAGGTAAAGCGGTACTCATCAGTAAGGAGAATGAACAACATTATGCTGTGTTTGGTATCCCTCTCTCTGCTCAAGTCGGAACACTAACTCTTAATACCAACAAGAATCCTATTCAAATTGAAATCAAACCTTATCGATACGCGGAACAACGCTTAAATGTTAAAAATAAAGACTATGTGAATCCAAATCAGGAGCAACTAGACCGCTACGCGCGTGAAGCAAAAGAACAAAATGATATTTACAGTTCTTTCAGTCAGAGTTCATGGACACAATTCCCAAATTTCATCAGACCTACTTCTGGAAAATTTAGCAACTCTTTTGGTCGTAAACGTTTTTTTAATAGTGAAGAACGTGCACCACATTCAGGTCTAGACATTCCAGCGCCGATTGGGCAAAAAGTCGTTGCACCAGCAGATGGTGTAGTTGTAGGAACTGGCAATTATTTCTTTAATGGTAATACAGTCTTGATTGATCATGGCCAAGGCTTAATTAGTATGTTTTGCCATTTGAGTAAAATTAATGTTGAAAAAGGTCAACATATTACTCAAGGTGAAGTTTTAGGCTTGGTCGGCAAGACGGGACGTGTAACAGGACCGCATTTACATTGGGGAATGAGCTTAAATAATGCGCGTGTAGATCCTGAATTATTTTTAAAATAAACATAAAAAAAGTGATCTATTTAATAGATCACTTTTTAGAAAAACTTAACAATAAAGTATTAAGCAGCTTCAATAATTTCGAAGTCATGTGTAATTTCAACACCACCATCTGAAAGCATTTTGCTCGCAGAGCAGTATTTTTCAGCTGAAAGTTCGACAGCCTTTTCAACCTGCTTCTCTTTTACAGATTTTCCTGTTACAACGAAGTGCAAATGGATTTTAGTAAACACAGCTGGAATTGAATCAGCTCTTTCTGCTTTAAGTTGACATACGACATTCGTCACATCTTGACGAGATTTCTTTAAAATAGTCACAATATCAAACGAAGCACAACCACCAAGTCCCATTAAAATCAACTCCATAGGACGTGGGCCACGGTTTTCACCCCCATATTCAGCAGAACCATCCATAACCACAGTGTGGCCACTTTCCGATTTTGCCTCAAAAGCAACATTCTCTAACCAATGTACACTTGTTTGCATTGCAACTACCCAAAAAACGTTATAAATTTACTCTGTTCTTGTACACTAACATAAAATGAGTTGATAAGGAATTTCATCTCTTCTGTGTAGAAAAGGCTCTTTTAAGGGTCTGTGCGATCGGTTTTATCCAAATTCGGAAATTTTAAGCATGACTTCAAATTTTTCACAACTTAGCACTGATGCTTTATCTCCAGGTCAGTTACCTGAATCAGTTAAAGCTCTGCTAAAACGTGCTCATATTAACAGATACCCTAAACGCACCACGATTATTGACGCTGGAATGGAATCAAAATCACTGTATTTAATATTAAAAGGTTCAGTGTCAATTATCTTACGTGAAGATGATGAACGTGAGATTGTTGTGGCCTATCTCAACCCAGGTGATTTCTTTGGTGAAATGGGGCTTTTTGAAAAAAATCCTCAACGTACCGCAGAAGTTCGTACACGTGACGTTTGTGAAATTGCAGAAATTTCATATGACAACTTCCATGAGCTAAGCAAACAATACCCTGATTTAAGTTATGCGGTATTTGCTCAGCTTGTTCGTCGTCTCAAAAACACGACACGTAAAGTAACAGACCTTGCATTTATTGATGTTTCTGGACGTATTGCTCGCTGTTTAATTGACTTATCTGCTCAACCTGAGGCAATGATCCTACCGAATGGTCGTCAGATTCGTATTACGCGTCAAGAAATCGGCCGTATCGTTGGTTGTTCTCGTGAAATGGTTGGTCGTGTACTTAAAACACTTGAAGATCAAGGCATGATTCAAACAGATGGTAAAGCTATTTTAATTTTTGATACTTCTTTAGAAGAGAATAGCTTTTCTGAAGATGAGTTTGACGACGAAGAATAAATCTTACTAACGTTGTGATACTCAACAAAGCCAGTGTTCTTCACTGGCTTTAATTTTTATTGTTTAGTACAGATAATTATAAATTCACAGAAATTTGATTACATAATTACAATGATTATAGAGATATTCAGAATGTAAAGCGCCTCCAACATTTTTTATAATTCACAATATTACGATGAAATTCATAAGATACTGATTTGGAGCAAATAAGTATGAAAAAATTGGCTTTAAGCCTTTGTGCCGCAACTGTAATGACTATCTCAGGTTGCGCTTCTTTTGCCGATATGGCGGGTGCAGATAGTGCAACTTTAAATGCTCAGTCAGCACAAAGCTTTGCAAAAATGACACAAGAAGCACGTTCGAAGAATCAGCTTGATACCAGCTCAAGCACATACAAACGTATTAATGCTGTGTTTTTACGTTTAAAACCATACGCAGATCAAATGAACCAAACAGGTCAAAGATTTGATTGGCAACTTGCAGTATTAAAATCAGATACTGTAAATGCTTATGTTGCCCCAGGGGGTAAAGTTGTTTTCTATACAGGTATTGTCAACAAACTTAACCTAACAAATGATGAGATTGCAGCGATCATGGGACATGAAATGACCCATGCACTCGAAGAACATGCGAAAAGTAAAATTGGTGCGCAAGCACTTACTAATCTTGCCATTGGAATTGGCAAATCATATGCAGGCGACAGTATTGGTAGCCTAGGTTCAGCAGCAATCGATCTAGGAAGTCAAGTTGGTGTTGGTTTACCTTATTCACGTAATCTCGAAAGCCGTGCCGATTATGGCGGTTTAATGCTGATGGCTAAAGCGGGTTACAACCCAAATTCGGCAATTACATTGTGGGAAAAGATGGCTCGCAATGACGGTGCAAGTGGTTCATCATTCTTATCAACTCACCCATCAAATGAACAACGTATTAACGACATGCGTAAGAACTTACCTGCTGCTTTAGCAGTGTATAACCGCCGCTAATCTAATATTAATACTGATGCCATTAAGTTCAACATTGATCTTAATGGCTAATTTATTTCAGCAATTCTTTCATCCGCAGTTACAGTTTTATTAGGCTGTACCAAGTTACAGATTAGACCAGTTCGATGGGCAATAATCTGCACCTCCATTTTCATTGCTTCCATCACCCCGATTACATCTCCCTCATTTACGAATGTATTTTCAGTAACTTTCCATTGCATTACGACACCGCTGATGGGTGCTAAAACATCATTCTCTTGGTGAGCCTGAAAAGTTTCTTTTGACTTATGGAGTTGCGGTGAAGCTGTTAAATTAAATAATGATGTTGGCAAGCCTATTTGATGTATTTTCCCATCAATCTCAATATCATGTCGTTGCAACATAGAGGATGATGTTATCCTCGCCCGCTCTTGAGTTGGATATTGCAAATGGTCTGCTTGCTCAATCCAACGCGTATGCACCTTGAACTCTTTCACAAAATCTGGCTCAGACAAGATCAATTGATGAAATGGCAATACAGAAGCAACCCCTTCAATTTCAAACTGTTCTAATGCCCTTTTGGCACGTTGAATTGCAATATCTCTGGTTGCGCCAGTCACGATTAGTTTTGCCATTAATGAATCAAATTGGCTTGAAACAGCGCTACCTGTCACAACTCCAGTTTCAAGGCGAATACCAATACCTGATGGCGGATTAAAACGAGTTATTTGACCAAATGAAGGAATGAAACCTCTTGCTGGATCTTCTGCATTAATCCGAAATTCAATTGCGTGTCCTTGGGCTTTTGGCATTTCAACAATTGATAATGTTGCACCTAACGCAATCTTAATTTGCTCAACAACTAAATCCATGCCAGTTGTTTGCTCAGTGACAGGATGCTCCACTTGTAAACGCGTATTTACCTCTAAAAAAGAAAGCTTGCCATCTTGGCTTAATAAATACTCCACAGTACCCGCGCCTACGTAAGCAGCAGCTCTACATATATCAATCGATGCTTGCTGTAGCTGTTGCTCTATCTGCCGACCAAGAAACGGCGCTGGTGCTTCTTCAACCAGTTTTTGATTACGACGCTGTAAGGAGCAATCGCGAGTTCCCACCACCACAACATTACCATGTTGATCAGCAATGACTTGCGCTTCAATATGGCGCGGTCGATCTAAATATTGTTCAACAAAGCACTCACCCCGCCCAAATGCTGTCTGGGCCTCGCGTACAGCTGACTCATACGAGCGAGCAACATCCTCTAAATGCCAAACCACTTTTAATCCACGCCCGCCTCCACCATAAGCTGCCTTAATTGCAATCGGAAGGCCATATGCTTTCGCGAACTCAATGGCTTCATCTGCTGATTGAAGTGGTTGTGCTGTACCATGTACCAGTGGCGCACCGACTGATTGCGCGATTTTTCGTGCTTCAATTTTATCGCCGAGTTTTTGAATTGACTCAGGTGATGGGCCGATCCAAATCAAACCTGCATCTATTACAGCTTGTGCAAATTCTGCACGCTCAGACAGAAAGCCGTAACCAGAATGGATCATGGTCGTTTGTGATTTTTTTGCTATTGCTAGCATTTTATCTATATCAAGATAGGTTTCTTTCGCAGTTACACCAGACAATGACCACGCTTCGTCTGCAAGTTTAACGTGTAAACTGTGTATATCATCATCTGCATACACCGCAACGGAATGAATACCTAAATCTTTACATGCTTGAATAATACGAACCGCAATTTCACCTCGATTGGCAATCAGTAATTTATGTTGTTTATTTTTCATGATCTTAGATGTCCATAAATTCTGTGATTTTGCGAAACTGGATGAAACTGCATGAAGGAATTTGTGCAACTAAATCGAGATGATGAGCAGCTACCATCGCGATGACGGGATACCCTCCTGTAATCGGATGGTCACGCATAAACAAAACAGGCTGACCATTTGGAGGGATTTGCAAAGCACCGATGCTGCACCCTTCACTAGGAAGTTCATGCTCAATTTCTCGTTGCAAAGCATGTTCCCCATGCAACCTCAAGCCAATCCGATTGCTTTCTGTGGTTACGAGCCATTTTTGTTGGAAAAGTAACTCCAAACTAGAAGTTTTAAACCAATCCGTTCTTGGCCCTAAATGGAGATCTATCACAATCACATCACCTTGTTTTGGCATATCGATAGAGCTCTGGCTCAAATCCACAGAATGAGTTTTCAATTGTGCCGATGCAAGCTCATCGCCAATCTTTAAAGGTAATGCCCCTAATTCAGCTAAACTGTCATAACTAGCACTTCCTAGAATGTTTTCAACCGCCAAGCCGCCCCGCACTGCTAGATAATTTCTCACCCCAGCGTTAGGGACTGCCAAATAAACCTCATCCCCCTGATCAAGTGCAATCGGTTGATAGAGAGGGACTCTAACTTTTTCTTCCTGTGCATATTGCACCGAAAGCTCCGCATCAGCGCCAGTAACAGCAATCACTGTAGGTTTTAAAATACTGAGAACAAGGCCACCATTGAGTATTTCCAAGGCAGCGGCATTTTGAGGATTACCTACAGCCAAATTGGCACTTTGAAAAGAAGTCTGATCCATTGCACCAGCTCTACCTACGCCCATTTCTGCCATGTTT
The DNA here is from genome assembly GCF_043102985.1 of Acinetobacter sp. YQ_14. NCBI lineage: Bacteria > Pseudomonadati > Pseudomonadota > Gammaproteobacteria > Moraxellales > Moraxellaceae > Acinetobacter > Acinetobacter sp. YQ_14. The sequence continues at coordinate 64,871 of NZ_JBICJJ010000016.1, read as the reverse complement.
AGGCGGCCAACATCCTGTATAAGCACCTGTAAACCAACTTTTTTAACACGTAAAACTGCTTCATTTTCAGTAATTCGTTTTTCCGAAATTGGCACTGTATTGGGAACACAAATTTGTGTGGGTTGATGTGTAACATCTTTGAAAATCACTTGATCATTCGGCAGCAACAAAGCAGGTTGTTCTCGTTGAACATCCCACATTTTCAGATCAGTTTTCCCAATCAGTTGCCATCCACCAGGACTATCTTTAGGATAAACACCACTATATTCACCCGCCAAGCCGACTGAACCTGAAGTAATTTTTTTACGGGGTGAAGCCAAGCGCGGAATGCTTCCAAAAGGAGGCTCATCACTCACTAAATAAGCAAAGCCTGGTGCAAAACCAATGAACGCAGCACGCCATAAGGTTTGGCTATGTTTGTAAATAAGCTCCGAAACACTTAACCCAACAAGATCTGCAACATGCTCAATATCCTCACCGTTATAACGGACTGGAATAACCAATTCTTTACCAATAAATACCGCACCATCTAATATTTTCAGTGAGCAAATCCACTTAATTAGGGTCTGTGAATTGATAAATATAGGATCAAAATAAACCAAAATCGTCCGTGCAGCGGGAACAAGCTCTCGAATATAAGGATGTTGTGCATGTTGTAGTGTTCGATATGCAGCCATCGTATCTTGTAAGCTTGTAAATTCAATTAAAAAAGCATTTGCATTGACCGATAGAAATCTCATATCAGCTCTCATTTATGCCATTGGGTCAGTAAAAGAACGTACTTGAATTTGATGCTGAGTTAGGGTCTGTTGTATCACCTTCGCAATTTCCACTGCACCTAATGTATCACCATGTAAACAAACCGTATCCGCCTGAATTGGTGTAAATACACCTTCAATAGACATGACTCCACCCTTTTGAATCATTTCTAATACACGTTGTGCAATTTGATCGGCATCATGTAAAACAGCTCCATCTTGACGACGAGACACTAATCCACCATCACGATGATAGGCACGATCTGCAAATGCCTCTGAAACGACATTAACACTTTGTTGACGCGCAAACTCAATTAAAGGTGAGCCTGCTAAAGCAACTAATGCCAAGGAAGCGTCATAAGCAAGTAATGCATCGATAACTGCTTGAGCCTGATTCAAATTAGTTGCAATGGTGTTATAAAGTGCGCCATGTGGTTTTACATAACGAACCGTTGTTCCTGCAATTTTAGCTAAGCCTTGCAACGCTGAAATTTGATATAACACATCGGCAAATAACTCATCATAGGAAACATCCATATTACGACGGCCAAAACCGACAAGATCAGGATACGAGACATGTGCCCCAACACATACATTGAATTGAGCAGCTTGCTTTAATGTTTTTAGGATACTTTGTGGATCACCTGCATGGAAACCGCAGGCAATATTCGCACTACTGACAATCGGAAGAATCTGTTCATCATTGCCCATTTTCCATGAGCCATAGCTCTCACCTAAATCGCTATTTAGATCAATATACATATAGCCTTCCAATTGCTTTTTTTCATTTCACATACGTATTTTAGCAATATACTCGAAACGCTCAGTTTAACAACACTGATTTTTATGCATTTTATAAATCAACATCATAGCTTTAACATAGAATCAATTTAGGCCACATTATATTTTTATATAGAATAGAACTTCTAACCCAAGGCTCTTTTGAGTTAGAAGAAATTTTTAATCACTTATTTCATTAATCGTAAATACAGCATGTGTGTCGCACTGGTGTGACGGATATGATCAGGGCGCTTATAAAAATACCTTTCACTTAATCCATCCCCAGATAGATCTTCAGCTACGACATAGCCCATATTCTCTACAGATTGATGTAAATCCTTTGGTCTAAACTGTCCTTTTAAAGGTTCTTTTAAAAAACGAGTAAATTGTGAGACGAATAGACTCCCAAAACGTTCAATACCCGCTAACTCTCGATAATCAATCGAATAATCTAAGACCACTTCACTTCCTTTCGCAGCAAAATTAGCAATACTTTCCAAAGTTTTGAGTGTAGTTTGAGGCTCAAGGTAATGCGTCGTACCTAACCATGAGTAAAATGCGGGTTGATCTTGCTGAAAGCCACTACGTGCTAGAGCATCAGCGATTGACTCTTTTTCAAAATCAATAGAGACGAACTCTACATTGGCAGGAATCTCACCAAATTCTTTTAGTTTTTTTTGTTTGGCTGCTTGTGTATCAGGATGGTCAACTTCAAAAATTTTTAATGCTGGATAATGTTGAGCTTGTCTCAAAATAAATGAATCTAAGCCTGCACCGACTAATACATACTGTTTTACGCCACGTTCAATTGCTTCATACAATTGATCTTCAGCATAACTCGAACGCCCTACAACTTGTCCTGTCAGCAGGCCGAGTGTTCGGTTAAATACAAGAGAATTCATCACTTTAACAGTAAGTGACGTCGTAAGGAGCTTTTTCCAACCTTTGCTGGTCAGCTCAAATGCAAATGGATCTGAAAATACTGGATTTTCTGCATGTTGAAAGTGGTTCGCACGTAATGCCGCTGCCGCCTCAGCCGTACGACTTGATTGTCCTTCTTTCATATATCGTTCCTAATTTATTTCTATCTCGCAAAAAATAAGCAGCAAATTTCATCCTTAGATAAAATTTACTGCTCTTTAATCATTCGATAAATGACTTATTATTTAGTTTTTTCAGTTTGATACGTCACTTGATAATCATTTAAGTCCATACGTTTTAAACGCTTTTTCAATGCTTTTAATGACCACGGCCAAGCCGCAAAGTTACGACCATTTGCATCCAAGTAATAGCTCTTACAACCGCCTGCATTAAATACAGTCGTTTTCAGATGTTTTTGTACTAAATCATTATGCTTCTTGATCACTTCCGGCTTGATATTTAACTTAGCAATACCCTTCTCTTTGATTTTGAGTAATCCATCAACAATATAATCAAGTTGTGCTTCTGCTAAACCAATGAATGAATCATAAACAAGCACGTTTGGCCCTAATATCAAGAATCCATTCGGTACATTCTCGATACTCGTACCTAAATATGCTTCTGGAGAACTATTTTTCCATAAATCATTTAAGATTTCGCCTTTCTCGTTTTGAACACGCTTACCAATAGGTGGATGCGATACCTCAAAACCTGTACCCCAAATAATCACATCTACTTCGTGACGTTCGCCATTTGCAGAAACAACTGTATTTCCTTCAACTTTGACTAAACCGTGAGGAATGAGCTTAGTATTGGGTTGTTGTAATGCTGGGTAATAGTTGTTAGCGAATAATAAACGCTTACAACCAATGGTAAAGTTTGGCGTTACATTTTTACGTAATTCAGCATCTTCAATTTGGAAGCGTAAAATCAATTTTGCAAGTTCGCCCACTGGTTTTAATACAGCTGGGTTACGTAAACCGAAGTTAATTGCATTTAGTGATTGGGCAACAGTTTTACGCCATGTTTTTTGAATGAGCGGGAATTTCTCAATAAGTCCCTTACTCACATCACCTAAATCAGTATCAGGCTTTGGTACAACCCAAGGTGCAGTACGTTGGAATATATAAAGCTCTTTTGCTTTTGGCTGAATTTGAGGTACAAACTGGATTGCTGATGCACCTGTGCCAATAACTGCAATACGCTTACCTGTTAAATCGTAATCATGGTTCCATTTCGCTGAATGGAACATTTCACCTTTAAACGTCTCTAAACCTTCCAATTTAGGGATTTGAGCTTCAGTGATTGGGCCTGTGGCGAAAATTGCAGTACGCGCTAAGAATTGACCTTTGCTCGTGTCCATGACCCATAGATTACGCTCATTATCCCAAGCAGCATTCAGTAATTCCGTACCAAATTCAATTTTTGAACTGACACCAAAGTTTTCACTTACTTCTTCTAAGTAGCTTAGAATTTCAGGCTGACGTGCAAATAAGTGACTCCATTTCGCACTCGGTGCAAATGAATATGAATACAGCGCTGAAGGGACATCACATCCGCAACCTGGATAAGTGTTTTCACGCCATGTACCACCTACGCGCGTTGCTTTTTCAATGATCTTATAGTTTTTATAACCCACTTGATCTAAACGAATCGCCGTTGCAATACCAGAGATACCTGCACCGACGATGAACGTATCGTAGATATGTGATGGTAAAGCCTTTCCTTCAGCTGAATCTAATTTTTTTGCTTGAGCTGTCATTTCAAAATATCCTTTCATCTAAAAACAGATGTCAATAACGGTGTCTTACCGAATTCTCATCTAAATTTCATCATTAGCCTTCGGCTCGACCTACTTTTCTTTCGGGAAAAGTAGGCAAAACCATTTTCATCCGCAAAACCTGTTCACCACTTTCATTTATTTAATAGTTTCTTGAATATAAAACCTTATTATCTTTTTGATACCATGCAGGTTGCGGATGAACATTATGCGTATCAAAACTCGATAGAGATTTTACATTTGGTTAGGCTATTTCATTAATCGGTATGATGTACCTAAGAATTTTGCGTATAAATTTGGCGCTGTACGCTTCATTAACCAGAACAACTTGGCATCGATTTGCGGAATGGTATAAAGCTGATCTTTGTCCAAACGATCTAAAGTAAGTTTTGCTACTTTATCGCTCGTCGTGAATGCCAGATTGGTCAATGCATAATCCAAAAGACCTTTATGCGGAACTTTGCCATTTTTAATAATGTTGGTTGGAACTAAGGTTGGGCACAACACATTTACTTTGATGTTATGTTTTCTCAGTTCAGCTGAAAGTGTTTCTGATAGAGCACGAACACCAGCTTTCGTCACGTTATAAGCCGTCATTTCAGGCGCTGCGGTATACGATGCGGCAGATGCTACATTGATAATTGCACCGCGACCTAGTTGCTTAAATTTAGGTACAAAATAGTGGCAACCATGGACAACCCCCCATAGGTTAACATTTGCGACCCATTTCCAATCGTCTAATGTCATTTCATCAAACTTGCCACCGAGACCGACACCCGCATTATTAATCACTAGCGTCGTAGGATGTTGCATCAACTGTTCAGCTTGCTCAGCGAGTTTCTCAACTTGCTTAGCATTGCCCACATCGCATTTGACTGCGAATGCCTTTGCACCAAGTTCCTCAATCAAAGCCACTGTTTCTTTTGCAGCGTCTAAATCAATATCAGAACAAACAACTGTGCCACCACGTTTTGCCAATTCAAGTGCAAAACTACGACCAATGCCACTACCCGCACCTGTCACTACTGCAAAAGCATTTTGGCTAGGCTTTATTTTTTTACCAAATAATCTCATATTTGTTTTCCAACAATCTTGTATTTACATTGACCAAGTTATGCAGATGCTGCACGAACAGGTGGCACAAACTCTTTAAGGAAATAAGGGCTTAATAAACCTGTCTCAGGATTTAATAAGCGCTCTTTGTAATATTCCATATACGCTGTCGTATCATGGTCATTTGGATGGAAACTAGGACGTAGATATTCAAGAATATGCATGAAACTACTGCCGAATACCCCACGCTTACTACCGAAAAGTAAAGCTGTACTTTCAACAATATCTTTCATGTAGCGAGGATTGATTAAATTGCTTGGTTTACGAACAAATGGCATCAAATAACCACCTAAAGACACCCCGCCTAAAATGGTTAAACTTGCTAATAAGAAACCTGTAATTCGAACCCAGTAGTCACCTGACAGCTCTAAAAACACATCATAGGCAATATCTTTATGTTCAGACTCTTCCAACATGTGCCACATCCACATCGCACGCTGTCTTTCATCTTGTGAACCCAGCAAGTAATCTTCATGTTGCATCATGAACTCAGCTAAAACAGCCGTGTAATGTTCGATACCTGCCATCAATGACAGCTGCATAGCATTTGGTAACTTATAAATTCCGTACTCAAACACCTTATCTGCAATCGCACGAAGTAAATCCACTGGATAACCATTTTCTTTCAATACTTCATCATTGAATTGATTATGGATTTTGGAGTGAATTGCTTCCTGCCCAATCAGCGAAGTCAGTCTTTGTTTTAAAATCGGATCTTGGATAAACTCACGATGATGACGCGCAGTTTCAATAACAACATCTTCACCAAAAGTCAGAAAAATAGACAATGCATGAAAGTATGATGTCGCTAATTCTTTATTTAAAAAGAACCTCTCATCCAATTCATCTGGATTAAATTTAAAATCAAAATGGCGAATCGGAATCGGAGACTTATTCGCAAAATTTTGAATAATTCCCTGATATTTAGTACTCAATTTGTCTGAGAAAACATTTCGTAAAACTTGAGCGACCATGGTTTGATCCCCACTGAGAGTAAAAAGTAAAATCGATGCACAGCAAATCAATTTGAATCGTAAAATTGTCTATAAGATTATTTCTGAAACTTTAACAATTCGATGCTGAAAATCACGTTAGATCACGGGCTTATGAATACTTGTCAAAAGTCATTTCAAATTGAATTTTTCTAAGTAATCTCACCGCATAGTGCGCTAACAAAATATGACCAACAAGAACCAAATTGCTCATTACGCCATGAACACTTTTGCCAATTCAAATGATTAAATTTCATTGCACACTAACGATTAAAAATGTACTAGAAATCAAGCCGCTTGGACTTTTGGCGTAAATTCTTTAACAAAGAATGGATGTAACGCACCACCTTCAGACAACAACTTTTTCTCGTAGTATTCAAAATACTCAGTTGCATCATGATCATTTGGATGGAAATCAGGACGTAAATAGTCAAAAATTCGACCTTGCGTACTACCAAATACACCGTCTTTCGGACTAAAAATAAGCTTTACGCCACGACGTGCGTCACGCCAGAATTTTGGTGTAAACAATTCTTGTGGTTTACGTAGTAAAGGAACCATCGTTGCGGAGAATGGAATCAAGCCAAGAATGGTGAAATATGCAAGGAAGAAACCTCCCACACGTAATGCATAATTACCGTTTAAAGTTTGATAAACGTCATACGCCACATCTTTATGCTCCGACTCTTCCAACATATGCCACATCCACAAAGCACGAGTTTTAGCGTCATCAGAGAAATAGAAGTTCTGCTCATGCGCCATCATGTATTCGGCTAAAACGGCAGTAAAATGTTCAATCCCAGCCATGAGTGAAAGTTTTAGCGGTTGAGGAAATCTTAGGAAAATATGATCGAAAAATTGTTCGCCAAGGAAGCGATACAACCTAACTGGATAATCAAGATCAACAATTGCATCATTAAATTCATTGTGTAATTTTGAATGAATTGCTTCTTGACCAATTAATGATGTTACACGTTGCTTTAAAATTGGATCTTTCAACATATCGCGATGATGACGTGCAGTCTCAATAACTAAGTCTTCGCCGTATGTCAAAAACACTGAAAGTGTCGCAAAAAAAATCGTAGCAAACTGATTGTTCATATAGAATGAAAGATCAATTTGTTTGCCATCAAATCCGATTGCTAAGTGACGAATTGGAATACTTTTTTTACTCGCAAAATCAATTTGCTCAGTTATTGGGTTAGATTTAAATAAACTTAAACCTTTCTTTAATGTGCTAGTAACCATGGCTACACCTACCTACTTCACTTGAGCGTCATTTGCCCTTTTACATTTGGTTCAGGATTATCTCTTTTCGTCTAACTCAATAACTTGCTAAGTTACGAAAAAATATTCGGGAGATTTTTGTGAACCTAACTCTTCACTAAAACCAATGTAAACCGATCTTATGTTCGGATTCAATTCGGGTAAATTCTTCACTTAAACAGTCATCTTTTAATTTTATTGAAATAACTTTTTATGATTTTTATCAGATAAAAAATTTATATATAAAACACAATTAATTATTAAATATCAATATATTATATAATTTAAATTTTATTTTTCATAATTTATAGATCTTAAATTTAAATTGATTTATATACATTCATTACAGTTAAATCTCATAAATTAAAAAATATGTAATTTTATTTGTTCGGATTATTTAAGCCTATCTTTCATGCTTATGACGGTTATGTTAATCTGACATTATGTTCGGATTTTAATAATAAGATATTATGGCAACTCGAAAACCACGTCAGTCACGTTCAAAAGTGACTGTAGACACGATTATTGAAGCTGGCTTTATTGCAGTTGCAACTAACGGTACTAGCGGCACAACCACAAGACACATTGCAGATATTGCAGGAGTGAGTGTTGGCTCGCTATATGAGTATTTTAAAAATAAAGAAGAAATATATGACGCTATGGCAAAAACCTTCGTCAAAGAAGTCTTGGATATGGTGAAAGAGCTTACCCCGATTATCATTGAGCAAGAACTAGAACCATTGTTTCAAATGATCTTTTATACATTCAGAGACTTACTCACACGCGATGATGATCGTTATCTGATTTGTCTGCGTTACGCTACAGAGTTGAAATACGAAAAATACATTGGTCAGATCGAAATGGCGCTGATGGAAGTATTAATGAAATATATGATTCGTCATCCACGTTATTTAAAAGTGAATAACCTCAGCGTGACAGCATATATCAGTATTAATAGCAGTATTTTCAATGTCGCGCGTCATTTAATCTTACCAAATCCACAAATTAGCTTCGATGAAATGGTGAAAGGTTTGAGTACAATGATCATCAGCTACATCGAAACAGAACTTGCTAAAGCTGAAAGAGAAACCACCTTAACACATGTATAACAGAGTAAAAACAATGTTTAGCCTTTCAATTACGCCAAGATTCTATGAAACAGATGCTTTCGGACATATAAACAATACAGTAATCACAGGTTGGTTTGAAACAGCACGAGAACCAATTTTCCGATTATTTAACCCAAGTATGGAAATCAAAAATCTGCCTTTGATTCTTGCACGAGTTGAAGTCGATTTTATTGCTCAAATCTATTATGGCGCAAACATCGAAATCAAAACATGGATTGAACACATCGGAAATTCATCTTTCGTCGTTGCACATGAAGCATGGCAAAATGATCATTGCGTAGCACGCGGCAAAGCAGTCCAAGTTTATTTCGATTTCAACACACAAAAATCAGATCGTATTCCTGATCAATTCCGTACCAAGTTACAGCAATGTATGACTAACCAATAAATATATTTCCGCTGAAACAACTTTAATTATTTCAGCGGATCAAATTTACTCGCCTAAATCTTCAAGAAAATCGAATGTTGGAACAAAGAATAAACTCCCTGAAACAGCAGTACTGAAATCAAGGATACGGTCAACGTGACCATTTTCTTTACCAAGAAACATATTCTCAAGCATAGTTTTCGTGATGTTAAATGAACGAGAATAACCAATAAAGAAAGTGCCATACTCACCTTCCGTTGGATTAGAGAATGGCATATTGGCTCTTAAAATTTTTAACTCATTGCCGTCTGCATCATGTGCTTTACTCACGACATTATGTGCATTTTGCGGCTTAACATCATCACCTAATTCAACATCATCATACTTCTTACGACCAATTACTTTTTCCTGTTGTTCAGTAGTTAAACTTTTCCACATTTCCATGTTATGTAAATATTTCTGGATAAAAACATAACTACCACCGAGGAACTCAGCATCCTCTTGTCCAACATAGGCAATTTCTTTAGCAATTTCATGCTCAGGGTTTTCAGTCCCATCGACAAAACCAAGAATTGCACGACCATCAAAGTATCTAAAGCCTTTGGTTTCACTAATTGGAAATGTCGTTTCTTTGAGTTGATCGTGCAGAATAGAAGCAAGTTCAAAACAAATTGCCATTTGATTGGCACGTATATGAAAGAATAAATCACCCGCAGTTGCTACGGCTGTGTGCTTCTCACCTTTGATTTCCTGAAATTCATACAACTCTTTAGGTTTATTCAAACTTGGAAATAGAAGATCCCACGCTTTTGAACCAATCCCCACAGACGCACTAAAATTTCCATTTGGAAAACGATTGGTCAAACTTCTGACCAATGCTGAAAAGTTCGCTAAAAAGTCAATAATTTCAGAAGTATCTGCCTGATCTTGAATTCCGAGAACAATAAATAAAGCATTTTCACCAGAAAGATTATTAATCACTGGCTGTGGTCTTAGGAATGTATTCATAAATGTTAAGAATAGGATAAAAATTAATAACCTATCCTACACAAGTCACAGAATAAGTTAGCAAGATAATCACAAATATTTACTATTATTCGGTATAAATAACGAAACTATCTCCACGGCAGAAACTGGCTAAAGTTAGATTTAACTTTTTAGCCATTTCAATTGCCATACTTGTTGGCGCAGAAATAGTTGCCAATAAACCAATATTATATTGAGCGCATTTTCGAATCAGCTCATAACTGGCACGACTGGTCATCACCACAAATCCATCCGCAACATTTAATTTTTGCTCAGCTAAGTAACCTAGCAATTTATCTAATGCATTATGACGGCCAACATCTTCAAATAAAGCGATAATTTGTCCTTTGACCACCCAAGCGGCAGCATGCGCACCACCTGTTAATTCACTGATTTTTTGTCGTACTTTTAACTGCACGATTGCATCTGGAATTTGCCCCAACCACTTAGATGGTACAGTGGTATTCACAGTTGGAAGATTTGCGTAAAGTTGTTTCAGACTTTCTATACCACATAATCCGCACCCAGTTCTGCCCACCATCATTCGACGATGTTCTTTCAATGCTGTAAAAGCACGCGATGAAATCGTCATATCGACTTGTACACCCAGTTCATTCTGACTGATTTCAAGTGAGTAAAGCTCGTTTAGGTTCGTTAAAATACCTTCTGACAGACTGAAACCTTTCGCAAATACCTCTATATCAGATGGCGTTGCCATCATGACAGCATGTGAAATACCGTTATAGATCAGTGCAACAGGATATTCTTGAACAATATAATCCAATTCATTTTCAGAGATATCCCGATGGAAACGATGCACTTGCATCGTTTCATAGCCCAGTGTTTGTGTATCCACATTGACCTCTAAAATTTACATCCAATCTATCCAATTATTTACCTGAATAGTTCTATGTATTACTCACTCGCTCATTGGCATGTTCAGGATCAACTGCGATAGCCAAATTAAAATGTTCAGGTGCTTTACCTGCGTGCAGAATCACAGGAACACTTTTTGAAGCAGGAATTTTTGCATATTTATCATGACTACCTAAAGCAACCAGTGGGTTTGTTTCAGGATAATATGCCGCTAAGCTTCCTTGAGGAATGTTATAAGGCACAATACGGAAACTATGCACTATTCGCTTCACACCATCAGAGAATACACTCTCAATATCGACCCACTGATCTGCAACAAATCCAGCTTCATCAATATCTGTTTGGTTCATGAACAATACACGGCGCTGCCCAAATACACCTCTATAACGATCATCTAAACCATATAAAGTGGTGTTGTACTGATCATGTGAGCGCGTAGTCATTAAGGTATAAACTTTCTGTTCACTATATGTCGCAGCATATTGATTTTCTTGATCTTCATAGACTTCATCTATTGGCGTAATCAAAAATTGTGCTTTACCACTTGGCGTATGCCAAACGTGCTGATTAGCAGGATGTTCTAGATGAAAACCACCCGGTTGATATACACGCTGATTAAAATCATGGAACTCGTCAAAAACATCGGCAATAGAGTCGCGAATACGATCATAACTTTCGATATACCAACGCCATTTGACATTTGTTTCAGGCAATGCCGCTTCTGCCATACGTGCAACAATATCAGGCTCGGACAAAATATTTTCAGAAATTGGAGGATTACGCCCTGCCGATAAATGCACGTTACTCATCGAGTCCTCAACCGAAATCGCTTGCGGACCATGAACTTGCATATCAATTTCAGTACGACCTAAACAAGGCAACATCAAGGCATCTTGACCACAGACCAAATGGCTTCGATTAAGCTTAGTTGTGATATGTGTCGTCAAAGAACAACGACGCAAGGCCTCTTGCGTATAAGGCGTATCAGGTGTGGCAACCGCAAAGTTACCGCCTAGCCCAATAAAGACCTTAACATCGCCTTCATACATCGCTTTAATCGTATCAACCACACCATGACCATGTTTACGAGGTGATTTAATGCCGAATACACGATCAATACTATCTAACATTTGCTCACTAGGATTTTCGTTAATCCCCATGGTTCGGTCACCTTGCACATTACTATGGCCACGAACTGGGCATAAACCTGCACCCGGACGACCAATATGTCCTCTAGCTAACAACAGATTTGCGAGCATATGGATATTGGCTGTTCCATGACGATGTTGAGTAATTCCCATTCCCCAACAGAAAATCGCTTTTTTAGAGTCGAGGAACATTTTGGCAATCGATTCTAAATGTTCGGGTGACAATCCTGTGTACTTATGAATTTTTGACCATTCTGTACGATCAATTTCAGCAAGCATTTCATCAAAGCCAACTGTATTCATCTCGATAAAACTTCGATCAAATACGCTTGCTTTGCCTTTCGCAATGGCTTTTTTATCCCATTCCAACAAATGTTTCATTACGCCAAACAGTAATGCATAATCTCCACCAATTTTTGGTTGAAAATAATATCGGCTGATTGGCGTACTACCATTGGTCATCATTTCTAAAGGCGCTTGAGGGTCTTGGAATCGTTCTAAACCACGCTCTTTAATTGGGTTAATTGCAATAATATTGCCACCACGTTTAGATACTTCTCTCAGTGTTGCGAGCATTCGTGGATGATTCGTTCCAGGATTATGACCAAAGCTAAAAATAGCATCAGCCTCGTCAAAATCGTCGAGGATAACCGTACCTTTACCTAAACCAATCGAATCTTTTAAACCGACACTTGTGGTTTCATGGCACATATTCGAACAATCAGGAAAATTATTCGTTCCAAAGCTTCTGACAAACAGCTGGTATAAAAATGCAGCTTCATTACTTGCGCGGCCAGAGGTATAAAAAGCAGCTTGATCTGGATGTTCTAAAGCTTGTAAATGTTTTGCAATCAGCTGAAATGCTTCATCCCAAGAAATCGGAACATATTTATCTGTCGCAGCATCATAGCGCATCGGATCAGTCAAACGTCCGAGGTCTTCCAAAAAAAAGTCACTTTGTTCAGCGAGCCAACTTACTGTATGTTCAGCAAAAAACTCAGGTGTAACTGTTTTACTTGTTGCTTCAAATGCGACTGCTTTAGCTCCGTTTTCACAGAAATTAAATGCATGCGCATCTTTTTTCTCAGGCCATGCGCAACCTGGACAGTCAAAGCCTGTTGGTTGATTAATATTCAGTAAGGTAATAGAACCTTTTTTTAAGATATCTTGCCGTTTAAGGTTTCGAGCGACACTCAGCAATGCACCCCATCCACCAGCAGGTTGAGTATATGGCTCAATTCGAGCGTAGCCATTATTTTCTTGCGTATTTATGGTCTGTTCTGAATTATCCATGGAATCGCCCTCATCTGAGCTGTCATTTGTGTCTATGGTTATTACACTTAACATGAAATGAGGTTATTTTCTATTTTTGTTTTGTGTGATCATTCATCTATAAAATAGAAAAAAGCCTAGTGAAACTAAGCTTTTATCATAAATTTTTCGTTCATTATGCTATGTAAAAATTTGATTCAGTTGCTTAAAAACAGTTCATTAAAATTCTACTATTCACCCGACAAAGAACATTCAAAATTGGCTTTATCGACTGAACAACGAGCTTTCTTTAAAACACTCATCATACTGGCATCGTAGATCCCACGTTGTGTTAGCTCAATACGTCCATCGCGCATCATTTTTTGATATTTGAGTTTATCTTCTGCTGTTAAATTCATTTTATATTTTGCAGGAATTTCAGCTTCTAGCTTTTTGATGGTAACAAAAGTTTTAGGTAGTTGTTTGACAAACCAATCTCGAGATTTCTGTCCAAAACCTGCTGGGAATTTCTCAGGACGTAAAACAAGATTTGCTGTCACTTGTAATACAGGAAAATTATACATCACCCCATTTGTGCCTAAACCCTTACTTAACTCTAATGGTTTATAAGCGTATGCTGGCGCACCAATCATATCGACCTGACCATTATTAAACTTGGCAGCGAAGTTCGAAATATCTGAAAGTACAGCTTGAGCACCTACGCGCTGAACTATTAATTTTTGGGCATCGTCATAACCTAAAACAGCAAATTTTTTGCCTGCAGCTTTTTCGATCGAATTAATGCTTTTGTCACGAACAAAAATAAATGCTGAACCTAGTGGAGAAATACCTGCAACTTCATATTTATTGCCGCTGAGATTGGTCGTCATTTTCGCCGCATTACGTGGATCGGAAACAAATGTAATCGCTCGTTTTGCAATTTCATCACTCGGAACTCCCCCCAAAGAATCAATTGATCCAACAAACTTATTATATGGTCGTGCGCGCATAGAAGTCATCGCAACTGCATCACATTTACCTGCTTTAAAATTATTGTCAGCAACCTGTTCATCTGTAAGTGCCACGAGATTTATATCTGCGCCCCAACCTTTCGCGGCTAAAGCCCAGTCTTGCATTCCTTTATATGCTTCGCCTGACTTGCCTAATAAGTCAAACACACATACATTAACAGCTGCTTGAGCTGAAGCAGATATCGCTAAAATTGAAGTCGTTGCGAGCGTAAGAGCCATTTTTTTCATTTTTACTTCCTTTCACAAACATAATGTTTGTTTTTATACATTCAATAGTTAAAACTTTTTTTAATTAAAAATGATCATCCAGATCATTTTTAAACTCACACAGATAAATCACCGTGTTTATTCTTAATAAAGAAAACACCTTCATCTGATTGCTTGAACAGCTGGGGAACGCGCTAAATAATCTAAAGCCTGTTGTGTATTTCCTTCAGTTTCAGGATGAAAGTTTGGGGAAACCCAACGAACAATTGCTTTCGTGATAAACGTTAATGTCGGAGCATTGTCTGTTGCTTTCGCTTGTTTCTGATAAATCGGTAATAATCTGAAAAAGTTGCGATTAAAAAGCTTTTGTATCTTTGTATCTGGATCTTGCTTGCCTAAATCACGCGCGATATCAGCTAGCATGTAAATAAAAATAGGAAAAACAAGCATCATCAAAAACTGACGATAAAGATAAAATAAGACAGGATTCGGTATCATTTCTTTAAATAGATCAAACGCGACACAACGATGTTCCACTTCCTCAGCTAAATGCCAACGGAACATATCAGCAATCACTGGGTCTGCTTTATCCCACGAAGTATTGTCCATACACCACTGTCCAAGCACACCAGTAAAGTGCTCAATCGCAGCAACAACACCTACCCGAGTAACTAACCAGAAATGCTCTAAAGACTTCTTTTCTAATGCTTTAATGCCTAGTGGGCGCTCACCTAACAAAATCGTGAAAATCCAGTTAATTTTTTTAAAAGCAGGTTCTAGATCATAATCATGTTGCTTCAGGAATTCTTGAGCAGTTTGATGAGCACGAGCGTGGGTCGCTTCCTGACGAATGAATCCTTTGACATCATCCATCAATATCGAATTATTCAGATATGGGAGAGTCTTATTGTAAACACGACAAAACCAGAACTCTCCCGCAGGCAAAATTAGGTTAATCCCATTAATTAAATGTGAGCATATAGGATCATTTGGAATCCACTGTACTGGTGAATTTGAAAAATCAAATTTTACAGATCGTGCAACCAATTTGTGGTGTTGCGTTTGTGCGTTCATATTGATCTCAACTTGTAAACTAATAAATTTCTAACTTCCTGAAAATATCTTTTAACTGGATATGACATTGCTCACTCTCCACTTAAAGAACATTCAAAATTGGTTCGTTCTACAGCACAACGCGCACGTTTTAAAACCCTCATCATGACAGGGTCATACACACCAAGTTGTGTAAGTTCAATGCGGCCATCTCGCATCATCTTTTGGTAACGATGTCTATCTTCGGAAGAAAGAGCTTGTTTATATTTCGCAGGAATATCCGCTTCTAAACGTGCAATCGTGGAAAAACTCTTTGGAAGCTGCTTAATTGCCCATGCCCGTGATTTCAGTCCAAAACCTTTAGGAAATTTATTAGGTCGGAGAATGATGTCAGCGGTTAAGTTAATAACAGGAAAATCAAATATTGCTCCATTGCTTCCTAAACCTTTGGAAATCTCTAAGGGTTTATAGGCATAAGCTGGGGCTGCAATCACATCGACTTGGCCGTTATTAAATTTCTTAGCAAAGTCCGAAATCTCTGATGGGACACCAACCAACTCCAAACGCTCTACAATCATTTTTTGTGCTTGATCGTAATGTAAATAAGCGAACTTTTTGCCCTTGCCCTTTTCAATTGTATTAATCGTTTTATCGCGTACATAAACATACGCCAAACCAATTTGAGCAATTGCAGCGACCTCAAATTCATCACCATTTAATTTAGTTACCAAACGGTGCTTATTACGTGGATCTAAAGCATAGGTAATCGCTTTTTGTGCAATAGAATTATTTGTCACTGCTCCCAATGCATCAATCGAACCTGCAAACTTGTTGTATTTTCTTGCGCGCATAGATGTCATCGCAACACCATCGCACCTGCCTGTATCAAAATCATTTTGTGCTTTAGCTTCATCTTGATAAGGAATTAAATTTAAGTCTGCATTCCAAGCTTTTGCAGCAAGTGCCCATTCTTCTACTGATTTATAAGCCTCACCTGATTTACCGAGCAGATCAAATACGCAGACATCGACTTTGGCTTGTACAGTTGTTGAAAAAATTGTTATCGCGGTAATTAAAATTCCTTTTTTCATTCCCCACCCTAGCAATATTTGGAATGTATTTTTCTGCATCACGGCAGTAATTTACGTTGATTAAAGTCAAGTAGACTTTGCTGACAAGGCTATTTTTCAATAAAAGAAAATGTTGTAATAGTTCTGAATAAGCCATTTTAGTATCATTTTCCGACATGGGTTTTTATGAAAATAAATACAAAAATTGAAAAGACTGTTCCCGGAACTTATATCGCATTAATGGTCGACGTGGTTTCTCGTTGGAATATTTCAGCAGAAGAATTATTAGCTGGATCAGGTCTTAATACGGATCAATTACTACAACCGTTGTGGCGTGCAGATGCCAAAATCGTCATGGGGATATTGAAACGCGCATTAGATTTAACAAAAGTTCCAAACTTAGAATTTGGATTTTATTTAGGTATGCAAATGACAATTACCTGTCATGGGTTGATGGGTATGACTGCAATGCTCGCAGGGAATGTCACACAAGCACTGAATATTGCTCAAGAGTTTATTTCACTTCAATCTAGCATTCATAAAATAAAGCTCGAAGTTTTTGATGATCATGCTGCAATCATCTTCGAACAAACTGAGAGTTATTATTTAGACGAAGTCATCCAAATTGCTTTATTGCTTGGATTTGCACAGATGGGAAAAAGCATTTCAGGACAAGAGTTAAGCGGGTTAGCGGACGTACAATTTAGTAAACCAGATTATTTTGATAAATTACTTCCCTTAATTCCGGGCGAGGTCAGATTTAATCGTCCAATGACGCGCTTAGAATTTAATAAAGAAATTTTAGATTTTCCATTACTCCATGCAGATGCAATTGCAGAGCGCTTATCACGAGAAGAATGTAAGTCTCAATTGCGTAAGTTATTAAGACAAAATAGCTTTAGTAGCTCAATACAAGATCTCATCTATGACGAGGCAATGGGCATCAGTCCTCTATCTGACATTTTAAAAAAAATCGGAATCTCTGAGCGTTCCTTACAACGAAAGTTAGAAAGTGAAGGTACAAATTTTCGAGAATTAGTGGACAAAATCCGTTGTGAAAAAGCCATCCAACTGATCAAGAACCCTAGCTTATCTCTTGAAAATATTGCCAATCACCTCGGATACACCAATACCAAAAATTTTTCACGAGCCTTTAAACGCTGGACAGGAAAATCACCAAGACGATACTAATTTTTAGTATAAAAAAATTACTGGCAAGCGCTCAGATTGCCAGTAAGAGAGAAACTGATCTAAAACTTCGACAGGCTTATTGAGTTGAATTTTTAACCTCTACAGTAGTCTGTTTCTGCTGTTGCGAAGGCATATAATCAGGTTGATGACTGATAGCGAGAAAGAAAAAAACGAGAAACAAACAACCTAACAAGATACTGATGCCAACTGCTAAATATGGAAATTTTGATTGCTCTTGTGACATGAGCTTTACTCCTAAAATATACAAAATTCAGTTATTCAATTCAGGCGATGGATAAGGCTTTGTAACTTGCACCATTTTGAATACGGGTTTGTAGATACTCGGCATAAACCGACAATTTTTCAAAGATATGCTCTGAATAAAACATATCTTCGATCAAATGCTTGGCTTGTGAATGATTAAAATTTCCAGTTTGAGAGACCAAATTTGCGTTTAGATTTGAATACAAACCGCACACCTCTTTGTGCATCTCATCTTTGTTCTTGAACAGTAGTTTTCTGAGATGAATCATTTCATCTTGAATTAGGTTCTCAGATCGATCTGCTTTAATAACAAAGATTTCAACATTCAAATATTTCTGTAACTGTTTCAGTTGCTGTATATCCAAAGTTAAATGCGTGATTAAAAAAATCTGTGAAACATCTGCTCGACAAAGCGCTTTAATCAAACGACTAAATAAAAAGTCTTGCTCGGTGTTTACTTGATCAACCAAATCAATATGAAGTTTTAAACTCTGAATCACTTCTTCGATTCTCAGGTTTAGATTTTTCTCAGCCTGATAATATTGATTCAAAATGCTTAAAACAGACATTGAAACAGGCGTGCTATAGATCACAGGTTGATTTAGATTGGCAATGATAAATGGCGCAAATAAATAACCAAGATTATTATCATTTTCATCGATTTTCGCTTGAGCTATATATACAACCTGATCTTTAGAAAAATCCCTCAGCACCTTTGCTCGTAACAATGTCGCTTCAAGATTTACATACTCAAACTGCAACTGCTCTTGTACAGCTTGCGATGGTGCTAAGCCATTGAACAGTTGTATGATCGAATTGAGTTCTTTCGTGATAAACATTGTGATACACCATTCAACCTAAATCATCATTTCTAGAGCATGAAAACCTTCAAATCATGCTCTGAGTTCATGCTGTTATTTTGAGCGTCTGGAAAGTTATTGAATAGCTACAGAGTTACACTAAAAAAATATAACAGATGCACGACTCACCAAAAATCTGTTATAAAATAATAATTATTTATGAAATCTAACAACTACAGATTAGGTTTAGACTCCAAATTTTATGTATAAATCAGAACAGCTAGCGCAAAACCTGAAGTTACTCATTGAAAATGGTACATGGCAACCACATACAAAATTACCTTCTCTTCGAGAGCAAGTGCAACGTTCAGGTTTTAGCTTAATTACCGTGATGAATGCTTATCAAGAGTTAGAGTCTCAAGGTCTTATTTACTCTAAAGAAAAATCGGGTTATTTCGTTGCTGAACAAACGGCTTCTCAAATCCCACAAGCTTATTCTGTGGTTTCTTTGAACCCTAAAATTGAAATTAACTCACTTGTATTTAAATATCTCAAATCGATTCAGCCAAAACAGATTGTTCCTTTAGGCTCTGCTTTTCCTGATAGCCAATTACTCTATCCACCCAAATTAATTCAAATCATGGGACAACTGTCTCGAAATCGACATAGTTATGATCAGACCACTAATTTGCCACCCGGAAATCTTGAATTAAGAAAGCTGATCGCCCAACGTTATTGTATGCAAGGAATTCCGACCGAAGCTGATGACATCGTGATCACATCAGGCGGCTTAGATGCACTTAATCTTTCATTACAAGCAATTACGCAGCCGGGCGATTATATTTTATTACAACAGACCATTTTTTATGGCGCATGGCAAGCTGCGGAACGCTTAGGTTTGAAAGTTATTACCATTCCTGAACATCCTCAACATGGTTTTGATTTTGAAGCTTTTGAGCAGGTTATAAAAACTTATCCGATCAAAGTATGCTGGTTCATGTTGAATGCACATAATCCAATCGGCTTTACCGTCAGTGATGAAATGAAATATAAAATCGCGAAACTTTTGCATGAACATCAAATCCATTTAATTGAGGATGATGTTTATGAGGAATTGTTTTATAGCTCTAAAAAACCATTGCCAATGAAATATTACGATCAGCAAAATTTAGTACTGCACTGCTCATCATTTTCTAAAACTTTGGGCTCTGGCTTTCGTATTGGTTGGGTTTATGCGGGTAAATTTTCTGAACATATTCAACACCTACAGCTCATGAGCACGATTTCTGCAAATGCATTGATTCAAAACGTGCTGGTTGAGTTTTTAGCGCATCATCATTATGAAAAGCATTTAAGAGTATTAAGACGCGCTTTGGAGAAGAATAAGAAACAATTTTTTAATTACCTGAAACAACATTTACCTGCTGATTGCCAAGTTTATAATTATCCAAGTGGTTATTTCCTATGGATTCAACTCCCTGAAAAAATCAGTAGTATGCAAGTCTATGAAAAATTGATTCAACAGCAAATAGGTGTTGCACCTAGTCCTCTTTTTAATGTCTTGCCATCACATCAGCACTATATTCGTATGAATTGTTCTTTTGAATGGAGCGAGCAGATTAAGTATTCGGTGGAATTGTTTATTCAAACGATTCAGCATTCTATGTCAGATGAATGAAACTAATTTCTTTGAATGATACTTAAATTTTGATCCACCGAAACGTCATCCCAAAGCTGCGAGCGATTAAAAAGATCGTGTTTATCAACAAAGTTAAAGTAGGTGAAAAATTAAATAGGTTTTGTGGATGACAATGGTTTTGCTTACTTTTGCCGAATGATAAACAACGTATCGTAAAGTAGAACGAACCGCAGGTTTATACTGAAACAAGATGGGGGTTCGACCAGACTACATTCAACTCACTTATTACTATTTAAACAGCCTTAAAAATAATATCATTTCATTGTAATAAAAACCTTTTTCGATACTGACTTGGTGTCTCTCCAAAATTCTTTTTAAAAGCACGAATAAAGTTGGTGGCTTCTTCATAGCCCACAATATCTGCGATATCCTGAATACTATATTGCTGTTGTTGTAATAGCTTTTTTGCTTCACTAAATCGCACTTCAGATAATATCTGAAGAAAGTTTGTTCCTTGAGCTTGCAAATGTCTTTTGATCGTTCTTTCAGACATATTCAAACGTTCAGCGATCATCGGTAATGTTGGATAACCATTGCTTGCATTGTAGAGTAACTCTAAACGAATACTTTTTTGTAGGTCTCGATACGTTTCCTTAATCAACTTGCCTTTATCATTTTCACAGTATAAAAGTGCCTGCTGAAAAGACATTTGATCGGCATTTTGATTTTTACAATGCAGATATTTTTTTGGAAATCTAAAACCATTACGTTTTTGATTAAAATTCAGAGAAATAGATGCTAATGAAATAGCAGCATAGTCTTGTGATTGTAGCCAATCTAAATACACATCACACTCTTCGGCTAGTTCTTGTGAAAATAAAGCTAGAAAATGAATTGCTCCAAAAATTAAACTTTCAATGAGAAAAGCTCTTAATTGAGCTGATTGTTGTTCATTGCCTAATTTTACAGGATGAACATCATCTAAATAGACATAGACAAAGTCCTCTTCAACTCGCCATTCGGGTACAAAATTTTGAATGCGCGTACAGAAATACTGTTGGCATAAGTTCAAAGCGGTTTCAACATCAGCACAACTTAGAAAAGCAAAGCCTAACGCACCATGAGAAGTTGGGCGCAACTTCTGCCCATATTCAATTCCAAGACGATGATTATCCGTGAGTTGTAATGCATTAACTACCAATTTAGACCATTGATGCGCACTCATCTTGGCATCAGTCTGTTTCATTTCTGAGAAAACAAGACCTGTATCTTGTAAAACAGTTTGATAGTCAATGTCATACTCATGTGTAATTTCTAATAATATATGCGCATATGACACTGAAATCGTTTCTTGGAATAGTCCAAAAGGATCACGCATAAAGTTGCTCATGTCCTAAAATGATCATTAATATGGCATAGTCTCACCTATTGCGCGAGTCTTATATTCGAAATAATCAGTCAGTAAATGATGAATATAAGCTCATAGGAGTTGCGGAAATGGCAACCATGTCTCTCGATAAACAACAATCCGTTTACCTTTTGACCTTACAGAATGGCGATCAAGAAAATGCACTGAATAAAACAGTCTTGAAAGAATACTTAGAAATTTTTGATGAAATCGAAAGTGATCAAAATAATGCCAGCCTCATTATTCGAAGTGATCATACCAAGACTTTTTGCAATGGTTTGGATTTAGCTTGGCTCATGCAGCAATCAATCGAAGAGAAAAAAGCCTTTACAGTTCAACTTGAAAATATGTTGCTTCGATTAGCGCTACTCAATTTACCTGTGATTGCTGAAATCAATGGTAATGCCTATGCTGGTGGCGCAATCTTGGCTTCAGCATGTGATTTTAGATTTATGCGTGCAGATAAAGGTCGTTTCTGCTTCCCAGAGGTCAACCTCACTATTCCATTCACCGATACAATTGCCGAAATCGTGCAATTGCTGCCAAATCGTCATGCAACATGGGAAATGGCATTAACCAGTAAAACCATGACGGGTCTTGAATGTTTACAATCTCAAGTTGTCAGTCAAATTCACCCCGTTGAATCATTACAAGCAGAAACTTTGAAATTTGCTGAGGAAATGGCACAAAAGCATCGTTTAACTTATGCTGTGATCAAAACACAACTACGCAATCGTCTTGTGCAGATAGCAAAACAACGCCAAATTTTTGATCAAGAAAAGTATGCACATCCATTTATGATTTAATTCGCTTTTTTATAAAAATACAATGAGGAATGATGATGAAAAATATGCAAGGAAGAACAGTTTTTATTACAGGTGGGAGCCGTGGAATCGGCAGAGCGATTGCCTTAAAAGCTGCTCAAACGGGAGCAAATGTTGTGATCGCGGCTAAAACAGCAGTGGAAACGGTGAAGCTATCTGGAACAATTTATAGTGTTGCTGAAGAAATCGAAGCAGCAGGTGGCAAAGCACTTCCTTTAATTTTAGATGTGCGTGATGAACAACAAATTCAGCTCGCCATCCAACAAGCAGCATCAACTTTCGATGGTATTGACGTACTCATCAATAATGCAGGTGCAATTGCACTCACTGGTATCGAATCAACCTCATTAAAACAATATGATTTAATTCAGAATATTAACCATCGCGCGACATTCATATGTGCGCAAGCGGCTTTGCCCTTCTTAAAACAATCGGAAAACCCACATATTCTTAGTCTATCTCCACCCGTAAATATGTCACCTAAATGGTTAGGTATGTTATCCCCTTATGCACTGTCTAAATATGGAATGACGATTCTTACTTTAGGCATGGCTGAGGAATTTCGCCAATATGGGATTTCTTGTAATACCTTATGGCCAGAAACCTATATTGCAACGGCAGCTGTATCAAAGAATTTAGGTGAGGAAAATACACAACACGTCAGTCGTAAACCTGAAATCATGGCTGATGCAGCCTATACAATTTACACAACTGTAAAAGGTGAGCTTAGTGGACATAGTTTGACTGATGAACAAGCATTATCTAGAGTCGGTATCACTGATTTTGAAGATTATGCTTGTATTGAGGGAAATACTAATCTACAGAAAGATTTTTTCCTTGATTAAAATAAAAACGACCTTAAAACAATGGTTTTAAGGTCGTCGAATCGTGTTCAGATTAAATCCATTAACCTGGGAAAATACCACGTTCTTTACGCGCTTTTAAGATACGCTCACAACCTAAAATGAAGGCTGCTGTTCTTAACGTACAAGCTTTTTCACTTGAAGTGTGCCATACGTCATTGATCGCTTGGATCATCAGCTTATCAAGTCTTTCGTTAATTTCTTCTTCAGACCAGAAGTAGCTCGACATATCTTGTACCCACTCGAAGTAAGATACAGTTACACCGCCAGCATTACAGATTACGTCTGGAACAATCGTTACACCACGTTGAACTAAAATATCGTCAGCGTCAGGGTAAGTTGGACCGTTTGCACCCTCAAGGACTAACTTCGCAGTTAATTTTTGAGCGCGTTCTACAGTAATCTGACCTTCTAATGCAGCTGGAATTAAGATATCCATCTCTACATCCCAGAATGCTTCATCACTGATTGCTTGCGCGCCAGCAAATCCACCAACACCTGGATTGCTTTCAAGATAGGTTTTCAATGCAGCTACATCAATGCCTTCAGGGTTTGAAATCGTACCCGTATGATCTTGGATCGCAACGATTTTAGATTTTGAATCAGCAAATAAATAAGCTGCCTCACTACCTACGTTACCAAAACCTTGAACTGCAACCTTAGCACCTTCTAAAGGCAATTTAATTTTTTCAGCAACTTGTTGACCCGTGATAAATACACCACGACCAGTCGCTTTGATACGGCCTAAAGAACCACCTAAATGAACTGGCTTACCAGTTACAACGCCAGTCACAGTGTGACCTTGACCAGATGAATAAGTATCCATGATCCAACCCATTACGTTTGGATTTGTACCTACGTCTGGAGCTGGAATATCTTTTTGAGGGCCAATAATATGACCAATTTCACTAGTATAACGACGTGTTAAACGCTCTAACTCACGAGGAGAAAGTTGACGAGGGTCAACACGAATACCGCCTTTAGCACCACCAAATGGTAAGTTTACAACAGCAGTTTTAATCGTCATCCACGCAGAAAGCGCCATAACTTCATTTAAATCCACATCTGGATGGTAGCGAATACCGCCTTTACCCGGACCACGAGATAAGTTGTGCTGAACACGATAACCTTCAAAATGACGAATCGAACCATCATCCATTACGATTGGCACATCAACGATTAAAGCACGCTTAGGACGTTTCAGTGTGTCAATGTAGTCTTTGAGATCATCTAAATATGGCGCAACACGATCGATTTGTTCGAGGTAAGTTTGCCATGGACCGTCATTTTGGGAGACATAAGATAAATTAGACATTGTCTATCCTTATAAAACTAAAATTGATGGATCAACGCAGCAGATCCATCAATCGAATAAGTAATTAAAAATAATATACGCGGCTAATTTGGCTGTACGATTGTCCAAATCAAACCGTGGATTGCATTCAGCCACATCAAAAACACGAATTTTTCCTGTTTTCTTAATGGCTTGTAACAATGGTTCAAAGACTGTTAGATCAATTCCTTTGACCGCTGGTGCACTGACACCGGGAGCAATGCAGGCACTAAATACATCCATATCTACTGTAATGTATAAGTGGTCGATTTTTTCTATAAAACTGTTAATTTTTTTGTTCAAATGATCAATATTTAGTAAGTGAAGTTGCTGATCGTATATATATTCGCAATTCAGTCGATCAGCGGTTTCAAACAGCGCTTTTGTGTTTGAATGTTTTGCCACACCAATACATAAATAATGAAAATCTTGCTGATGCTGTTCGGACAATTTTGCAGCGTTTAAGAATGGCGTACCTGAAGTGACTTGTTCAGCTTCACGCAAATCAAAATGTGCATCAAAGTTGATAATTCCAATTTTTGCATTCGGCTCGTTGTTGCGAATATATTGAAACAATCCTGAGAAACTTCCAAATGCAACTTCATGGCCACCACCTAACACCACAGGTTTAATACCTTGTTGCAGCGCTCTTTCTACGCAATCAGCTAATTCAGCTTGAGCCTGTTCTAATTTACCCTGATCACAAACTACTGTGCCCAGATCAGCAATACTAATCGGCTGGTGGACTGGAAGATTAGCAAGTTGTGCACGAATCATATCAGGCGCATCTGCCGCACCGATTCGCCCTTTGTTACGCTTTACCCCTTCATCCGAACTAAAGCCAATCAATGCATATGAGGGATGCTGGCTTATATTGACCACTTGATGTAGGCGTAAGTGAGCTTCACCCTCGCCATCATTTCGACCTTGCCACTTAAATGAATGATTCATAATGCTTCACTATTTTAAATTGTGTTAGACCTTAAACTGAGATTTCATTGCCATGGCGAACAATACGCTTAGGTAAATCGCCGCCGAGCCAATAAACAACCTCGGAAGGATGTTCAATATCCCAAGCAATAAAATCAGCGACCTTACCCTGCTCCAACGAGCCATGCGTGTTTTGCAATCCAAGCGCATATGCGGCATGAAGCGTGACACCAGCTAAGGCTTGTTCAGGCGTTAAACGAAATAAAGTGCTGGCCATATTCAACATAAGACGCAGCGATAGTGTTGGCGAAGTCCCCGGATTTAAATCCGTTGATAGAGCAATACGTACCCCATGCTGATGTAAAAGAGCTAATGGTGGGAACTGCGTTTCACGTAATAAATAAAATGCACCCGGTAATAACACCGCAACTGTACCCGCAGCAGCCATCGCCTTGACATCATCTTCAGTCATATATTCCAAATGATCGGCTGACAATGCATGGTAACGCGCAGCTAGACTCGAACCACCTAACGATGAAAGTTGTTCGGCATGAAGCTTCACAGGTAAATGAAGCGCTTGAGCTGTCTGAAATACACGTTCAACTTGCGCTGGAGAAAATGCCAAATGTTCACAGAATGCATCTACCGCATCAACTAAACCTTCCTGATGCAGTTTAGGCAGCATTTCTGTACAGATATGCTCAATATATGCATCGCTCTGATCTTTATACTCAGGCGGTAAAGCATGTGCAGCCAAACAAGTACTTTTCACTGTCATCGGCAGCATATCAGCGATTTGGCGAATCACACGGAGCATTTTTCGCTCGTTGGTATAATCCAAACCGTAACCGGATTTAATTTCGATGGTTGTTACACCATCTTGAAGTAAACAGCGAATTCGTTTCAATGCAGATGCAAGTAATTGTTCTTCGCTCGCCTCGCGCGTTGCACGCACTGTACTGGCAATACCGCCCCCACTCGCTGCAATTTCAGCATAGCTCACTCCTTGTAAGCGTTTTTCAAACTCAACGCTACGATTGCCACCAAAAACGCTATGCGTATGGCAATCAATAAAACTCGGTGTTACCCATGCGCCAGCTAAATCTACTATCTCTGCATAATCATCAGATGGAATATCTTGTTGCGAACCAATCCAGTGAATGATTTCACTATCAGTAACGATTGCAGCATTTTCGATACTGGAATATTGTCCATTTTGCATGGTTGCAATATGACAGTTTTTCCAAAGCTTTTTCATTGACTATTCCTCAAATGACTCAAGCGCAATCTGCGCTCAAGTCATTCTGTTATTAGCTTTCCATTTTGATACTTGGTGATAGATGATCATCAACTTTGACAGCATTCGGTTTAGGTTTGACCCAAATGTTGTATGCAATACAAAGTAAGATTAACCACGTAATACCCACATAAATTGCTGGTCGTGAATCAGGGAAATATCCCATCATTGCCAAGATAAACACCATGAATGCAATCGCAAATGTAGGTGCATATGGCCAACCAATCACTGGGAAATCGAGCTCTTTGATTTGAGCAGATGATAATTTACGGCGCATCACAACTTGTGAAAGTAAGATCATCAGCCATACCCAAACTGTGGCAAATGTAGCGATTGAGGCAATGATGATGAACACATTTTCTGGGATCAGATAGTTCAATACCACGCCAATCAACAACACACCTGCCATCACCACAACAGTCATCCAAGGCACCCCATTACGAGAAAGCTTTTGGAAAACTTGTGGCGCTTGACCACGATTTGCCATACCAAACAGCATACGACCTGCACCAAACACATCACTGTTAATGGCAGATACAGCTGCTGTAATCACCACAATATTTAAAATCGTTGCCGCTGAACCAATCCCTAAATTTTCAAAAATTTGTACAAATGGGCTGCCTTGGCTACCAATTTGATTCCACGGGAAAATCGACATTAAGACAAAAATTGTTAGTACATAGAACAATAAGATACGTACTGGAACGGCATTGATCGCTTTAGGAATAGAGGTTTTAGGATCTTGAGATTCACCAGCAGTAATCCCAATGATTTCAATACCACCGAATGCAAACACCACGACTGATAAACACGCAACTAAACCTGCGATACCATTCGGCATAAAACCTTCATGTACCCATAAATTTTGAATACCTGTAGTGAAACCGCTGTGATCCGCATGGAATCCGTAGAACATGAGTCCCAAACCACCTAAAATCATCGCAACAATCGCAGTGACTTTGACAATCGATAACCAAAACTCTAGTTCACCAAATACTTTGACGTGTATAAGATTGATCGCACCTAGGAACATAATCAGCGATAAAATCCAAATCCATCGAGGTACATCGGGATACCAGAATCCCATATAGATCCCGAAAGCAGTGACATCAGCCAAAGCGACAATGATCATTTCAAAAACATAAGTCCAACCCGTAGTAAAACCTGCCAATGGGCCAATGTATTGAGAAGCATATTCACTAAATGAACCAGAAACTGGATTTTGAACAGCCATTTCACCTAATGCACGCATAACGATATAAATTGCAATCCCTGCAACGATATATGCGAGCAAAACTGAAGGGCCTGCCATTTTTATTGCTGTTGCAGAACCGTAAAAAAGTCCCGTTCCAATCGCTGAACCTAAAGCCAAGAAACGGATATGACGGGTGTTTAAACCCCGCTGTAATGTGGAGCTCTGTGACATTATTATCTCCAATCCTTAGGAAATTTAGTTAGATACGACCACTCCTAGTGGTCGTTTTATAGATCACATTTCAGTTAAGCTAGGCTTGGCAGTAGCTTTTCGATCAGTAATTCGTTTAAGCAGCCACTAGCTAACAATCCACTTGCTTGCTCAATATCAGGTGCAAAGAAACGATCTTCACTGTAGTAAGGCACTTGATCACGTAGCACTTTGCGCGCACGTTCAAGTTTAGGAGAACTTTTTAAACCTTCACGGAAATCTAGACCTTGGCATGCACCAAGCCACTCTACCGCTAAAATCCCGCGCACATTATCAGCCATGTACCACAAGCGTTTACCCGCATTTGGTGCCATCGAAACATGATCTTCTTGGTTTGCAGAAGTTGGTAAGCTGTCAACACTTGCTGGATGCGCCAGTGCTTTGTTATCACTTGCCAAAGCTGCAGCTGTCACTTGCGCAATCATAAAGCCTGAATTCACACCACCATTTGCCACCAAAAATGGTGGAAGTTGTGACATATGGCGATCCATCATCATTGAGATACGACGCTCAGATAAAGAACCAATTTCAGCCAAAGCCAAAGCCAAGTTATCCGCTGCCATTGCGACAGGTTCAGCGTGGAAGTTACCACCTGAAATCACATCGCCTTCAGCTGCAAATACCAATGGGTTATCTGATACAGCATTGGCTTCGATTTCCAATACTTCTGCGGCTTGACGAATTTGAGTTAAACAAGCACCCATCACTTGTGGTTGGCAACGTAATGAATAAGGGTCTTGAACTTTGCTACAGTCTTCATGTGAATGTGCAATCTCACTAGACTCAGTAAGTAAGTCACGATAAGCAGCTGCCACATCAATTTGACCACGTTGACCACGGACTGCATGGATACGTGCATCAAATGGCGCTCGTGAACCCAACATTGCCTCTACACTTAAGCCGCCACATACTGTCGCAGCAGCAAAAAGATCTTCTGACTCAAATAGACCACGTAATGCATAAGCAGTGGAAACTTGCGTACCGTTAAGTAATGCCAAGCCTTCTTTTGCAGCAAGTGAAATCGGCTCTAAACCTGCTTTTTTCAAAGCTTCAACCGCAGGCAACCATTCACCTTTGTAACGTGCTTTACTTTCACCAAGTAATACCAAAGACATATGCGCCAAAGGTGCTAAATCACCAGAAGCACCAACAGAACCTTTTAATGGGATATGCGGATAAACTTCTGCATTAATCAATGCAAGAATGGCATCAATCACTTTACGGCGAATACCTGAAAAACCACGCGCCAAGCTATTTGCTTTGAGTAGCATAATTAAACGTACCATCGCATCATCCAATGCTTCACCAACACCAGCTGCATGCGAAAGAACCAAAGAGCGTTGTAATTTTTCTAAATCTTCAGGTGCAATTTTAGTCGATGCAAGTAAACCAAAACCAGTGTTGATACCGTAGGCAGTACGCCCTTCATTTACGATTTTTTCGACGCAAGCGACACTGGCATTGATCGCATCCGATGCGCTGTCATCTAACTTAACTTTGATCGGATTTAAATATGCTTTGCGGAGATCAGCTAGCGTAAGTTTGCCGGGTTGAATAAGAAGTTCCATGTTGGCGTCCTGTTTTGCACTCTATTGTTCTCTTACGATGCTGCTTGCACAATTGCAAAAAGCACCGTAATCGTTATCCATGTATTTTTATTGCGTGATCATTGGCAAGTTCAAACCTTGCTCTTTCGCGCAATCAATCGCGATGTCATAACCTGCATCAGCATGACGCATGACCCCTGTTGCTGGGTCATTGGTGAGTACACGAGCAATACGCGCTGCTGCTTCATCTGTACCATCACATACGATCACAACTCCAGAGTGTTGAGAGAAGCCCATCCCTACACCACCACCGTGATGTAATGACACCCAAGTTGCACCGCCAGCTGTATTTAATAAAGCATTGAGTAATGGCCAATCCGAAACGGCATCTGAACCATCTTGCATTGACTCGGTTTCACGGTTAGGGCTAGCAACCGAACCTGAATCCAAGTGGTCACGACCGATCACGATTGGTGCTGAAAGTTCACCACTACGTACCATTTCATTAAATGCTAAACCTAATTTTGCACGTAATCCTAGACCAACCCAGCAAATACGCGCTGGTAGACCTTGGAAGCTAATACGTTCACGTGCCATATCTAACCAACGATGCAAATGCTCATCATCAGGAATTAACTCTTTTACTTTTGCATCTGTTTTATAGATGTCTTCTGGATCACCTGAAAGTGCAACCCAACGGAATGGACCTACACCGCGACAAAATAATGGGCGAATATAAGCTGGAACAAAGCCTGGGAAATCAAATGCGTTTTCCACGCCTTCTTCTTGTGCCATTTGACGGATGTTGTTGCCATAGTCAAAGGTTGGTACGCCCATTTTTTGGAAATCTAACATTGCTTGAACATGCTTCGCCATAGATTGTTTAGCAGCTTTAACAACTGCTTCAGGCTCAGTTTTAGCACGTTGACGATATTCTTCCCATGTCCAACCAATTGGCAGGTAACCATTCAATGGATCATGTGCGCTGGTTTGATCCGTAACCATATCAGGATGGACACCACGACGAACCAGCTCAGGTAAAATTTCAGCAGCATTGCCATGCAGTGCAATCGAAATCGCCTTGCCTTCTTTAGTATATTTTTCAATACGCGCTAAAGCATCATCTAAATCCGTTGCTTGCTCATCGACATAACGAGTACGTAAACGGAAATCGATACTGGCTTGTTGGCATTCGATATTCAGTGAACATGCACCAGCAAGTGTTGCAGCCAATGGTTGAGCACCGCCCATACCGCCTAAACCAGCAGTAAGTACCCAACGACCCGTTAAATTGCCATTATAATGTTGGCGACCAGCTTCGACGAAAGTTTCGTAAGTTCCTTGAACGATGCCTTGGCTACCAATATAAATCCAAGAACCCGCCGTCATTTGGCCATACATTGCAAGACCTTTGGCATCCAATTCGTTGAAATGCTCCCAGTTCCCCCAATGCGGTACTAAATTCGAGTTTGCAATTAAAACGCGTGGCGCGTCTTTATGCGTTTTAAATACACCAACAGGCTTGCCAGATTGAACCAATAAGGTTTCATCTGTTTCTAAGTTTTTAAGCGTTTCAACAATCTTGTCAAAGCATTCCCAGTTACGTGCAGCACGACCAATCCCACCGTAAACAACAAGCTCTTTCGGATTCTCTGCAACGTCAGGGTCAAGATTATTCATCAACATGCGTAACGGTGCTTCGGTCAACCAGCTTTTCGCATTGAGCTTTGTACCGCGTGGTGCGCGAATTTCTATGTCACGAAATTTTGTTGTCATTGTAGTCACGATCGGACTCCTTCCTTTGAGATTTGAACCGCAAATTAAACTGCTTTTACTGTATAGCAATGTATTAACTTGTATATACATCCATATACTACACAAATCTTTTATCTTGAAAAGATGCATTTCATTCCATTCATAAAAATAAATTTCAAAGCAATGAAATAAAAAGATTTATTTTTTAAATCTCAATAAAAAACCCATACAACTACAAATTGTATGGGTTTCAAAAAAGTAAGGAAAAGTTAAATTTTTGTGAGTTCGATTAGACAAGTTTGCTTTAATTGCTGTTCAGTTAAAACAATACTTTTCAATCGTTTTTCTTGGTCAATCAAGAGACTTTCTTGATGTTTAAGATGGAAGATTTGTTGATCAATTATAATTTCCAATGCTTCAAGACTTTGATTAAAAATGAAAACCAGATCAGCCGAGCTGAAAATCTCAGTTGTTGAAGTTTGAGTAATCCAGTGATAGCGAGCAAGCAATTTTTGCGGATCATAAATCAAATTAAAATCACGGACTGTTCCTGCAATTAACTCACAACTCACGGCACTACTTCCGCTGAATTGCGCGGACTGCAAAGTATTGAGTTGTCTAGCCTCACCGTCAATATGCAACACAAGTCCCTGACCCTCTAGCACCGTCAAGATACGTTGTAGACCAGAAAATTTAGAAAAGTCACCCGATGTTTTGACATCAGCCATCGAAATACGCCAGTCAAATGCGTCTAAGTCATCACCTGCACTTCGGGCAAGCTCAAATGTATAGCCAGCACCATTTTTC
This sequence comes from Acinetobacter sp. YQ_14, assembly GCF_043102985.1. NCBI lineage: Bacteria > Pseudomonadati > Pseudomonadota > Gammaproteobacteria > Moraxellales > Moraxellaceae > Acinetobacter > Acinetobacter sp. YQ_14. The sequence continues at coordinate 31,979 of NZ_JBICJJ010000016.1, read as the reverse complement.
CATCGCATCTTTTTATAATGAGTTAAGTCTCGATGCTCAATCATTGGGTAAACTTGCCTTCAAGGTAATAGCGGCTACCCGGATAAATCAATCGTGCACTAGAGATGAGTTGTTTGTGCGACCATGTACGACGACGAATCAACAAACAAGGTTCAGTTTTATTGATCTTTAACCATTTACTTTCTTGAGCAGAAGCCAAAATTGCAGTGACTACATGCTCACCCTCTGTAACAGGCGCTTTTGACATAAGATATGCATTGGGAGTAATCGAAGTAAAATCTTGTGCCAAATATTCAGGAATCAAAACTGGATCGACTAAACGATCCTCTATTTGCACAGGCACATCATTTTCATAATGCACAATGATTGAATGGAATAACTTTTGTCCCTCTCGTATTTGCATCAAAACACTTTGTTCAGTATTCGCTTGAATTTGCTCTAAAATCAATACCTCTGCATGATGCTTATGATTACGCGCGATAATTTCTTCAGCAATATTATTCACATGAAATAAAGCAGTTCGTCCTTGCCCTTCGGCAACAAAAGAACCTACGCCTTGGATGCGTACAAGTAAGCCTTCACTGGTGAGTTCACGTAACGCACGATTGACTGTCATACGACTACAACCCAGTAACTTTACCAATTCACTTTCAGAAGGAATCTTTTTATTTACCGTCCACGTTCCTTCGTAGATCTTCTGTGAAATCATTTGTTTCACACGTAAATACAAAGGAACAGGACTGTCTTCAGCTAAAGACAAGTCCAGATCAGTCTGCTTGGAAGCTGTTGACATCGACTAAAACTCATACAAAAATACCCGAAGTCATTGTAAATGAATTTTTGAATATTTGTATATACAAGCTTATACAAATAAGTCATCTGGATTGTCTGTTAAATCGCGAATCTTTCTTTAATGAAAGATCGATTAATACGAATAAATAAACACTTTTGATGCGAATTAAAATGATTTCTATAAAGTAGATGATTGATCGTTAAACCCTATAGCGTTTACTTAGCCCCCATTCAGCCAAAATACGACGATACATTGTTGATGAGCGATCGGCTTCAAAATGTGCTTCCATACTAATATCTAAAGGCAACTCTTCAGGCTTCTGAGCTTCCACCATTTCTTGATCTTCAGCAAAAATCTGTGCATTAAAATCATAGACGGCTTGTAAATCCCCTGTCGTATCAAAATTACGGGTCAAAGGCACAAATAAACGTGTTTTGTTGTGCGACATCGGGCAACAAGCATTTAAAATTTTTAATACACCATCATTTGGGAAATGAATCGTCAGCACTGCTGAAAACGGCGGATACACGTCAAAAATACGCTCCCATAAAAAATTATCGGGTGCGAGATGCTGCATCCCATGTGGATAATTACTCACATTACTGACATATTCAGTGTGTAAACCATAATCGGTACGTTCTGTCGAATATTTCGGAACAACTGGATTTTCACGGTCTGCAAAAGCTTCATGATGCACCCATGCAAAATGCGCCACATCAATAAAACCCTCTAATTGACGACCACTTGAACCCGCAATATCAACATAAGGTGGCAAAATCGCTTGATGCTGATCACTCTCCCACGTTTCTAGTGCTGGGAAATTCGCAGCGCTTTCATCTCGACCTAAAATGCTCGTCCACACCAAGCCATATTTTATAACGACAGGAAACTTGGTTAGGGTGAAACGATCTGAAATTTTTGTCAGATCAGGTTGCGCAGGAATCTTGGTACATTTGCCTTCTTCATTGAAATGTAGCCCATGATAGGGACAAATTATCGTTTCCCCATTCACCCATCCTTTACTTAATGGCACACCTCGATGTGGGCAAATGTCTCGAATTAAATGAATAGTTCCTGACTCAGTTTTATAAATTGCCATATTCAGATCAAGCAGTGTGACTTGCTGAGGCTTCGTGGTCACATCTTCAACACGCGCAACAGGATACCAATGTTGCGCCAAGATTTGCCAATCTTGATCATCAAATTGGCTATGGCATGGCTTATTTGGCAGGTTAATCAGAGGAATCGCATTCATGTTGTGCTCACACTATTTTTTCTGTAGATCATTGATCTCTTTGTCTAAAAATAGTTTGGGGGATATCTTATTTTTCGTCTATTAGAATGATCTCAATGAAGCATTCTAAAAACTAGAACAGATCGGCACTAAAATTGCTTTTCTCTCCGCAATGCTTTTATCTAAAGAGAATGTGCAATGGCATTACCATTTTCACGTTTTGCTGAATATTTTATTGCGGTCGCTAAAACAGGAAGTCTGCGAAAAGCTGCCGATCAACTTTATATTTCAGTTTCAGCGGTACACAGACAAATTGTTCTTGCGGAAGAAGAGCTTGGCGTTGCATTATTTGAACGGCTGCCAAATGGTTTAAAACTCACATTAGCTGGTGAGCTTCTCTATGCTGATTTACGCAGTTGGCAAAAAGATTTTCAAATGACACAAAAGCGTTTGAATGAAATTCAGGGGCTACAGCGTGGCACAATTGAGTTTGGAATGATTTCTGCTTTAAGTGAAAGCTTTGTGACGCAAGTCATTCAATCCATACATCAACAATATGCATGGATCAATTTCAATATCCGCATTTTGGATAGCGATCACGTGGCTGAAATGGTGATAAATGCCGAACTTGATTTTGGATTAATCCTAAATCCTAAACATCAACACCAATTACATGTGAATGCTTTTATTGAAATGCCACTTGGGATTGTCATGTCCAAACAACATCCTCTCGCTACAAAAGAGCACATCTATTTTTCAGATACACTTGAATCTAATCACATTATTCCAGCTGCACCTTTAATTATCCATGATCATGTCACTGCTTTATATAAGAAACATGACTTTAATCCAAGACATCAAATTGAATGTAATGATATTCGGATGATGATTTCTTTACTCAAGCAAAACTTGGGGATTAGCATCATGAGTTATCTTGATGTTTACCCATTTATAGAAAGTGGCGAGTTTGAGTTTAGAACAATTAAAGAAAATGGATTGCACCCCATCACCCTTGCATTATGTGTTGCACCAAAACGACAACTTTCAAGAATTTCTCAAATCATGATGAATCAAATCATTGAAGAAATGGAGGCACTAAAATCGGGCATGATGAAATATTCCACTTGAATAAAGCAAGATATTCGCACCAAATTAAATCAAATAAGCATATGATTTAAATAAATTTATTATTTGACACCAAAATAGATCATCGAGTAATTTGATGTGAAGTTTCACGTACTATGAATCATCAGGCATCCACATGACTATCTCAGAAAAATCGCCTCATCTCACTGCTCAATACCCTCGGGATATGCTCGGATATGCCAATCACCCTCCTCATGCGCAGTGGCCAAATCAAGCTAAAATTGCGGTTCAATTTGTTTTAAATTATGAAGAAGGCGGTGAAAAACATATTCTGCATGGTGATGATGGCTCAGAGCAGTTCCTCTCTGAAATTAGCGGGGCTGATAGTTATCCTGCTCGTCATCTTTCGATGGATTCCATCTACGAGTATGGTTCACGTGTCGGGTTTTGGCGAATTCAACAGGAGTTTACTAAACGTCATTTACCGATGACGATTTTTGCCGTTGCGATGGCATTACAACGAAATCCTTTAGTGGTTGAAGCAATCAAACAAAATCACTATGACGTTGTTTCTCATGGCTTGCGTTGGATTCATTATCAAAATATCGATGTTGAAACAGAGAAAGCGCACATGGCTGAGGCGATGCAAATTTTAAGAGATTTATTCGGTGAGTATCCGACAGGTTGGTACACAGGTCGCGATAGTCCCAATACACGTCAGCTGTTAGCTGATTATGATCATGTGCAATATGACAGTGACTATTACGGCGATGACCTACCTTTTTGGTCATCATTGACGAAAGAGAATGGCGAAACTCGTCCGCATCTTATTATTCCTTATACCCTTGATACCAATGATATGAAGTTCGCTTCTCCAACAGGTTTTAATCGGAGTGAGGATTTTTTTGAATATTTAAAAGATGCTTTTGATGTGTTGTATACAGAAGGCGCAACATCCCCAAAAATGTTATCGATTGGGATGCATTGCCGTATTTTAGGTCGTCCTGCGCGTTTTAAGGCATTGCAACGCTTTTTGGATTATGTTCAAAGCCATGATCAGGTTTGGATATGTACGCGTCAGCAAATTGCAGAACATTGGTATAAATATCATCCTTATCAAGCTTAGATTTATTAAAGCGACACTCAGTGTCGCTTATGCGACTTAAAAAATTTATCTAAATAAACATCCGTTTTAAGATACTCCTTTATATAAAGGAGATGATCAGGATGAAAGTACAATATTTTGCAGCGAGTAGCCTAGACGGATTTATTGCTACTGAAAATGATTCTTTAGAATGGTTATTTACTTTAGGTGAACTGGATAACTCAAGTTATCCGTCATTTATTAAAAATGTTGGTGCTTTAGTGATGGGATCAGCAACTTATGAATGGATATTAAATAATTCTGAAGAGGTTGCTGCTGAAACAGGTTCATCTTGGCCTTATACTCAGCCAGCTTGGGTGTTTTCCAGTCGTGAACTACCCTTAATTGAAGGGGCAAATATCCATTTTGTGCAAGGAGACATCACTCCCGTTTATGCTGAAATACAATCCATAATCGGAGACAAGAATATCTGGATTGTAGGTGGTGGAGAATTGGCTGGACAGTTCTACGATGCAAATTTACTTGATGAACTCATTATACAAATTGGTTCAGTTACCCTTGCACAAGGTAAGCCCTTATTTCCCCGCAGAGTGTTTGCCCCGACACTTAAATTGATCTCTGTCCATCAAATGGGTGAAGGCATGGTTGAACTGCATTATACCGTTGAGCGTAGTACAACGATTTGAGGGGTAGAATTTTGAACCCCTTTAAACAGCCTGTTTTACCTACAATGTAGATCGCACTAGTCAATCGAAGAACACACCTCAATCCAATCTAAATAACCCATTTTGTTAAATAAAATGGGTTGTTCGGAAGATTTTTCCAATTTTTTAGCTGATACAATTTTATGACCTGATTGCAAATTGATGAAATGCGTTTATACGACATTTCTTAATACCCAAATGGAAAATAACTAAACACGATAAAACTGAAATTTAAATCCGTACCATTATTTAATGATAAGTAATGATGATTTTTGGAGATTTGAATCATGAAATATGACGATGCTTCTTTACAATGAATTAGAGGTGTTTAGTGTCTTTATATCAAAAAGAAAAATATTGGTATGGTATAAATCGAGACGATTTGCGTTTAGAGATCATTCGTTATAGCCGCCTAAATGGCTATGAAACAAAAGAATTTGCATCAAGTTTTTGTAGATATGGAAACCATATTTTCTATTTAGAAAGTGATGAAAATGAAGGAGTTGCTAGGCGGATCTGTACTCAATGTCACCACTCACATTTAATGGGAGATAGTGCTAAATATATTGAGGATGCTGAGCTAGAAGAACATATTTGTATTTGTGACAATCAACAATTTGAACTGGAATCTGCAGTTGCACTTTATGATGGATCAAATGATGTCCGCTGGTACTACATAGGCTGTCGCTGTGCAATTTGCTCACTTATTGGTGTATTTGCAGATTGGAAATGTGAAGGCGGAAATACAACCGAATTTTTAGCTAAAATATAGACACTCTGATTTTAACTCTTGGATAGTTACTATTTAAGAAAAAGTACTATCCAATTTCATAAGGTAATCCATTATTTTAGCTTAGGCTATTTTCGCCATTTCCACACTCCTCTGTTGCAAGAGTTTTACTGCATCCTTAGCTTGTGCAGCCAATTCCATCATATCTAAATCAGGAATTTGATCATTTTCCATCACCATTTTCCCTGCGATAAACATTGCTTGGATATGTGCCCGACCACTACTTGCAACAGGGCCAATTGCCATATCATGCAAGCCAAAATAACGAGGATCATCTAAACGATACAGCACTAAATCAGCTTGTTGACCTACTTCAATCGTACCCACTTGATCTAAGCCTAAGATTTTAGCGCCTCCAACTGTGCCCCAACGTACAATATCTTCAATAGTCGCAGCATCAGCCCCGCCTTCAAATTGCCCACCCTCGTACTGTGGGACAGCCAACATCCCTTTTCGAGCACGTTGCAATAACCAAGCTGCATGTGTTTCTGACAACATATCAGCAGCCTCATTTGATGCTGCTCCATCAACACCTATCGAAATGGTCATGCCAGCCTTTTCTAAAGTCACTAAATCAGCAATACCACTGCCCAAACGCGCATTACTTTGTGGGCAATGTGCAATACCTGTATGGGTTTGCCCCAAGATTTGAATTTCTTCTGGTAATAGCTTCACGAGATGCGCAAACCAAACATCATCTCCCACCCAATCATTTTCGGCACAATATTGCACAGGCGTCATGTTAAATTTGGCTTTTGCCGCATCCAGATAATCTACCGTTTCAGATAAATGACTATGCATTCGGATACCTAGTTGACGCGCGATCTTGGCACTTTCCCGAAACTGTTGCGCTGTTGTTGAGTGCAAAGTTGATGTCGGCGCCATCACAATTTTACGAAAAGCATGACTATTTGGTTGATGATATAAATGCACTAAGCGCTCAATATCCGCCATATAGTCATCGAACTTTTCAGGGCGCAACGCCTGTGGTAATTCACTTTCTAAACCTCGCGTGAGTGTTGCACCACCTCGACACAACACAAAACGCATGCCCAACTTATCTGCTTCATCAAATAAGATCGCAGCGCCATCAAACGGCATTTTTGGCCAATATAAATAGTGATGATCGGCAACTGTTGCACAGCCCGAACGTAATAATTCAATTAAGCCAATACGAACTGCAACTCTAAATGTTTCTTCATCAAATGCACCACGAAAACGATATGGGGTGCTGGCAAGCCAAACTGTTAAGCTTTGATTTAAGCCTTGCGGCTCACCTTTCAGTAAAGATTGAAACAAATGATGGTGTGTATTGACCCACGCTGGATAAATAACGCAATCTTTTGCACTCACCACCTGTTCATGTGGTTGTTGCCTAAGCTGACCTATTTCCTTAATTTTACCATCTTGAATACGAATATCAGTAGCAGAAGACCGCGCGGCATTCGCTGATAAACCTGTCAAAATCGCATGGGCATTTTTAATTAAATAACTGTTGTTCATCATACTTGTTCACTCTCATGCCATTTATTTAAGAAAATCCGACTCAACAAAGACATCGCGACAAATAATCCTAGACCTGTACAAGTAATTAAAAATAAAGCGGCAAACATTAATGGTAAATCTAACTGGAAACCCGCTTGTAGGATTTGATACGCCAAGCCAGCACTAGTACCACCTGCTCCTGCAACAAACTCAGATACCACTGCACCGATCAAAGCCAAACCACAGGAAATTCGTAAACCACCAAAGAAATAAGGCAATGCATTTGGTACTCGTAAGCGCATTAAAATTTGCCAACGGCTTGCTTTATTAATCTGAAATAAATTAAGCAAGCCTTTATTTACGCTGCGTAACCCGAGAGTTGTATTGGTTAAAATTGGAAAAATTGCCACTAACATGGCGCACACAACCAAAGCCAAAGTTGTATTTTGAATCCAAATAATTACCAATGGCGCAATTGCAACAATCGGCGTAACCTGAAATAAAATTGCATACGGCATAAAACATGCCTCAAGCACACGACTTTGTACAAATACGAAAGCAACCAAAGTTCCAATGATGACTGCACACGCAAACGCCAACATCGTAATTTTCAAAGTGACCCATAAACTACCAAATAGCAAACCAGATTGATTGATCATGCTCATTGCAATGTCACTCGGTTTCGGCACGATATAAACAGGAATATTCATCTGTTGAAAACTCAGTTGCCAAACTAGAAGTAGCAACAAACCTAAACTCAGTGGCGCAGCAATACGCTGGATCGCAGGATTTTGCAATAAAGGTTTAATCATGATCATGCCCTCCACTTGCTTCGGCTAATAATTCAGAAAGATGAGAGCATTGTTTGATAAAGCCTTCAGAGGTTCTAAAAGATTCATCGCGTTGATACGGTCCATCAACAGGTAGATCTGCAACCACTCGCCCTGGGCGTGCACCCATCACAATCACACGTGAAGACAAATAAACTGCTTCATAAATACTATGGGTAACGAACACGACCGTTAGATCACGCTCTGACCAAAGTTTGCGAATGTCACTATCTAATTTATGCCGCGTAAACTCATCTAAAGCGCCAAAGGGTTCATCCATCAGTAATAAATCAGGTTCTGTAACCAATGCTCTTGCAAGTGAAGCACGCATTTGCATACCGCCAGATAGTTCTCTTGGATAGGCTTTGGCAAATTTATCCAAACCTACAGCTTTTAAAGCTTCGTGGACTTTTGGCGTACTTTCTGACTTGGCAACATGCCTTAAATCCAAAGGTAAACGTACATTATCTTCAATATTTGACCACGGCATTAAAGTGGCTTCCTGAAATACCATTGCCATTTTGCATTGTGACTGAATATCAGCCTTGCCGTTCCAACGCACATGACCCGCCGAAGGCTGCTCAAGGTCAGCAAACATTTTCAATAATGTACTTTTGCCACACCCCGATGGTCCAAGCAAAGAGACAATTTCACCACGCGCAATATTGAGGTCTAAACGTTGTAATGCATGTGTGCCATTTGGATAAGTTTTTTCTACGCCTCTGACCATAATCATTGGCGTTACGAAATTTGATGATTCTTTGACTGGAATATCAACAGATAAAGCTGAATTCATATGGTTTCCCCTTCGTGCAAATGCCCTATTTTCTTAACCGATTCAAAACAGCTTATTTCTTCGCAGTATTAACGAACTGTGTTGTATAAGCCAATTTCCAATTGGTTTTGGCATTGAGTAAACCTGCACCCACCATAAAGTCACGTGTTGCTTTCCAACGGGCATCGGTCATCACACCAACACTCATTTTTTTTGCATCGCCACCGTCAATTAAATTGCGTTTACGCATTTGATCTACAGCAAAAGCCAGTAGCTCATCATTCATATTTGGATTTTCTTTTTTAATTACTGCATTTCCTAATTTCGGATCTGCTAAATAATTTTTCCAACCCTCCATCGAGGCTTGAACAAAACGGCGAAGCACATCTGGCTTTGCTTGAATCACATCATTGCGTGTAACCAAAATACCGCCATAAGCAGGATAACCAGCATCGGCAAATAAGAAGAAATTACTTGAAGGTTCAGCTTTTTTCGCTTGTAACACTTCTGAAGTCGCATAGGCTTGTTGCACAACATTTTTCCCTGCAAGGAATGGCTGCATGTTAAATGTATACGGACGTGCTTGAGCTGCATTTAAATGATATTTACCTTTCAACCAAGGCCACCAGCTTGCTTGACCGCTCGTCGAGACAAGAATCGTTTTTCCTTTTAGATCTGCTAAAGATTTAACATCGCTATGTGTGAGTATGCCTTGTGGATCAAATTGAAATGGTGCAGCAATCGCTTTGATTGGAAAATTGCTTTCAATTCCTTTAAGAACTTGTAAATCGTAATTAATAATAATGTCTGCACGTTTTGAGAGTAATAAAGTCATATTGTTGACTTGTGGCCCGCCGATTTTAATATCGACATCTAGACCATATTTTTTATAAATCCCTTGTGCTAAAGCTTGATAGTAACCACCTTGTTCAGCTTGTGCATACCATGTGGTTTGTAGAACCAATTTATCGGCAGCTTGAGTAAATGAACTGAATAATAATGCGCTTGCAATGACAGTTAATCGTCCTTTGCCTACATAGTGCTGAATTTTCATAAGTAAGACCCCTAAATATGTATGAACTCATTTCGCTATTCTTTTAGGGGAATCAAAACCAAATGTATAAAAGCACACAGATTCTCTCAAAGCCAAATAATGACTTTGTCCCCAAAAGAGGAACAGCTAACGCTGTAGAGCAATGTCCCATGTGTAATACACACTAACCGCTTATACTCACTTATGATTTAGCAAACACCATGCCAGTATTTATTTAATAGATATTTTTCATATAGATAGATTAACAGACTAGATTGCATATTGATGTTAGCTATTCATTCTTCACTAACATCTGCGCTTTATTCTGAATTATTTTAGATAAAAAAATAAAATGCACCATTTTAAGTCCATACCATGCGCAAAAAAGAATCAAATATTAAATTAGCCACCAAACCTATTGATTTATTTTTAGCTAAACAGTCGAAAATCTAAGACTTTTTATATAGCAATCTCGTTCATGACTTATTTATAAACATTGGTATAGAAAATGCTTATATAGATTTGTCAGAGTAGAAGCGTTCAGCATATATCTAAAAATATATGTGGGTCATTGCTCAGAAATAAGCTCACTTTCTATTGATTTAGAAAGTGTTGCTCTTTTTTGAAAAAATGACCCAGTCGCCTTTCATTCAATTTGATTGGGTCATGGTCTATCCAAAAATTGAGGTGAAATATGAATACAAACATGACCAACTTAGCTGAAGAAAATAACTACAGCCTCGAAGAACTTCAGAAAGAATCTCGCATGGGCGCTTTAGGTCAAGAAACATTTGAACGTGAAGTTCGCGTGATTGATTTATCTGACTTTGAACAACGTAAGTATGACATAGCAGATCAGCTCTGGTCAGCCGCAACAGATATTGGTTTTTTTCAAGTTTCAAATCATGGCATTGATTTAGATCAAATCAAAAATGCCTTTGAAATGACTGAAAACTTTTTCAATCTTCCTGAACACATCAAAGCACAATACCCATTGAACCGTAATGCGGGCTGGGAAAGTAAAGCGCAAATTCGACCATCCACCAGTACACCTGATCAAAAAGAATCTTATCAAATCACTCGCCCACGTATGGCTGGCTTATATCCAAGCGAACAAGAATTACCGACATTTAAAGCAACCATGCTAGAGTTTGAGAAATCTTGCTGGCAAGTCGGTATGAAAATATTATCTTGCTTCGCCTACAAACTTGGCTTTGCAGATAATTTCTTTGCGCTTGCACATGATCCAGACCAAGAAACATATCAAAGTACTCTGCGGATGTTGCACTACTATGCAATCGATCCAGCCATTAAAGATCAACTTGGTTTATGGCGTGCAGGTGCACACACTGATTTTGATTGCTTAACTTTATTGTTCCAGCGCAAAGGTCAAGGCGGCTTGCAAGTCTGTCCTGGTAAAGATATGGAACAACAACAATGGACCTGCATTGAACCAAGAGACGATGTGATTACCTGTAATATTGGCGATATGCTGATGCGTTGGAGCGATGATCAATTGCCATCTAATTTCCATCGTGTCAAAAATCCTGAAGCCCATGAATATCAGGGTGCACGATATAGTTTGGCATTTTTTTGTCAAGCCAATGAAGATGTTGTGATTGAAAGCCCTAAAAAGAAATACCCAGCGATCACGGCTAAGGAATATTTAAAACAAAGAATTAGTGCAAATTTTGAAGGGAAATACTGAGTAAATTTGCGGTCAGAGACTCACTATCTCTGACTGCAGCTGTTGTTCAATAATCCAACATGACTGAACCAAATGGTGCACATCACAATTTTTGCCCTCACCGATACGATCCACCACTAAAAAATCACTTTTGGCTTCTAAAGTAATGAGTGGATGATGCCAAACCCCTTGATGATAATTCACACCTTGCCGACCATTGGATAAAAAGGCATAAATCTGTTGTTCATCAGGTCGTGTTTCATCAAATGGTAATGCCACCACAATCACAAATTTCTGTTGTTGTAATGGGATAAACGACTGTGAACCATAAGGATGACGCTCCAACATATCAATTTTGAATGGAATCTCTGTTGCAGATAAATTATGGAAAACACTTATACCGACAGCAACATTGTCACCAGACACTTGTGTAATAGACAATGCATGATAGCGCTCTGTCAAACCTTGATTAATTGGAAAAAAATCATGGTTTTCTTTTTCAATCACATCACCAAAAGCTGCGAAGTTGGCTTGAGTTAATGGCTGAATCTGGATACTTTTCTTCATAGATTGATTTTCACTTTAATACCTTGAATTTAATTTAAAAGTTATCTAATTATTGGAAAATGATTAGCAGAGTCATTCTGAGTTATCATCAAATCTCAGGATAAACCTGCGGTTCGCCCTACCTTACGAAACGTTGTTTCTCATTTCGGGAAAAGTAGGCAAAACCATTTGTTAGACTGACATTACGTCCATGTAATGCAGTCCAACGGGTGGCATCCATGCCGCCTACGCGATAGTAAATAAATACCTAAATTTCATATCTAATACTACTTAATAATTTTTCCCCATAAACGAATGCGACTAATCCCACCATCAGGAATCATATTTACACGGATATAATTCACTTTTTGATGCTGTAAAACTTCTGCAAGATATTCATGAATTGCATCCATGGATAAAGGTTGCTGCTCCAATAAAAAAGACCAAAACATACTTTGAGGAATCAATTGCGCATCGGTTGCATCCTTAACATACGCAGCTTGGATTGAACAAAATGCAGGATAATTTCCTTTAAAATAAGCGGTATCAACTTCAATTTTTTCAACATGACCTGCCTGCCCTAAAGCAATAATGCACCAATCAAATCCAGGTTCACGGCGACGCTTGGTTTCCCATCCATCACCCATATTGATGCCACGATCAGGACTTAATAAGTTATTGGGATGACCAAAATGTGCATCACTATAGGCAACGATTCGCCCACCATTTTTCAATCCAATTAGATCCATTTGCTGAATCGTATCTACATGCTCTAAAACAACATTTCCATAGACACGTAAACGGGCAATTCCCCCGTCTGGAAAAATATTGATACGGATATGCGTAATCTTTTGAGGATGACACTCAAAAAAATGATGATGATCAGGTGACAATACTGAGTTTTCTAATAATGAAATCCACTCCACCTGATCGAGTTGCTCATCAGGTGCATAACATCCTTCAATTGACGCCGATGCAGGATAATTTCCTGTGAAAAATGAAGTATCAATGTCAAAACCAGAGACTGTTCCAGTAACTCCTAAACGGACAACACACCAGTCATAGCCTGCTTCGCGTTTACGTCGGGTTTCCCAACCATCCATCCATTTACCATTGTCATCATATTTACCTTCGATGAATTTGGCTGGTTCAGTTTGAAGCATTCTTTTGGCTTCTGCGAAAAAATCATCTGAACAAGACACAATGGTTGCACCAATTCGGGTATCAGCCAAATTCGTTAAACCCTGTAAATGATCTGGTAAAGTTACTGTTTTCGCTATATGCACCGTCATTGATCAATCCTAAATATTTTTACTTCAATTCAATTATGCAAAATCCAGTCCAACTGGTCTGACCTGTTATAAAAATATTCCTAATTTTTAATTGAGTCACTAAAAAAATCGTAATTTTTGTGTAGAATCAAACTGTTTATTATTTTTGGATGCGTCGCCAATGAACCCACAAGCTGTGCTCAATGGAAAATCATCTCAGGTGACTGAGCAAGCTGTGGAAGTGATTCATCAACGCATTCAACAAGGCAGCTATGCGATTGGATCAGCCTTGCCCTCGCAACGTGATTTAGCGGCACAACTCGGCATAAGCCGCGCCTCTTTACGTGAAGCCCTGACTCGTCTTGCAGCCTTAGGTCTCTTAGAAATCAAAGCAGGTAAAGGCGTTTATGTCATCTCACAACATAGCCAAGCGGCTGAACAATGGGATGGAGAACATCGAGTTTCATTAAAAGACTTTTATCAATTACGCTATGTACTTGAAGGCTTTTGTGCCCTACTTGCATGTGAATATTTAACTGAACAAGATAAAACAATATTGCAGCAATATTATGAAAATCTAGCACATGCAATCAAAGAACAGGACTGGCAAGCCGCTTCTGAATTTGACTATGCGTTTCATCAACATGTGATCGAGTTGAGTCACAATCAATCTATTATTCAAACTCTTAAAATGCATACTGAATGGATTAAAAAGAGTCAAATTCTTCCATTTGTTCAACCAAACTTAGCATTCAAGACCATTCAAGAACATGATTTGATATTGCAAGCACTTTTCCAACAAGACGCACCTGCTGCTGAAAAAGCCATGCGCGCACATATTATTGGTGCTGCACAAAGAGCTGGTGTTTATTTTTCTCGACATGATAGCTAAACGTACGCAAATTAACTTTGAATATGTCTAACCGATAAGATCAGTACAAGTTGCACCACTTTATTTCACGTTCTGAACAATGATATTGCGCCTCACCCTATCTTGCATTTTAATGATGCAAAACAACTGGTACGACCAGTAAAACCAGTTTATAAAATTGGCACGCTTCTCGCTTAATACTCCTTAGAAATTTTTGATGTATTGATAAAATATTTAAGGTCTTAAAAATGAATATTGCGATTGTTGGTGCAGGTATGGGCGGTTTAACGGCTGGTATCGCTTTAAAAAAGTTTGGTCATCAAGTCACGATCTACGAACAAGCTGCTGAGATTCTACCTGTTGGAGCTGCGATTTCACTTTGGTCAAATGGTGTAAAGTGCCTTAACTATTTAGGGCTGACTGATCAGATTCAAGCATTGGGCGGAGATATGCAATCTCTTGCCTATGTTGATGGACTGAATCAGCACACCATGACTCAATTCAGCTTAACTCCACTCTATAAAGAAGTTGGGCAACGAGCCTATCCTGTTGCTCGTGCTGATTTACAACAATTATTGATGCAGCAATTTGGTCTGGAAGATATCAAACTCGGTATGAAAATGATGGCAATTGAAGATCATGCTAATCATGTCTGTTTGCATTTTCACGATGGTTCTCAAGTCCAAGCTGATCTTTTAATTGGTGCAGATGGCACACATTCAATTACACGTAAATTTGTTCTTGGCTATCAAGTGGAACGCCGCTACGCAGGCTATGTAAACTGGAATGGTTTGGTTGAAATTAATGAGGCTATTGCACCAGCACAACAATGGACAACTTATGTAGGTGAAGGAAAACGTGTATCTCTCATGCCTGTCGCGGAAAATCGATTCTATTTCTTCTTTGATGTACCCATAGAGGTCGGTTTACCTAACCAACGTGATCAATATAAAACTGAATTAAAAGAGCATTTTCAAGACTGGTGTGCACCTGTGCATCAATTGATTGATTGCTTAGATGAGCAAAGAACCAATCGTGTCGAAATTCATGACATTGAACCTTTTATGAATTTTTATAAAGGTCGCGTGGTGTTATTAGGCGATGCGGCGCACAGTACCACCCCTGATATAGGTCAAGGTGGTTGCCAAGCGATGGAAGATGCGATCTACTTGGCACGCGCTTTGCAGATAAATACTTTCGGATTGGATGATGCGCTTGAGCGTTATCAAAATAAACGTAATGATCGCACCAAAGAAATGGTACTACGTGCGCGTAAACGTTGCGATGTAACACATATGAAAGATCAAAAAGTGACTGAAGAATGGTATCAATCACTCTATACAGAACAAGGATCACACATCATGCAAGGAATTATTAGCAATATTGTTGGAAATCCTTTAGATTGATAGCTACAAGTTTTAACTCCCCCCTTCAATGGGGGTTTTTTTTGTCTAAATATTTTAGATAGCTGATTTATTCATAATTTCGATCTAATTTTTGAAAATAAAAAAGCCTATCTCAGATATAGATAGGCTCTTGTGATTTCAGAAAAAATTAAAACTTATAGCTCAATGTAAAGCGGTTTTGTAAAAAGTCTTTTTCATAACGTGGTGAAGTTTGGATACCAAAGAAATTACTCACACTGAAACCTTTTAAAGCACCTGTAAAATTATAGATCCCGAAAATCATATATTCAGATTGATTTCGACTTGCTACATTCTCTTTTTCTTTCAAATCCATAAATGAATAACGTGCCCCTGCAATCACTTGATCAGTCACTTTACCTTCAAGTGAAAGCATAAAAGCATTTCCTGCACCAAGATCTTGTGTGCTGGTAAAAAATGGTTGTGCGAAGATTTCCCCTGAAGAAGTTTTGGTTGCGTACGGCGTTAATAAAGCTCCATTTAAATAACTTTCGCTATCTGGTTTGATATAGTTATAGGCCACTTTCAAACTCGCTTTAGGCAATACTTTCAACGCAGCTTGTGCACCAAAAATTTGACTATTCACCTCACCAGGCAATGCTTTGCCTTGATCTTTCCCTGAAATATATTGCACAGAAAACTCTGGCGAATAATTTAATTTGGGAAAAGATAAATCGGCTTGAGTATAGATCAAACGCGTGTAATCATCATAATCTTGATACCAAAGCTGCGCCTTTAATTTTTTATCACTGGCTAAATCAAAACTTTTACCCAAACCAAATGACCATAAACCATCTGTTTCGATATTTGAGTTTTGACGAGATGTCTTGGTAAATTCATCTTCGCCATAGCTTTTGTATTTATTCACCTTAGTTAGACGTAAAAAGTCAGTATTATTGCCGACCTGAACATCTGCGGCTTGGTATAAATACATCAAAACACGACGGTCTGCATAATCTCCCATAAACGGTAAATTCAAACGTTGATTACCAATGGTGACTCGCGCAAGATCATTTTTCCAAGTCAAATATGCTTCAGCTAAACCATCACGATCTTCTTTTAACTCGTCAACTTCATCATTTTGATTTTTATCATCTAAACGACGTTGTAAGTCATAACCAACCGCTGCTTGTACACCGAGAAATGGCGCTGTTTCATATCGAACATAACCACCAATGGTGACCGTATCTTGGTTCAAATTATCAACAAAATAACCATTATTTAACGAGTAATAGGTCGATTTCACCACACCATGTAGCGTTCCACATCCCAACATTTCTTGTACGGATTGCACTGAATTATCTTGGACTTTACAGTCCTGCCCTAAATTAAAGAGTCCATTTAAGCTGGTATCCGCAGCCCAAACCTGATTCATACTCCCCATTGCAATCAGCAAAGTTACAGATTTCAAAGTAAAATTTTTCATAAAGTTCCCCGAATGATGCATTTAAAAATCAACTCAATCCATTTTTTAAGTTGTCAAAACCCCAACTTTTAACTTTTTTGAAGTCAAAAGCTCCCCAAGACCTATTCAAAATTGAATAAGCGATTTTTAAATAGTTGATGATTAAAATTAAAAACGTTGCTTGTTAAAAACTGAGGTCATTAAGGTTGAAATTAATGACCTGAATTTACAGGTAGTGTTGCAACTTCCGAAGACTTCTTGGTAAACGGTAAGTGGTTAAACACAATATTTAAGAAAATTGCGGTGAGGCAAGCGGAGCTAATACCTGAATGAAGAAGTGTTTGTACCCAAATCGGAAACTGTGCATAGAACTCATGATTTACGATTGGAATCATCCCGATAGCCAACGAAGTCGCTACAATAATTAAGTTCTTGTGATCGTTATAATCAACTTTCGCCAAAGTACGGATACCGCTCGCCGCCACTGTGCCAAATAACACGATTCCCGCGCCCCCTAGTACTGGCATTGGTATCGAAGCCACTAAACGACCTACGATTGGCAATAATCCCAACACGATTAAGATTCCACCCGCAGTTGCAACTACAAAACGACTTTTGATGCCTGTAATCGCAACCAGCCCTACATTTTGGGCAAATGCGGTTTGCATAAATGAACCAAAGATCGGTGAAACTGCACTCGACAACATATCTGCACGCAGACCATCACCGATACGTTTTGAATCAACTTTAGTGCCCACGATCTCTCCGATCGCAATAATATCCGCTGTTGTTTCCGTCATGATGACTAAAGTCACGATGGTCATAGATAGAATTGCAGAGAATTCAAAAACTGGAGAAGCAAAATGGAAAAAGCTAGGTAAAGCAAAAATAGAACCTGATGCAACTTTTGAAAAATCTGCAAAGCCAGCGAAATAAGCCAGAATCGTACCCAATACGATAGCAATTAAAATTGCCAGTCGACGTAGAATTTGACTGCGTAACATACTAAAGATGATCACGATTGCCAAAGTCATAACAGCAAGTCCGACATTTGCTGGATCGCCCCAGTTTTCTGCCTTTGGATTTCCCCCCATAATCCAACGAATCGCTACAGGTGTAAGCGATATACCGATCATGGTAATCACACAACCCGTCACGACTGGCGGAAAGAATCGAATGATTTTGGCAAAAAAAGGAGTTAGAAATAATCCGATAATCGAAGCCACAATGACTGCACCAAATGCAGATGGTAGCCCACCACCAGTACTGACAATGGCAAGAATCGTGGCAACCCCTGCAAACGAGACACCTTGCACAATGGGTAATTTCGCCCCGAAATGTTTAAAACCAATGGTTTGTAAAACTGTGGCAATTCCCCCGACGAACAGTGCTGCAGCAACTAATAATGCGATTTCCGAACCGTCTAAACCTGCGGCTGCACCAATAATCAGTGGTGGAGCGATAATTCCGCCATACATGGTCAGCACATGTTGCAAACCATAGATGATATTTTTGTTCATCCCCAAATATTGATGTTCTGCTGAAACATCCATATCGACATCACTGTGCACTTTGTCTTGATGCATGAAGTTATTCCTCAAATAAGATTAATCATGTCTACATCGGTTAATTTCTAAATTAGCTGCCACGGTAGGTTGAGTAAGAAAAAGGGCTGATTAATAGCGGTACGTGATAATGCTGTTGTGTATCAAGCACTTTAAAATCAATGCACACTCTCGGATAAAAACTCTCTGTATTTAACGATTGAAAATAGTCTGAAATTTCAAAAATCAGCTGGTAATTCCCTTGCGTAAAAGACTCAAACTCAAATGCTTTAATACGTCCATCAGCATCCGTCTGTTGCTCATCAGATAGCACGTATTGTTGCTCTACTTCTCGAAATAATTTGACAGTAACTCCAACTGCTGGTTTTCCGAGTGAAGCATTTAGAATGTGTGTACTAATACCAGCCATTATTGAATCTCCTGTTCTAAGCGAATAAGTGCAATCTCAGCCAATTGTTGCTGAACTTCTTGCTGTTCCTGCACCACACTATTGTTTAAACGGCGTTGTAACTCAGCTAACATTTCTGCGCCAGTTCGCCCTGCCGCACGAATTAAAAATATATGTCCAAATTTAGATTCGTAATCTAAATTGCCCTGATACAGTGCTTGTTGAAGGTCTTCATCTGCCCCAAGTTGTCCTTGCTCTTTGGCTGAAAAGCGCTGTTCTTTTTCAGACAATGCACTCGCTGCTTTTTTCTCACCGATCCGAGGGTGCTGCGCTAAAGCATTTGCTATCTCTGACCATTGCCATGTTTGAGCTTGAATTTTGGCAGTCTGATACAATGCATCACGAGTTGAATATGGACGATGCTGAACTAAATGCTCAATCCATGAATGAATATGGACACATGGGCTTAATGCCGCTTCGGCATGCGTTGTATCCAATTGATTGAATTGTTCCAAGTCCATTTTTGCTCCAATTTATTGCATTGTCTGACTGGTCTGACCAGATGTATTTATATTAAGCAATGAATATGCCAATTTTCTAGTTTGGTTTCATCTTTTTGATTATCGATTATGAGATTTTATAAAATACATGGCTTGCATGATTTAAATAAAAAAGCCTGCAAAAGTAAGCTTTTGCAGGCTTTAGAACGGATCAATTAAATGCTTAATTTAAGCTATAAGCAATCACATAATCACCATGATCTGGTGATTGACGTGCACCACCAGCGGTAATCAGTACATATTGCTTCCCTGATTTAGGGGAAACATAACTAATCGGTGTTGCTTGGCTACCCACGGGTAAACGAGACTTCCATAAGACTTTACCTGTAGATGAATCTAAGGCACGTAAATAGTAGTCTTGTGTCGCAGCAAAGAAGACTAAACCTCCTTGCGTTGCCATCGGCCCACCAATCGTTGGCATCCCAATTGGTGCTTTAAGCCCCATTTTGATTCCCATCGGACCAGTATCTTCTACAGTACCCATTGGAACTTGCCATGCAATTTGACGTGCTTTCATATCGATTGCAGTCATTGTTCCATACGGCGGTTTTTGGCATGGAATATTCAACTTAGACCAGAAGCGATCTTTGTTGACTTTATATGGTGTACCTTTCATTGGCACTGCGCCCATACCTGTATTCACTTTCTCACCACCATTGGCTTCAAGCGCTAAATCTTCAGGTGTCTGTTCAATTAACTGAATCCATAAACCTAAACGCATGTCATTTACAAACATGTATTGATGAGTTGGATCAAACGCAATACTGCCCCAATTCATACCACCCAAGGAGCCTGGGAAACTCAAAGATTTGTCTTTACCAGGTGCTGTATATAACCCTTCGTAACGCATCGATTTAAAATTGATACGACACATCAGCTGATCAAAAGGTGTCGCACCCCACATATCAGACTCAGTCAAAGTTGCATTACCAATTTGTGGCATTTCAACTGATCGAGGTTGCGTTGGGCTATATTGTTCACCTTCGATATCCGCTGGCTTGACAGGTTGTTCAATCACTTTTGTCAAAGGCTGACCTGTTAAGCGATCTAAGACAAAGAATTGACCTGATTTAGTTCCAATTACAACAGCAGGTTTATTGCTGCCATCTTTCATCGGGAAGTTCACCAAACTTGGCTGCATCGGTAAATCAAAATCCCATAAGTCATTATGAACCGTTTGATAAACCCATTTTTCTTTGCCTGTTGTCGCATCTAAAGCTAAAACAGATGAATTGTATTTATGATCTAAAGGTTGACGATTGCCACCCCAGACATCGACAGATGAGCTCCCCATTGGTAAAAACACGGTATTCATTTGCGGATCATATGACATCGCTGCCCAAGAGTTCGCTGAACTACGTTTATATGTTTCACCTTCTTTAAGCATGTAATTTGGATCAGGATTTCGTGGATCAAATACCCAACGCAATTCACCTGTAATGACATCGTATGCACGAATTACCCCACCCGGCATATCTGCGGCGAAGTTATCTGCAATTCGGCTTCCAACGACGAGCACTGTTCCAGCAATCGTCGGCGCTGAAGTTACTTCAAAACGTGGCGCTTTAGTACCCTCGCCTAAACCTTTGAGTAAGTCCACCGTACCGTTCACACCAAAATCTTTACAACGTTCTCCTGTATCCGCATTTACTGCAATTAATCGTCCATCTGGTGTATTGGTATACACACGTCTTAAACATACTGTATCTGTTGCAACCGTTTTAACGGGTGTGGCACCAGCTAATGTTGGCTGGGCTAAAGGTTGAGTCGAATCAAAATAAGCAACACCACGACAACGTTCCCACGCATCCGCTTTTGAATTAACTTCTGCTTTCCACAATTGCTTGCCAGAGTCAGCCTCTAAAGCAAAAATATTGTTATGTGGTGTACACAAGAAAATCTTATTGCCGACTTGTAAAGGTGTCATTTGATCTTCTGCACCATTGCCTGTACCCGTCGTAAAATCACCTGTACGAAAACGCCATACTTCTTTTAACTGATGAACATTATCTCGAGTAATTTGATCTAATGCGGCAAAGCGACTACCACCTGAATCCTGTCCATAATGCTGCCAATTGGTCTGCTTCATATCAGTTTTAACTGGAACTAATGGTAGCTCCTGACCTGAAGCCGAAACTGTCGCATGAGGTTGGAACATTTGGTAGAGACCGACGCACATGCCTAGAACAGTCAGCATACCAAAGCCATAAGCAGCTAAATCAGCACTCGGTTGAATTTGATAACGACGAATCGAAGGTAATGTAAACATCAACGCCGCAAATAAACCCGCTGGGAACATCAAACGTGAAAATAAGGGCCAAAACTCCCAACCCGCATCAAGAAGTGACCAAATAATCGTACCGATGAACACTAAGCTGAATAGCCAAACGCCAACTGCTTTCTTTTTAAAAATGAAAATTGCTGATGCTAACGTAAATACACCAGAGATCACGAAATACCATGATCCCCCTAATGTTACTAGCTTAGCGCCACCGACTGTAAAAAACAGTCCTGTGAGCAGTAATACTAAGCCTAAAATCAGACACCATATCTTCAGTATGGTATGTGAGCTTGAAGATTCAGACATACGTCATACTCCTATATTAGAAATTCACTCGCATGCTCAATCCAGCAACCCAAGCATCATCCACCTCTTTTACACCCGCGGGTTGATGAATATATTGTAGGTTTGGTCTTAACATGACTGCTGGTGACCATTGATAGCTATAGTTCAGCTCAACATTGAGTTCATCTCGTTGAACTGGGACATAATCTGTTGCGAATGCATCATATTCGTCATAACCACGACTCGTATTCGTTGCGATTTGACGATCTTTATAACGGTCATTGACTAAATAATTGGCAATACCAAAACCAATCGAATCATGTGGACGACTATCAAAAGCCCCTTTGTACCAAAGTGCGAGTTGCTGAGTGCTTTGAACTGCCGTAGTGGCTTTATCATTCACAACGACATTAAAACTGGCGTATAAACCGCGTTTTGCATCGTCGCCTTTCTGCGTGAGTTGCTGCTGAGTATTCAACCAAAAACTATGCTTGCCATCATGGACTTTATCGGTCGTCGCAATATCATTTGCTTCAGCAGTCGAATACAACGCACCAACCTTATATTCTCCCGGCAAACCATTAAATATCGTAAGTTTAGGTCGCCACACTAGCTCTACTGGAATCGTTGCGCCTTTCACGTTATCCATATCCAAATTAAAACCGTCACTGTCTTTTTCGGTTTTTACATTGTCAGGATTTACTTCATAGACACCGACTCCAAGCGTCCATTCAGGGGAAAACTGATACTTGATATTGGTTCCCCAAATCCCTACAGGCCAGTTGTACCAAATAGATCCTATTGATTTTCCAAGCTGACCACCGCATAGCAGTAGATTTTGGAATTCACATTGCGAACTATTAAAGTCATCAGACATGCCCATACGTCCAATCTTGAATTGAACCGTATTATCAGCAAAACCTTTTTTTACCCATGCTTGGGTTAAACGCCAGATTTTGCCTCGACCATAAATTTCTTGTGAGTTACCTAATGCACTTGAGCGTGGGTCTTTAATCTGCTCAAGAGTCAGCGCATTACCATCACGTTTTGTAATGACAATATTGGCTGTTGTATCTTTCCATCCTGCAATTTTTTCTAAATCAAAATTTGCACCTAATGCTAACTGTGCTGCATTTTTAAATGTGTTGGTATCGTTATATCCGCCATCTAGATTGGTCGCCCCTTGGCTCATAATCGATGCAGTAAACTTATAACCCTCTTGTTCAAGTTGTTGGCGTTGACCATTCCAATCACCAAGTAGCCATTGACGATCTTGTGACCACGGTTCATTTGCAAAGCTGCTTTGCGCTGTACAGATAGCAACTGCCAAGCAGCTTAATTTAATAAATAGTTTATTTGAGTTCATAAAAAGCCTCCGTGCTTTTTTATTTCATTTTTAGCGCTGTACTAAGTTCAGATGTTGCACCGAGTTGATCAGTTACATTTGCAGTTAGAGATGCTACTTTTGTTGTTGGTTTCCATGAAACATTAGCCTCACCTTGTGCATTGGTCGCAGCAACAATTGAACCTAAGTAAATTTCTGCTTCATTTGAACTCGCTAAACGATTGCCAAATAATTCAACTTGATAGCGCTGGTTTGGTTGCCCTATTACAACCACATTCACTTGTCCTTTTGAGAAACTCAATTTCGGTGCTTGAATTGCTTGGTTGGGCTGCGCATTACAGCCTTGCTCATTTGGCTGTTGGCAAGTTTTCTGTAAATTTGCAGGATCAATCTTCACACCATGCCCACGAGAACCCACAAAATGCGCATGTTCTAAGCCTGGAACATCAAAAACTATCGCGCCTAAACGTTGATTTGGAACACAACTCCCACCTGCCTCACAGCGTTTAATATCTTTGGCGTTATCCCAAATTAGATTTTTAGTCAGTGTGATATGTGCATTTGCATCTTTTTCTGAACGAATGGCGATTCCTATACGATTGCCATGCACTTTGTTGCTATCCAAAATATTGCCATCACCCGTCAAGTTAAAACCATTTGAGTTATTGGTGAGTTCGTTGTAGGCGATATAGTTACGTTTACCCCAGTTGATTTGTAAACCATCTGAATAATTCTCAAATTTATTCCCAACCACGGCATTATCATTCCCCCAAAGAATTTCTATGCCTTGTGACGGCTCTGGGTTTGCTGAAGTTGAAATAAAATGATTATTTGCGACTAAGTTAAATGCCGCACCACGTGTTAACTCAAGCCCATCACCATTGTCTTGGAAATAGTTATCGAGCACTTTATTGTTATTGGTCGTCGTTGCAGTTGGATTGCCTTTACCATCATCACCCGTCAGCATCACTCCTGCACCACCATAGTTATGCATAATGCGGTTGTTTTGAATGAGGTTATTACTCGCACGATTCATCAAAATGCCAATACAGAAATGACGAATCTCTAAACCTTGGATAGTTACACCGTTAATGTCACGTAAAACAATTCCCGGTAAAGTTGTCGTTCGAACATTAGTACCAAATTGCCCTGCAACTGCTCCCGGACAAGCTTCTACTCCTGTGCCTTTAATATAGTTTGAACCATCAATCGCGATATGCTCACCAGCTTTGGCCCACTGTGTACCAATAATTTTTACTGGTGCTTTAATTTCTGGAAGCGGACTATTGACCTTAATTGCATAAGGTGCTTTTCCTACCGCTTGGATCAAAATTTCACTGCTTACAGTCGGCTGAGTATTTGCCTGCTCAATCGCCCAACGTAATGAGCCTTTTTCAGAATCATCTTGATAACGATCAACCACATATGTTTCTGCTGTAGCCAAACCAGATATAGCCAAACCCATCGCTAAAGCACTTAAACGTAAAGAAATCAATTTCATGTCTAACAAATCCTTTTCAATTATTGTGTCGGTTGAACCGCTTTTAAAAACTGCTTTAGTTGAGTTACATCAATTTGACCTGGTGCTGAAGCTTCGCCAATCATGCCAAAACTAAAGCTACCACCCATATTTGCTGTTGCAATTCGGGAAATCGTTCCAAGTCTTCCCATTGACATTGTGAGCAGTGGTTTCTTGGACAACTCACTCACTTTTAAAGTTGCATTCATCAAAGTGAAGACATCTTGTTTGCTTTGTGGCATGACTGCGATTTTTAAAATATCTGCCCCAAGTTCATCTTGTTTTAATAAGCGTTTAACGATCTCATCTTCACTTGGCGTTTTTTGGAAATCATGATTCGACATGACGATCAGTACATTTTTATCATGCGCCAATTTCACGATATTTTTGACAATCTGTTGGTCACGAAACATTTCAACATCCAACATGTCCATAAAAGGATGTTTTAAATAAGCTTGGTAAGTTTTTCCATAATCAACATCGCTAATCGTGAGCTTGCCACCTTCGTTATGCGTACGAATTGTCGCAATCATAGGCTTATTGCCTAGAATCTGTTTTAGCTCCTGACCCAATGCAATCACTTGTTTAGTTTCATTTGCAAAATCAAGTAAATCGATACGAAACTCAGCCAAATCTACATCTGGATTTGCCGCAATCACTTTTGCTTGTGCCAAAGCCTGATCTTTAGTTTTCGCTGTGATCGGTACAATTGTTTTAACAGGTGATTTCACCAACTCAGCCAATTGAACTGGGCTGTGCGTATTTTCTTGTGCCTGTACCATTTGAACCGCAAAAAAAGGGCTTACAAGCAGCGTGAACGCTGCCAGTGTTTTCATTTTCATCTTCATCATCCTTAATGGATTGCCCGTCTTTCCCAAGACAAAGCAATCTTTCGTTATTAACTCTTAAATATCAAAAAACACAGTTTCATCTTCACCTTGAATACGGATATCAAAGCGATAAACAATTTCATCATCGACTTCTGTACGTTTTGCAATCAGTGTCTGCCGACGTGTAGCCCACTCGATGCTATTTAAAACAGGATCGTTCGCATTGGCATCTGCTTCATCTTCAAAATAAATACGCGTATGCAAACCAATGTTGATACCACGAGCAAATAAAGCCACTGCGATATGCGGTGCTTGGATCGTACCTTTACGTCCTGA
The DNA here is from genome assembly GCF_043102985.1 of Acinetobacter sp. YQ_14. Lineage (NCBI taxonomy): Bacteria > Pseudomonadati > Pseudomonadota > Gammaproteobacteria > Moraxellales > Moraxellaceae > Acinetobacter > Acinetobacter sp. YQ_14. Next base: position 5,831 of record NZ_JBICJJ010000016.1, on the reverse strand, counting down.
AACTGAACCCGGTTTTACGGTGTTAAAACTCCAGAAACCAGTTTCAAAATTTGCGCCTGTGCGTCCCCAACCGTGAAAATTTGGATCAGCAGTTTTTGCTTGTGTATCAGCCTGACTTGGATAAACTCCATTGGCATCTGCTTGCCAGATTTCCAGTAATACATCTCTTAATGGCAAACCAAGTCCATCAAACACTTGACCTTCAAGACGAATACGCTCACCCTGAGTTTGCTCATTTACCAACTGATTATTGAAGTTATGTTCAAAGACTTCGATATTGGCTTGTTGAGGTAATAAACCGATATGAACATAAGGACCACCTGTCTGTGATGGTGTTTCTTTAAGTTCCTGAAAATTCCACGCGTTCATTCTGTCACTCCATTAAGTCAAATCATTTTCAAAATAAGTCGCACGACGACCACGAAGATGAATATCAAAGCGGTAGCAACGGCTATCTGATTCAATGAAATTATTTTTGTCTTCCAACGCGATCAAAGCACGACGTTGATCCTCAGATGGAATGGTTTTTAAAATTGGGCATGAGTCAATTAAGGTATCGCCTTCAAAATAGAACTGCGAAATCAAACGTTGTGCCCAACCATCAGCTATAAGAGAAAAATGGATATGTGCAGGACGCCATTCATTGATACGGTTACGCCAAGGATATGGGCCGGGCTTAATGGTACGGAAAATATAGAATCCATTTTCATCAGTTAATGTACGACCACACCCACCAAAGTTAGGGTCCATTGCACCAATAAACTTGTCATTTGGATGACGATAGCGACCCGATGCATTGGCCTGCCAAACTTCTAATAAGGCATTTTTTACAGGGCGACCAAACTGATCACGCACATAGCCATGAACAATAATCCGCTCACCAATCGGCAGACCTTCTTTGGCATAATTCAAAATCAAATCATTGTCTTTAGGCCCAAAAATACTTGGCTCAAAATGCGGTGAAGTCACCTCAGTCAATGTTTCATTAATCGAAATCAATGCATTCTTTGGCGAGCGTAATACACTGGTTTTATAGCCCGGTGTATATGCTGGCGGATGATCCTCAGTATCGCGTTGCGGATATGCACCCAATGTGTGATGTAACATGACTGTCTCCTTAATCTTTTGCTTGTACTGAAACGGGTTGCACATCTATTCCAAGCTCTTTGAACACTTCTTCAGCCATATGCATGGCCGCATTTGCGGCTGGTAACCCTGCATACAATGAGCTATGTAAAATCAGTTCTTTAAGCTCATCCTTGGTCACCCCGTTGTTAAAGCAAGCACGTAAATGCATTCTCAATTCATCTTCTCGTCCCAAAGCCAATAAAATGGCGATGGTGACTAAACTACGGGTGTGGCGTAGTAAACCTTCACGTGACCACACTTCCCCCCAAGCGAACCGACTAATAAAATTCTGAAAATCTTGATTAAAATCATTTAGGTTCTCTAAAGAACGACCGACATGTTTTTCACCAAGTACTTCTGTACGGACTTTGAGTCCTTGTTGATAACGCTGCTCATCATTCATTGGCGTTGTCCTGATATCGAGAGATTTAAAGTTAGGTTGCATCTGTATGAGCAACTAAAGATTTCACAAAGATCGCGACCGCAGCTGCTGTTGCAGGAATCATTAATAGGCTTAAAATCGCAGTAAATGACCAATCATTACCTAATAAAACTGCGCCAATCCAAGCTCCAAATACTGCTCCAAAGCGACCTATACCTGTCATCCATGCCACGCCTGTTGCACGACATTGAGTAGGATAAAAGCGAGCACTTAACGCAGGCATAGACGATTGCGCACCATTGATTGCAATACCTGCGCACAATACGAGAATGGCCAATAATGTTGGATTGCTAAGACTTTGCCCAACCGCCACTGCAAACAATCCAGCAATAAAATAGAAACCTGAAATAATGCGATTTGGATTAAAGCGATCCATTGCCCAACCAATAAACAAAGCACTCAACACACCGCCGAACTGGAATAAGCCACCAATAAATGCTGCACGCTCCATAGTCGCACCTGTTTCACGCATCAAAGTTGGCAACCAACTGGTGAGTAGGTAAATCACCACTAATCCCATGAAATAAGTTGACCACAACAAAACTGTGCCTTTGGCATATTGCTTAGAGAACAGCATGCCAAATACATTTTTCTTTTCTGCAACAGCAGATTGCTCTTCTGGAATATGGAAGCTTTCAGCACGCTGTACTTTTTCAGGTGCAATATGATTCAGAATGTTGCGTACTTTCTGAGAGTCTTTACCTTTGACGATTAGGAAGCGGTATGATTCTGGCAAAAGTACAATCACCAATATCATGAGGATTAATGGAGAAACTCCCCCGACCAAAAATAGACTGTGCCATCCAAATGTTGGAATTAACCAGCTGCTAATGAAGCCACCAATCGCCATGCCAAGGTTATAACCACAGAACATACAAGTGACGAGCAAAGAACGGATTCGTTGCGGGCAATACTCTGAGAATAATGTGGTTGCATTTGGCATTGCAGCGCCTAAACCAATACCCGTTAAGAAGCGCAATATAACTAAACTATTCAGATCAGTTGCAAAAGCAGACGCCAAAGTAAAACCACCAAAGATCAACATTGAAATCGTTAAAACGATTTTGCGACCAAAACGATCCGCAGTTGGGCCTGAAACCAATGCACCAATGATCATCCCGCCAAGTGCAGCGCTCATTACAGGACCGAGTTGAGAACGATCAATTCCCCAATCCTGTGCTAATGCTGGTGCAATAAAACCCATCGCAGCAGTATCGATTCCATCTACAAATACAATGAGAAAACAAATGATTGCAATCATCCATTGATACTTGCTTACTGGTGCATCATTAATCAGTGCCTGTGCATCCATACTGTTTTTTGGGGCAGCAAATTCCTGTGCCATAGTTGCCTCCTTGTAGGCGAATTCCTTTCTAACCTTTGCGGTTATATTTTTTGAATAAACTTAGCCAATGCCTGATTGAAAACTTGGGGTTGTTCAATATTGGACAAATGAGACGCTGCCAAGATTTCAAGTTGACTGTTTGCAATAGACTGATGCATGAACTCTGCATCATGAACCGTAGTAACAGGATCAAATTGACCTGCGATAATTAAAGTTGGGATTTGAATCAAGCTCAGCTTTGATTGCACATCTGAATTTGCCAATGCTCTACAAGAGTTGGCATATCCCTGTGCTGGTGTAACCGCTAAGCTCTGAATTGTTTTTTGAGCCAGAACATCATGTACATAATCAAAATGTTCACTAAACCAACGGGTATGTGTCGTTTTCACGATGTCTGCTAGACTTGTTTGTTCAACACTATCTGCCCGCATATCCCATGCGTCGGCTGTACCAATTTTGGCAGCAGAGTTCGCAACGGTAATACTATGAAAACGCTCAGCATGATGGATCGCTAATTCAAGCGCTGTGATGCCACCCATTGAAATTCCACAAAAATGGGCTTTTTCAATTGTTAAGGCATCTAAAATATCCACCACATCTTCAGCAAGATTTTGCAAAGTTGTATCGGCAATTACATCGCTATCACCATGCCCACGAGTATCATAAGTAATGACATGATAGTGCTCAGCAAAAGCTGCAACTTGCGCTTGCCACATCCCATGATCAGTACCCAAAGAATTTGAGAACATGAGTACAGGTGCGTCTTGCAAACCCGATATTTGAACAGCCAATTGATGGCCTTGACGATTGCTTATTTTGATCATCATGCCGAATCTCCTTGTGCTGCTTTTAGAACCGCATCAATTTGCGCCTGAATATTTCCGAGGTAAGATGTAGGTTTGAAAATCTCATTCAGTTCACTTGGACTCAAATGTACGTTGACTTCATCCATCTCGGATAATGTGATTTTTAAATGCTGTTGCTGATTAACGGCTTGCTGACAAGCTTGCTCAACTAGCTGGTGCGCATTCAATCGCCCGATTTTGGTTGCAAGTGCCATCATCACCGCTTCAGCCATAATCAATCCATTGGTACATTCAAGGTTGCGCTGCATGGCATCAGGATTGACTTGCATATTTTCAAGCACGTCAGTAGTCCTCTCTAATGCGCCTGCACACAACTGAAAAATTTCAGGAATCACCAACCATTCCGCGTGCCAAGCACCTAGAGCTCGCTCATGCTCTTGCACCATACTTTGATAAACACTAGCCATCAGTGCCGGTATACGATTCGCAGCTGCAAGAACTGACGCTGCTGCAACAGGATTTCGTTTGTGAGGCATTGTCGATGAACCACCACGTCCTTTCGCTGTCGGCTCATATACTTCTGCAATTTCTGTTTGCATTAACAATGACCAATCTTTAGCGATTTTCCCAGTATTCCCAACAATGATTGCGAGCGTGGCAGCCATTTCAGTTATACGATCACGCTCACCGTGCCACGTACATTCAGGAACAGTTAGATTTAACTCAGCTGCAAAAGCTTGAACGACTGCCGAGCCTTGATTTCCTAAAGAAGCCAAAGAACCCACTGCGCCACCTAACTGAGCTGTTAGAACTCTAGATTTCATAGCTTGTAAGCGATCTAAATCACGTTTAAATGCTGCTGCCCAACGCGCAAATTTATGACCCAAAGTAATAGGTAATGCCTGCTGCAACCATGTACGCCCGATCATGACTTGATTACGATATTGCTGTGCCTGTTTAATCGAAATGCGATAAGCAAATTGCAATTGTTTTTCGATCAATAGCAATGCATCACGGCACTGCAAAATCATCGCTGTATCAATAATATCTTGGCTAGTCGCACCCCAATGCACATATCGAGAAGCATCTTGATCTTGTTGTTTTACGATTGCTGTAAATTGCTTCACAAAAGGAATTGCAATATTTCCAGCCAAACCTGACGCAACGGCTAAATCATCAAAATCAATAGCTTCTAATGCATTTTGTGCAACTTGCTCGATGATCGTTGCAGCAGATATGGGAATGACTTCAACCTGCGCCTGAGCTTTTGCTAAAGCAACTTCGACTTGAATCATGTAGTTCAACAAAGCACGATCACTAAAAATGTCCGTGACTTCAGGCTGATAAAACAAGCTGGCATATAACTGGCTCATATCAAACCTCACTCAACACGTTGAATAATGAGCGCAATGCCTTGACCCACACCAATACACATCGAACATAATGCGTACTGTCCTTGAATCTGCTCAAGTTGATTCAATGCGGTGGTGACTAAGCGTGCGCCTGATGCTCCTAATGGATGACCTAAAGCAATCGCACCACCATTCGGATTAATACGTGCATCATCATCCGCTAAACTTAAATCACGAGTTACCGCTAATGCCTGAGCTGCAAAGGCTTCGTTTAACTCAATCACATCCATCTGCTCTAATGTCAGATTGGTCTGTTGCAGTAATTTCTTAATCGCAGGTGCAGGCGCAAATCCCATAATGCGTGGTTCAACACCTACTGTAGTTGCGGCAATAATTTTGGCGCGTGGTTTTAGTTGATATTTAGCAACCGCTTCATCTGAGGCGATCAAGAGTGCTGCTGCACCATCATTGATCCCTGATGCATTACCTGCTGTAACGGTTCCATCGGTCTTTACCACACCTTTGAGTTTAGTTAAGGCTTCAATCGTGGTTGATGCGCGTGGATGTTCATCGGTATCCACCACAATCGCATCACCCTTACGCTGAGGAATGATAACGGGCACGATCTCTTGTTTAAAAAAGCCTTTGGCTTGCGCTGCTGCAGTACGTTGTTGGCTCACCAAGGCAAACTGATCTTGATCGGCACGATTGACATTGAATTGTTCTGCAACGTTTTCAGCCGTTTGTGGCATGGTGTC
>NZ_JBICJJ010000015.1:0-159216 GCF_043102985.1 Acinetobacter sp. YQ_14 | reverse complement strand
GCAGTACGTGCAGGTGAAGGCTTACTCATCACCACTCATAGCCAAGAACAAGCTGAAGGTGAACATCTTGATGCACAACCTGCTAAGCAACAGCTGGAAGGCAACCAGAGCAATGCCAAAGCCTTGAGTGAAGTGGCGAAGAACCAACAGACGGATGAGATTGAATCGTTAGAACAGCTAAAAGACTTTGCTGATCAGATTCAAGAAAAAATCGCCCAATTTAAAAAATCATTATTGTTGTTGAACTCGCCAGCAGGTATTGGTCTAAGCACCAATGAAGATATTCATCTTTCTGCGGATGGACAGATCAACAAGTTTGCAGGCGACAGTATCAATTTAAGTACACAGAAAAATCTGATTACGCATGCACAAAACCGAATCAGCTTGTTTGCCGCGCAGAGTGGGATTAAGCAGGTCGCTGCTAAAGGCAAGTTTGAAGTTCAGGCACAGTCAGATGGAATGGATTTGCTTGCTAAGCAAGGGATTCAGATTATTTCGACCGAAGACCGCATTGAGATCACTAGTCCGAAAGAGATTGTGATTACAGCGGGTGGTTCTCAGATCAAGTTGGATGGTTCAGGTATTTTCCCGACCACAGGTGGAAAGTTTGAGGTGAAGGCCGGGCAGCATTTGTTTAAAACAGGTCAGGCATTAGGTGTAAATATTAAAGGGTTACCAGCCTTAGAGTTATTTAATGAACAGTTTGCATTAACACTTCCTTCGGGGGAGCCTTTTAAAGAAATGGATTATAAAGTTAGTTCTGGTGATGAAACTTTTATGGCACAGACCAATAAGAAAGGATTGACTAAGCGTATCCATTCACCACAAGAAAAAGAGCTTAAGCTGGAGTTGAATTGGATGAATTTACAAGTTGACCCTGACATTAATGGAGATCAGGAGTAAAAATGATTGGAAGTTTAGAGTGGCAAAGCAATACCAATACGACTGAGAATAGTTGTAAAGAAGTACAGTGTGACTGTTCTACTTTTTGGGAGATTTATCAACAGCAAGCCATTATGCGTTTGTCAAACTTACAGGATCAAAAGACCAATACTTATAAGTTAGAACCGGGCTATGAAGCCCGAGCACGTCGTATAGCCTCTGTATATGCAAAAATATATTTAGAGCAAGAGATTTCGGGAAATAAACAGTTAAAAGGGCGCTACTATTGGATGGGTCTAGGGGCTTTTGCATCTAAAACAGTCGCTGCAGTTTTTAAACATGGATTAACAAGAAATGGATATAAGTGGATACCTTTAGGTTTTGTACGTGATCCAGTACATTCATTTGCTAAAGGTAACTTATGGCTATTTATGGATATAGCCCCATGGCATTACGGATGGAGTGCTTCATCCTTCTCATTTAATCAATGTAAAGTTCAGAGAAATGTTTCTAATTATAGGCATATTAAAAAGGAGGTTATGAATTTACCTTGGTCAAATTGTCTCCCTGTTATTAGCAACTTACAGTGCACAAATGAGATAATGATTGGATTTGCTAAATTACCGGCTATTGAGCAAGTTTTCAAACAAAGTCTTGCAGAACAAAAAAAATTTAAAACCTCTGCAAAAGATCTTTTTTTACATCTTTTGACTATTGCTGTGCAAGAACAGTCAAATATTTTACAGGAAGTTGTATGGAAAGATTGGAAAGTACAAGGTCAAGCTATTATTCAACGTACGACAGGAACACCAGAAAGTACATTAGTTTTATCTAGTGACTATGACTCGGATGTGGTTAGGAAAAATAAACTGGGACAATATAAGGGGCGACTTGCAAATGAATTATCTCAATTACCTGAAAGTGCGTATAGTGAGCCAATCGAAGGAACAAAAGTTGAGAACTATGATAGTCGCATGAAATGGATTCAAAAGGCGGCTGAAAAATATCATCGTCTTATGCAGAATGAAAAAGGTCGTAAATTCTTAGAAAAAGAGCTAATGATCATCGCAGGTTGGGGGAATAGTAAAGCTGAGTTTAAAGTAGGGAGTGATAGTAATGATGGAAAAATTTAAATTATTATTTTTCTTTCTAATTTTTACTTTATTTGTATCCGCTTGTCAGCCTACCACTAATTTAAATGAGAATTCAGAAATGAATAGACCACAAGAGTATATTTTGCATTTTGGCGCACAGGGTGTTCAGGATTTTTCAAAATATAGTAAAGAAGACGTAGATCATCAGCCTGCAGGAATGAGCTTCCATTCATTAGATTTTTCACCACCGAATTTAGCTAAGATAAAAATTGAAAATGGAACGAACAGTTTAATATTGGATAACGTGTTTTCAGTGTTGGGTAGTCAACTTTCTTCAAAATCGAAAGACGGAATTCAAATTTTGGATATTAATGCAGGGTTGACTAAAGAGGAATTTGTTCCCCCTGAACAAGCGTATGCTGCTTATGTTGATTTGATGAAACGTATTAATCAAGCAGGATGGAAAAATTACTTTTATCGTTTTTCTCCTCGAATCTCAAAGGAGGATAACTTAAAATATGTAATGGGAAACGGAGAGGTAATAGATCCTGCTTATATTTTCACTTTTGATGAGTGGAAAAAAGTAATAAGTCATGTTCCTGCAAAATCAATTGGCTATAGAGTCTATGCTAATGACATACTTTTAGATATTACATTACAACAAACATCTATAAGTGAATCGAATCAAGAACAATATATGTTGCGCTATAGTTTTCAAACAATTCGATACGATGAGCTTAATAGTATTTCAGATTCAGATGAAATGACAGCTAACGAGCTTGAACAAGCATTTCAAAGTTCTCTTATCGAAGATAAGCAATCACGAACTAAAGCAGAAGAAGAAGCGAAACAGAAGGGATATAAAATAGATGAAAACTATCAAGATCCTCAAGTTTGGAATTATGTGAAATAATAGATATAGTTAATTTAAAGTGTGCTAGCTCAAACTCAACCTGACAGGAACACTAAAAAATGGGTACCCGTCGGATCAGGTTTGAGCTAGTGCATATAAATCATTTTGGATTGCTTTTTATTAGGAACGACTATTCCATAACTCTTTCGCCATTTCCATCGCTTCATCATAACTATTCACAGCACCCATGGTATACAACGCGATTCCCATGGTTTCGATGACCGCTAATTCGCCATATTCATGAGACTGTTCGCCAATCCAAACTGCTTTAAATACAGCAAGGTCTAATTCTTCTTCAATCGGGCTACGGTCTGGTGTTAATTTTGGCAATTCATGTTCATATAATTCGCCGCTTTTAATTCCACAAATTAAAGTCTTTGCATCTGGATTACGTTCAAACTCTCCACCTTCACCTTTAATGACAGCACTTTTTTGATAGCCTAAACGAAAAGCCGTTTGCTGATGTGAAGTACGATAAGCAGGGTGGAAAATTGCTTGTAAAGTCGCTTTAGCATCAAAAGGATTAATCAATCGAGCAAGCGTATGAATTGGAGAACGAAGCCCCATCACATTACGTAGTGAAATCAATTCACTGAGAATTGGTGAAATGACTTCAAGTGGTAAAAATGCAAAATTGTGTTGAGCAAGCTGATTTTGTACATCATGTTCACTTTGGCAAATCGTATAGCCCAAGTACTCTAAAACTTGTTCAGTATAAACGCGGTTGATAGTGTGACCTGATGCACCGTGCATCACAATTTTGTAACCATGATGAGAGAGAGTCAGTGCGGCTAATAAGAACCACGGATAATGTTTACGCTTACCCGCATAAGAGGACCAATCAAGGTCAACTTCGAGAGGTTTAAATGAGAGTTGATCACGAGTAGCTTGAACAAAACCTGCAAGTTCATCTACAGATTCTTCTTTTACGCGAAGTAGCATAAGAAAAGCGCCGAGTTGAACATCAAGTACTTCATTTTTAAGGATCATGCTAAAAGCTTGATAAGCTTCTTCGTAGCTAAGTGAACGAGAGCCAGTTTTACCTTTACCTAAAATACGAACATATTGCGCAAAAGGATGTTCTTCGGTTTTGTAAATATTTCGTTTCGTGTTCATGATCGTATTTAAAGCGATGGCTAAGAATTAAAACCAATATGACATAAAAGTGACGTATTTAGCGTAAAAAATGAAAGAAGCTGTTTAATCAGTAAACAATTGTCGTTATGAAAAGCGTATTGCAAACAAAATTATTGACCGAATGAGTCTAGTGATTTGATGCAAACGGGACATGACATCTCGAAAAAAAGTTATTAGCATGACGGCGAACTTATTTTTAAAACAAAGAAAGCGAAAGGAAATAATGATGTTAGCTTACGATGCAGATTTGGAACTCTTCCGTGATAATTTTAAACGCTTTATGAGCGAAAATATTGCTCCCCATTACGACCAGTGGGAACGCGAGGGCATTATGCCGCGTTCAGTTTGGACATTGTTAGGTGAAAATGGATTCCTGTGTGTAGATGTACCAGAAGAATATGGCGGCTACGGTGTTCCTACCCATTATTCATTGATGTTAGTTGAAGAGTCTGCACGTGCAGGCTATTGCGCATTATCAACAGCTATTTCATGTCATTCTGAAATTGCTGCGCCATATATTCAACACATTGCTACAGAAGAACAGAAAAAGCATTGGTTGCCAAAAATGGTTTCAGGTGAAGTCGTTGGTGCAATTGGGATGACGGAACCAGGTGCTGGGTCTGACTTACAAGCAATGCGTACTAGTGCAATTTTGCAAGATGATCATTATATTCTTAATGGCTCAAAAACTTTTATTTCAAATGGTCAACATGCTGATTTAGTTGTTCTTGCAGTGAAAACAGACCCGCAAGCGCGTGCTAAAGGTGTGTCTTTGATGCTCGTAGACACACATCTTGAAGGCTTTAAAAAGGGAACGAACTTAGACAAGATCGGTTTGCATTCACAAGATACATCTGAATTATTCTTTGATAACGTCAAAGTACCCAAAGATCAATTGCTTGGGAATGCTGGATCTGGTTTTGCTTATTTAATGCAAGAATTACCGCGTGAGCGTACTGCAATTGCTTCTACAGCACTTGGTGCAATTCGTGGTGCAATTGATTTAGCGACGGCTTATGTCAAAGAACGCCAAGCGTTTGGTCAAGCAATTGCGCAATTCCAAAATACGCGGTTTGTTTTAGCTCAAGCAAAAATTGATGAATTGGCAACTGCTGCATTTTATAACCAAAATGTAGAGCTCTACATTGAAGGTAAATTAGATGTGGAAACAGCGGCTGCATTAAAGAGCTTTAGTACTGATATGCAAATGAAAGTAGCAGATAATTTACTACAGTTATTTGGTGGTTATGGTTATATGACCGAATATCCAATTTCACGTTTCTTCATTGATGCACGTATCCAGCGTATTTACGGTGGAACAAATGAAATCATGAAAGAGATCGTAGCTCGTGGATTGATTGGTAAAGCCTAGTTAACTTAGATCAGCCTGTTCAAAACAGCAGGCTGGTTTTGATTATTTTGATGAAAGAATAACGATAGGATAATTCTGCTGCTTAGGTTGTTTTTGCAGTGCTTGATTTATTTTAATTAGAAAAGCATCAGCCTTGTCTTGATTTGGCCAATGATCATTGTATTGACTTCTCTTTTGAATATTTACACCACAACCCGTGATTTCCATGTTCTTGGGATTAAAAGACCAATCGTTTGGATCTTTTAAAAGAACATCTAAGCGATCATCGCAACTTTTCCATAACTGAGCAAATTCATTGTTTATCGCTGGGGCAGCGTCTACGACACGGTAAGCAGTAAAGCCTTTAAACTCGGAATTGAAGAACTGTAAAAAAAGTTGTGACTGGCGTTCCTCCCCAGATCATTGCTGTATTTGGTGCAAGTTCTATTTCAGTCAAATTTCTCTCATCTAATGCTTTGTATTGTTGATCTATTTGTTTTGAATCTATCAGTTTATAGGTGAGTTTACTTTGTGAGGGAACGATTAAATGTCGAACGTGGGTTGTTGTGGTTGTATAAAAATAAGGGGAAGCATCCCGGCCACAGCCGTTTGGGTTATAGCAGCCAATACAGCCTGTTAAACCTAAACTACTTAGTACAATCATTGGAAATGAGATTATTATTTTCATTTTTACTATTTGGTCTTTTAAAATTTGATTATAACCAATTCAGCAAGAATGAAAATTTGGATTTAAATGTTTTGTTAAAAGCATTTAAACACTCAATGTTTTTATCATTTTTAGTGTGTAATTGGCCGTTGGATCAATTGGTCATTCTGTTGCATAGGTAATGAAGTAACTTGAGTTATCGCTACAATTACAACCCGCATTAGGCAACCACTACATGCAGTTAAATTGATACTCACTAAACTTAGTCAACTAAGGCCGAAAATTTTACTCATTGTTTTCTTGTATCGGTTCATCAAACAAATTCGCACAACTTTCTAGCTGACAACCAGCAAGCATGATTGCTTTTGGTAAGCTTGCGTACATGTTTGTTAAATGTTGTTCAGCAGGGTGTTTGAAGTCCCAGTATAAAAACTGTTGGGTACGTTGGTTTTTGAAGTTTTGATAAAAGTGATTCTGCTTTTGTTGAGATTGAAGATCAGGAGTTGCATTTTTGCGATGTTCATGTGTTCCAACAGTAGTCATTAACATCAGTGATTTAGTTTTATCTCTTTTATTCAACCAATCATTTTGCTTTTCTAAAAGCATATAGTCATCAAACCATAGCGAAGGGCTTGCAGCGATGTATCGTTGAAAGCTTTGTGGCTGAGTAAATATCGCATGAAGTATAAATAACCCACCAAATGAGTGTCCAAATAGGCTTTGTTGTTTTGTATTTACGTTGATTCGTGACTCGATTTCAGGTTTGAGCTCTTTTTCAATAAATTGAAAAAATTGATCTGCTCCTCCGTATTTGTATTTGGCTTCAGATTGAAATTTTGCAGAAGCTTTCGGGGTATAGTCTAAAGCGCGTTTTTGAACATCAAATGTACTTTGATTAGGATAACCAATCGCGATTACAGCTACAGGACTTAAACCTAATTTATTAGCACCAGCACCAACGGATTTTGCTATGTTAGTGGCACTATCAAATGCAGCATTTCCGTCCAGTAGATAGAGTACTGGAAAGCCATCTTTTGGCGTGTCTGTTGTAGGAACAGCAACTTGGATTAGATATTCATGTGCAGTGTATTTAGAGTTTAATATAAAGCTTAGTTTATTTTCAGTCTTTGTGAATGAATGATTTATTTTTTCATTCACCGAAGTTGCTTGGGCAGATGTAGAATGAATGCTTGTAATGATAGCGAAAGCCAAAATACTAAAAAGTTTGAACATGATTGAGTTCGCAACAATAAAATCTAAAAGAATTTAATATATAATGAAAATCATTATCAATAAAGAATGTTTATAAAAAAGAGTTAAAACTCATCGTGTTTAATGCGTGAAAGTATTGCTATACTAAGCCGAATAAACAATTCAACGATGAATTGTAATCCATTCTTATAGATGATTTTGCTGAGGCTGCATTCAATGGTAAACGATGGACAAAACACATCGACTTCACTTAATTTAGAACAAATTCGCGACGATATTGATAGTGTTGATCAACAAATCCAAGAATTACTTAACCGTCGTGCTTCTTTAGCTGAAGCTGTAGCGAAGGCAAAGTTTGCAGCTGAAGATAATCCATTGTTTTATCGTCCTGAGCGTGAGGCGCAAGTCCTTCGTAAAGTGATGGAGCGCAATCAGGGGCCACTTTCTGATGCGACAATGGCTCGCTTATTCCGTGAGATTATGTCTGCTTGTTTAGCACTTGAAGCACCGCAAAGTATTGCTTTCTTAGGGCCTGAAGGGACTTATACACATTCAGCTGTATTAAAACATTTCGGTAAAGATGCAGTTGTGCGCCCATTACCAACGATTGATGAAGTGTTCCGTGAAGTTGAAGCTGGTGGTGCGCATTATGGTGTTGTTCCAGTTGAGAATTCATCAGAAGGTATCGTAAACCACACTTTAGATTGCTTTAAATCATCTACTTTAAATGTGATTGGTGAAGTAGAACTTCGCATTCATCATCAATTTCTCGTATCTGAAAATACTCGTAAAGACAGCATCAAACAGATTTATGCACATCAACAAACCCTTGCTCAATGTCGCAAATGGTTAGATGCGCATTATCCAGGTGTAGAGCGTGTAGCGCTTAATTCAAATGCGGAAGCTGCTCGCCGTATTCGTAATGAGTGGCATTCTGCCGCTATTGCATCAGATATTGCTGCAAGTATGTATAACTTAGAGATATTACATAGCAATATTGAAGATAACCCTGAAAATACGACTCGTTTCCTTGTGATTGGTCGCGAGAAAATTCCACAAAGTGGTAATGATAAAACGTCTTTACTGATCTCTGCACATGATCGTGCGGGTGCTTTATTGGAAATCCTTGCGCCATTTGCCAAACATAAAATTAGTTTGACTAGTATTGAAACTCGTCCAGCGCTTCCTGAGAAATGGGCTTATGTTTTCTTCATTGATTTGGAAGGGCATATTGATCAAGAAAATGTAGCTGCAGCATTAGATGAAATTCGACCTAATGTAAAAGAATTGCGAGTATTGGGTTCATATCCTATCGCTGTTTTATAGTTCAATTTATTTTAAATCCGTTCCAGTCTCCCTTTTTAAAGGGAGATACTTTCCGATCTTTTTTAAAGAGAGGTTAGAGAGATTTTCAGATAGGCAAAAATGTTTTATGTCTCAACCATTATTTAAGAAAGTTGCATTTATTGGGCTTGGGCTGATAGGGTCGAGTCTTGCTCGTGTGATTGTGGCAGAACAGCTTGCTGGTCAAATTGTTGCGTCAACACGCTCAAAAAAAACATTAGAAGATGCCAAAACACTAGGGCTTATTCAATACGGTTATGCAACACCTGAAGAAGCTGTTCAAGATGCAGATTTAATTGTTTTAGCCTTACCTGTCAGAGCGACGCAAAAAGTACTTGAACAGATCAAACCTTACCTAACTGAAAATGTCATTATCACAGATGTTGGTAGCACTAAAGGTAATGTGGTTGAAGCTGCTAAAGCGGTCTTTGGTGAAAATTTACCTATAGGTTTTGTACCAGGACATCCAATTGCAGGTGCCGAACATACAGGTGTGCATGCGGGTAAAGTTGATTTATTTGCCAATCATAAAGTGATTTTGACGCCACTACCGACTAGTGCAGATTGGGCTGTTGAGAAGTTGATTCAACTATGGTCTGCTGCAAAAGCAGAAGTTATATGCATGGATGTGAAGAAGCATGATGAAGTGCTTGCACATACAAGCCACTTACCACATTTGATGGCATTTAATTTGGTTGAGCAGCTTGCAAACCGTGAAGATAATTTAGACATTTTTCGCTATGCTGCAGGTGGTTTTCGTGATTTCTCACGTATCGCAGCAAGCGATCCTCAGATGTGGCATGACATTTTCTTTGCCAATAAAACTGCAATCTTGAATGCTGTAGAGGGTTTTGAACAGCAGTTATCAGTTTTGAAGAAACTGATTGAACAAGAAGATTCACAAGCATTGATGGGTTTGCTTGGCCATGCGCAAGCTGCACGCCAACACTTTAATCATATGTTAGCCAAAAAACCTTTGATGGAGAAAAACAAGGTGACACAGCAATTTACCATTTTGCCCGGAAAGAAAACATTTACAGGTAAATTCACCGTACCAGGTGATAAGTCTGTGTCACATCGCTCTATCATGTTTGGTGCGATTGCAGAAGGCACAACTCATGTAACAGGTTTCTTGGAAGGCGAAGATGCTTTAGCAACTCTCCAAGCTTTTCGTGATATGGGAGTGAGTATCGAAGGTCCAAAGAATGGTGAAGTGACGATTCATGGCGTTGGAATGCAAGGTCTAAAAGCACCTGCTGGTGCTTTATACATGGGTAATTCAGGCACAAGTATGCGCTTGTTGTCTGGAATGCTTTCTGCTCAAAAATTTGATTCTGTCATGACAGGTGATGCGTCGCTGTCTAAGCGTCCAATGGAGCGTATTGCAAAACCATTGCGTTTGATGGGAGCGCAAATTCAAACCACAGGTGAGAAAGGTACACCACCAGTTAGCATTACGGGTAGCCAAGTTTTAAAGGGTATTGATTACGACTTACCAATGGCTTCTGCTCAAGTTAAATCAGGTATTTTACTAGCAGGTTTATGGGCTGAAGGTGAAACTTCGGTAACAGAACCAGAGCCAACGCGTGATCACACAGAACGTATGTTGCGTGCTTTTGGTTATGATGTGAAAACCGAAGGCAATAAAATCTCACTTGAGGGTGGTGGTAAGTTAGTCGGTACTGATATTCAAGTTCCTTCTGATATCTCATCGGCTGCATTCTTCATGGTGGGTGCCGCAATCACAGAAGGTGCTGATGTTGTTCTTGAAGCTGTTGGAATCAATCCAACACGTACTGGTGTGATCGAAATTCTTAAGCAGATGGGTGCTGATTTGACGGTAGAAAATGAGCGTATCGCAGGCGGCGAACCTATCGCAGATATTCATATCAAAGGTTCTCGTACACTCAAGGGTATTCACATGCCTGAAGATCAAGTACCTTTAGCAATTGATGAGTTCCCAGCATTATTCATTGCTGCAGCATGTGCGGAAGGTCAAACAGTATTAACTGGAGCTGCTGAATTACGTGTCAAAGAATCTGATCGTATCCAAGTGATGGCAGATGGCTTGAAAATCATGGGCATTGATTGTACGCCAACAGAAGACGGTATCATTATCGAAGGTAAAGGCAAGTCAGGAGACTGGTCAGCAATCTTTAATGGTGGTGAGATTGAATCACACCATGACCATCGCATAGCAATGAGTTTTAGTATTGCTGGTTTAAGAACCGCTGGTGCGATTACAATTCATGGTACAGAGACGGTTGCGACTAGTTTCCCAACTTTTACTGAACTAGCAAATGCTGCTGGTTTGGATTTACAAGTTGTGAACCAATAATTTTTAGGATAGCAGCATTTAATTCAATAAATGCTGCTATCTCAAGCTGATTTATAACAATAAAGTTTCAAATCTCTCATCTCTATTGAAAAATAATTAAGTTTTGTTTTGTACATATCTAATCGGGTCGAAATTCCTAAAATTTGAACAAGAAGTAAGACAATCGGCTAATCAATTAAAGACAATTGTATATATAATAATTCATACCGCTGCAGTAGGCTTTACTCTGCGATCCAGAGTTAAAAACATAAAAATAGAGGGAATACCATGAGAACGTTGCAATTCATAGCAGATTGCCCAAAACATGGATTGATCGATCATCCACCGAATGAATGTTACATTACTCAAGAGTATGTAGCAGCGTTATTGTATAAGCAATTAGAACAATATGGTTTTGATGCTCAACACATTAGACATGAACATCAAAAGATTGAAGTTCGTATAGATAACCATCATTTGCCACTCTCTATTTTATGTTCTCAGCAAGATACGGAAGGACATATCTTGTGTCAAATTTCAGCCAATCCGCAGCAAGAACAAGCATGGTTTGAACGTATTGAGACACAAAGCATCATTCGTCAATTAGCTCAAGCTGTTGAAAATAGTTTAAAAGCTGAACATAGTTTTTCTGATTTTGTTTGGAAATCTTAACTATACATTTTCAGTTCTATATATCTAAAGTGGATAACAAATCTGTTGATCCACTTTTTTTATTAATATTAATTAGAAATATTTTTTTTTGTAGTGACATTATTTAATAAAAATCAACAAATGAAAAAATAATAGTGTTTGAATTTTGAACTACTTTTCTATTAATTTAAAAATGATTTTTAACAAAGAATTACTCAATCTCCTCCTTTAATTCATAATATTTTCCAGAGAATTAATATGACCACTATATCTAGTAATTATCTTAAAGGCTTTAGTGTATTGTTCGTTTCTTTACTTGCGGCATGTAATAGCGATGATCAAAATACAACTAAAAATGCTTCTAACCAAAAACTAGTCGATGGAACAATTTTATCCCTACAGAATTTAAGTCAAAATTTAGTATGGCAAGAAAATCAATGTGATAGTGTTTATTCTAAAGTGATAAATGATGCGAACATTGCTGAAAAATCGGCTTTGGAGTTAAGAGCAAAGCTTAATGATACAAATAATTTAAGTATGTTCTTGGATCAGCAGATTATTCCAAAATTGACTCAGCTCACTGATGAGTCAACTACATTAAGAGCTAGATGTAATGCTCCAGATTATGACGGAACAGGGGTGAGTATTGAAAGGCCTGCGATGTTAAGAGAGATGTTAAGCGAATGGCAAGGGACTATAAATTTATTGATTCGTCAAATAAATAACACTCCTAATATGAATCCTAAAATTAAATTAGCAGCTTTAACACATACAAACATTAATGAAGCAACACCAGAAAAAACAAAGTTTAAAGACTGTTCGGATAGTTTTTGTCCAGAAATGACGGTTATTCCTTCTGGTAGTTTTTTGATGGGTGGAAATCTGCAAGAGCAAGAACAACAAAATGTTCCCGCTCAGTCGCGACCGTATGAATTACCCCAACACATGGTGAGAATCGAAAAGCCATTTGCTATGTCTACATATGAAACAACCATTGCAGAGTTTCAAGCATTTCAAAAGGAAACTGGCTGGCAGGGACAAGGCTGTCGTAATTGGGAAGCACGTGATGGGGTTTTTAATATGTGGTATCGAGATGATTTAAACCCAACTAACTCAGGTATGAACCAAACGCCGCAAGATCCTGTTGTATGTGTACGCCGTGAAGATGGGAGAGTATTTGCAGAGTGGTTATCCAAAAAAACAGGGCAAACCTACCGTTTACCTACAGAGGTCGAATGGGAATATGCTGCTCGTGCAGGAACTTCGACTGCATTTTACTGGGGTGATGATTTGAATCGAGATCAAGCTTGTAAATATGCAAATGTGTTAGATCCAACCACAGTTTCTGCATTGCCACAAACAAGCTCGTGGAACTTATTTAATTGTACTGATGGCTATGCTTATACCTCACCTGTTGGGAAGTTTATACCAAACAACTTTGGTTTATACGATATGACAGCAAATGCACGGGAGTGGGTAGATGATTGTTGGCACTCAAATTATGAGAATGCACCTGTAACTAATCGTATTTGGGGAGAGGAGAATAACGGACAATGTAATTTCCCTGTGTTACGTGGAGGTGCATGGATATACAACACTTATAATGCTCGAACAGCCTATCGAAATGCTTATGTAACTTCTCAAGCACGTTCGATCATGTGGGGATTCCGCTTAGTTCGTGAAATTTAGCTATCACTTTTAGTTTACTAAGGAATGATTGATCATTTTCATTAAAAATCGACGTAAGTTTTAAGCTAAGAAATAAACTAAATTTACGTTGATTGAATATTTACTTTTTAATGATTTAAGTATATTTAAATCCATCATATACATTATTTTTGTGAGTATAACTGTATGATACAGTTTGATTTTTCTAAACTATCTCCCCAAGTGGTTTGGCGACATTTTGAGAATTTGTGTGAGATTCCACGACCATCAAAACACGAACAACAGTTAAGACAACATCTAAAAG
The DNA here is from genome assembly GCF_043102985.1 of Acinetobacter sp. YQ_14. NCBI lineage: Bacteria > Pseudomonadati > Pseudomonadota > Gammaproteobacteria > Moraxellales > Moraxellaceae > Acinetobacter > Acinetobacter sp. YQ_14. The sequence continues at coordinate 145,676 of NZ_JBICJJ010000015.1, read as the reverse complement.
ATTGGGCGGAACAGCGCAACCTAGAAACCTATGTTGATGACATTGGCAATTTAATTATTCGAAAAGCTGCTACAGCGGGTAGAGAGCAAGTTGCAGGTGTGATTTTGCAGGGACACTTAGATATGGTGACTCAGGCAAATCGTGGTACTCAACATGATTTCTTTAAAGATCCCATTCAACCTGTATTAAAAGATGGCTGGCTTATTGCTGAAAACACGACATTGGGCGCAGATAATGGTATCGGAGTAGCACTTGCACTTGCTGTATTAGAATCAAATGATGTTGCGCATGGTCCGATTGAAGTCCTACTCACTATTGATGAAGAAGCAGGAATGAGCGGTGCTCGTTTGCTTGAGTCGGGTGTTTTAACAGGGCAATGGCTATTTAATATTGATACCGAAGAATGGGGTGAGCTCTATCTTGGCTGTGCAGGCAGTATTGATCTAGAAGTAGGACAGTCACTTCAATATGAACCAGCACCTGAAAATTTGATTTTTGTTGATCTGTTGGTATCTGGACTAAAAGGTGGTCACTCAGGTGTTGATATTCATCTGGGGCGTGGTAATGCCAATGTAATTTTAGCTAATTTCCTGAATGACTATTTAGCGCAATCCAATGGACGATTGGTTGAGTTTATCGGTGGAACCGCACGCAATGCTATCCCACGTGAAGCTGTAGCAACAATTGCAATTAAATCGGGACAATTACTTGAGCTAGAAAAAGCAGTTGCTGTGATACAAGCTGAATGGCAAAAAAAGTTACAAGGCATTGATGATCAGTTGCAAATCACCGTGCAGCAGAATGCTAATCAGATAAATGAAGTTATTATCTTACAACAGCAACAAGCTTGGTTGCAGGCATTGGCAACGTGTCCATATGGTATTTCACAGTGGAGTCGTGCTTTACCTGATGTGGTTGAAACCTCGAATAATATTGGTGTGGTCAAACTGACTAAAGATGAGGCGAAGACTTTAATTATGGTTCGTTCGATGGTGAACCAAGAAGCACTAACATTCGCCCAGAATATCCAACTGCACTTTGCCAATTTTGAAATTCAGTCTGAGTTAACGCCGTTGGTGTCGGGTTGGACACCAAATCCAGATTCAGCTGCATTGAAATGTCTGCAACAAGCTTATCAATCTGCATTTGAAATTGAGCCGAATTTAAAAGTCATACATGCAGGTTTGGAGTGTGGAATTATTGCTGAACACTATCCAGATTTACAGATGGTATCTTTTGGCCCTGATATTCAAGGTGCACACGCACCAGGTGAAAGAGTTAAAGTAGATACGGTGGAGAAGTGCTGGAAATTATTGGTCACGGCTTTGGAATCTGTAAGATAAATTTCATAGAAAAGAAGCTCATTCATGAGCTTCTTAAACTTTGACAATGACCTGAAACAGATTTTTGTCTAGTTCAATAAATTCAATTGCACAATCAATAAATTTTTCAATCATCACGACTTGTGTGCGGGTATGTTCGCTAATACATTGTGCGGTAAATTCACCACCTTGCCCCAATGCCAAAGGTAATAGTAACTGATCCGCTAAATATTCATCGACAGCAGCATTAGATTCCATATATTGCTTCACCTGTTCAGCCAAATGATTGGCTATTTGTTCTGCACTTTTGCGCATTTCACCTAAAGCTGTGAATAGCTGAACGTGATGTTGATGTTCAACTTTGACATACGCTGTATTGCCTTGACTGATGCCATTTAAATGGAATTGCTGCTGAGTATCTAATTTCAATCTTTTATTTAACGTTGCAAGTTCCCGTTGTGCAATTTGTGCTTCTTCGGAAAGGTTGAGTGCTGCTGCAAAAGCCTCAGTACTTTGCAAAGCACCACGATCTAATAAATTTAGTTTGTTTCGATGTTGCCAAGGCTGAATCTTGATTTGAATTTCACCAGCACCAATCGGGAAGAAACCTGCTTTATTTAATTTAAACTCGACTCCTATTCCAAGTTTTTCTAATGCTGGTAAAAAGCAATGCTCGATAAAATCTGCCGTTGGCGCAAGCGGATTGTGAGTGCCGCCAGAAATAGCTAATTCACTTGCTTCATGTTGCAATAACAACGCAGGTAAAAGAGTTTGCAAAACCAGTGTTGTACTTCCAGCTGAACCAATCTGGAATTGGTATTTTCCATTTTGTACATGCTGTGGCGCAAAATATAAACGCTGGCTATGGAGTTCAGCACCTTCTACATAAGCTTGGCTGATGTGTTGAGATGCCTGTACACAGACTAAATGCTGACGCATTAAGCCTGGCTTTTTACGCCCAGCGCGAATGTTGATTAATTCAAATGCTTGACCTGTAATCATCGAAAGGGCCAGGGCAGTTCTTAAGATCTGCCCGCCACCTTCACCTTGTGAACCATCAATTTGGATGGTTGCTGGCATATTTGCCAAAGCCTTATTCACGTCTATTTTCCTTATTTTCTAATTTAATGAACATACTGTCAGTACATGGTAATGCGAAGTAACGCGTGACTTTGCTTTTGGCAAAGGTTTGCTAGGTACATGGTGCTGAGCCTAATCAGTGAAGATTGATGCACGGCTCACATGCTGCCATAGCCGCCTGAATTATTTTCAATCCCTCAGATCGGAGTAAAGCAGGATCTTGTACTCGCCCAGTATGTCCAAACTGTGCTTGTGAACTAAATCCACAAAATTTGTTGTCTATTCGACTAAAGTAATCTGCCAGTTTGCAGCCTGAATTTTGATATTTAAATCACGTAATTTTGCACTGATATCATCAGCTTGTTTTTGCAAATTGGAAACAGGAATGACTTTTTGCCACTTAATTTCCCGTGCGCTATAACGGTCAGGTTCACGATGTGTGTTGGCAATCGCATCAATGAGAATCTTATGCTGTTCGGCATAACTATCACGTAAGCTTAATAGGGACAGCAATATTTTGTCATCCTCTAATTTTGCTTGCGCATTGGTTAAATGAATACGGCAAATCAACTGATTGCTTTCTTGGGTTAAAGCAAATACCTGTTTGATCAGTTCATTTGGATCTTCACTCGGTTCATCACCATCTTGTACCAATACATTGGCGTTGATCCGTTGTTTTAATGAAGCGAGCTTTTTTTGTTGATCGCTTCGAAGTAAAAGTGCTTCTGCGAGTTTCATCTTTTATTTTCCTAAAAATTTATTCTTTAATCTGTTGAGCTTGCAAGTAGTAAACAGCCTTTCTTTAGCTGTGGTGAGTAGACAGTTAGGCACCAATTCCCCCACCATTCTCGGCCGGGTTCAAAATAATCATTCCATTCGGAATCGTTATCTCGACCACTACCTGGGTAGCCAACCCAATCATATATTTCACAGTCTTTTTCAGTTAAAAGACATAATTGCGTAAATGTTTTGAAGAATGCTACTCGATGAGACTGGGCAAGGGTTGTTCCATAGGGTGGATCAATGATTGCCTCTAACAAGCTTAAAAACCAATTGTGTCCAGAAAATAGATTAGGTTTGTCCAAACAATTAAGATTTACTAGGCTGCGATCTAATTCCTCTATGGCTAGTGAGTTCAAGTATGACGTTCTTTCTAAGGCTAAACTTTCACAATTCAATAGCATCTGTTGATGAATAGTCAGCGTATTTGAAGATTCTGTTTGATGTGTGACATCAAACAACAAAACTTCAAATACGGCTTGTATGGCATCAAGATTAGATTGTAAATCTTTGGTCTTCAAATGATCTAATTGGACAAACATATGCTCACCTTCTGGTTGTGCTCAGGTATCTATCCCTTTACACAAACCACTTGTCGTAATGTATAAACCACTTCAACCAAATCTTTTTGTGCATTCATTACATCTTCAATCGGTTTATAAGCTGATGGAATTTCATCAATCACAGCCGCATCTTTACGGCATTCCACACCTTCAGTCTGGGCGACCTGATCTTCGACAGTAAAACGGCGTTTGGCTTCCGCACGGCTCATCACACGACCTGCACCATGCGAACATGAACAGAAGGATTCCTGATTTCCAAGACCTCGAACAATAAAGGACTTAGCACCCATTGAACCTGGGATAATTCCATATTGTCCAAGTTTGGCACTTACAGCGCCTTTACGTGTCACCATTACTTCTTCGCCGTAATGTTCTTCCTTTTCCACATAGTTATGGTGGCAGTTTACGGCTTCCAAACGTGCTTGGAATGGCTTTGGAATAATCGTTGCTAAAGCCTTGATCGCGGCTTGCATCATAATTTCACGGTTTTTCATCGCGAAACGTTGTGCCCAGCCTACAGCAAACCAGTAATCATCAAAATGTTCTGTTCCTTCAACTAAATATGCTAAATCTTTGTTGGGTAAGTTAATAAAGTGTTTTTGCATATCTTTACGTGCCAGCTCGATAAAATGATTACCGATGGCATTACCCACACCACGCGAACCGGAGTGCAACATAATCCAAACATGGTCATGTTCATCCAAACAGACTTCTACAAAGTGATTTCCAGTACCTAGTGTTCCTAGCTGTTTTCGGTTATTGGTATTTTTCAAGCGAGGGTGCTTCGCACAAATCAACTCAAAATCTGCAACTAAATCGGCCCAAGCTTGATCTACCATTTCAGGTGGATTTTCCCAAGAACCACGATCTCGTCCACGGCCTTTGGTCATTCCGTGTGGAATCAAACGTTCAAGTTCGGTTCGTAAAGCATGTAAATTATCAGGTAAATCCGATGCGGTTAAGCTAGTACGTGTGGCCATCATTCCACATCCGATATCGACACCGACCGCAGCAGGGATAATTGCACCTTTAGTTGGAATCACACTTCCGATTGTTGCACCTAAACCAAAGTGAACATCAGGCATAACAGCCATCCATTTATAAATAAAAGGCATTTGCGCGGTTTGTAGCAATTGTTGTTTTGAGTTGTCATCAACAAGTACTCCGTTGGTCCACATTTTGATCGGCATACTTTTTTCATTTTGAAGAACCTGATAAGCACGTTGTTGCTGTTCTTGTTCAAATTGAGCTTGTTGGTTGATTTGTTCAACGACAGACATTTTCATTTTCCTTTCAAAGCCTGCCTGCCAAGCGTTTGCAGGCAGGTGATATTCACAAGATCCCAATGATGTTGTGTGATTATACTGTTGCAGTGAGTGTGCCAACTTTTTTAAAAATGTAGTAAATTTAATTTAATACATTGATATTTATTAATAAGATTTAATATTCAAATAACATTATTCATTTTGATAATGAAAATTTTAATAAATAATATATAAAAATATATATTTTTTTATCTTTAATTCTATTTAATGCCCCGCTGCATTTTTATTTGTTCGAGCGAATTGTTGTTCTTTTTCAATTTTTAACCACAAAGTACTCTTGGGCGAAATGTGCGTTTGGAGTGATAAGCTGTGATTTCGATAGCTTAAAATTGCTTTCATTTTCTTTCGGTTACGATTTAAGACCGATGATTTTTAAAATAGCCAAATCGTTTTTTATACCAACGAGTAGCTTGTAGGTGGTAATGCTTTTGATTGAGCAAGTATAAAGCTTGATCAATGTCTTGATCGTCTTGAAGATAGACTGTAATGGACATGCTTTGCGTTTTTTAGACTGACACCTGTCTTTTAAGAAAAAGAGTTATATAGGTCTTTGTTTAAAGACATGTTATAACCATAGCAAAATAGAAATAAATTGCCAATTCCTATGGGTATTTTGCGTTATTTGCTCTCGATTTTTTTTATTTATTACTGGGATATTTTGTCTTATAAATTTTTTAGTAGACGATTTTAATCTTATATTTCTAGCGATAAGTTTGGTCTGTTTTCTGCTTGTTTATTGGGTAAAACCAAAACGAGAAAGCCATCGCCATCGAGATAATAGTTGGAATTGGCTAGATTTAATTGATTTTCCGGTAGAGATTATTTACTGGATCATCACTTTACCATTTCGCTTGTTACGAGGTCTGTTTGACTTTTTATCTCCAGACATCCCTTAATTAAAATGCCGTATCTCATTTATTTTGGCTTTACTTTACTTAGTTGTCCTGTCGCATCTAAGGAAAATTGATCAAAATCATCAGCTAAATAGAAATTACCTTGATAATATTGATGGACTTCATCAGCAATCGCTTGCTGTCCAGCACTGTCTTGATGGCGTGGGCTAAAGTGTGTCAGGATCAGATTAATTAGACCTTGTTGTTGAGCAAATTCTGCAACGATCTTTGCGGAACTATGCATTGGGCCTGACCCCACTTTATCTAAAACGGCTTGGGTGTAGGTGCTTTCATGAATCAAGAGTTGGGCATCTTGGCAAGCTTGTGCCAACAACTCAGGATGATCATTGTCACCACCAACAATCGCTTGAACGCGTTGTGTTAGGATTTGAATAAAATCAGCCGCTTTTAATGTTTGCTCGTTAAACTGGACGTCTAAGCCTTGCTGTAAATCGCCCCAAACTTTGCCTTTTGCTACGCCGAGTTGAATTAAGGCTTGTGTATCTAACTTCTTCTGAGTGTATTGCACAATAATACTAAATGCAAAACTGGGTACGCGATGACTGAGTCGATGGGAATGAATCGAAAGTTCATCAGTTATTTGCTGTATTTGAGTTGCCTCATTTACATCAATGAAATTAAGCGGGTAGGGTAAATGCAGATCGGTCAGCTGGGCTGTGATTTCATCCATTGTTGAATTTCTTTGGGGCGATAATGGTTAAAGATGCGGTACGTGCATTCATGCCTGCACTCGCCAATAAACCAACTAATCCATAACAGTGATCGCCGTGAACATGAGTAATGCAGATCGCAACTAGGTTTTGTAATGAGAGTTTAGCCTGTTGAATGCGATGCTGTGTGCCTTCACCAGCATCAACTAATATCCAATCTTTATTCTTGCTATTACGGATCGCTAAAGCTGAGACGTTGCGTGTCAGTGTGGGTGTACTTGAAGATGTGCCTAAAAAAGTAAAATGAAGCATCTTGTTGGAATTTTTTTAATGAAAAGGTCATTGTATATGAAAATATAAAATTTTATAGAAAATGATGTGCAAAGATCATAAGATCAATAAAAAGATTTAAGGGCATAGCCTCGAATGAGTAAACTAGGATGTGTATGTGGTCATGTGATTGTTGATCAGACAGATCAAATTCCATACAAAGCTTCTTTTATTACTGATGTTGATTTATTTGATTTTTATGATGCAGTCGATGACACGATGAATACTTCTTTAAATCATAAAGAGACATTTTCTGAGCAGATTATAGATAGGTTTATAAGATATTCTGCAGATATGTATGAATGTACGTAATGTGGGCGATTATGGATAGGTATTGGAAATAATCAGTTTAAGGCTTTTCTTCCTGAATCAGGGAAATATCAAGCTATTTTAAATATTCAACATGATAGATTTAAATGAATAAAAAAAACGTTGTAATTGGTTTTGTTGGTTCTACTTTGGATCAAGGGAAACGTCCTGATCGTTGGCAGCGTTGGCGTCCAACGCTGAGTCTTCTAATGCATGAAGATCTGATCGTGGATGAACTGGTACTATTACATGATCGACAGCATCATAATTTAGTCAAATTTATTGCTCAAGATGCTCAGAGCGTGTCACCGTCTACTACGGTGTCGGGTCAGCGAGTAAGTATCCGTGATCCTTGGGATTTTGCTGAGGTTTATGGTGCGCTATATGACTTTGTGAAAAGTTATTCATTTGATACCGAAAAAAATAACTATCTTTTGCATATCACCACAGGCACGCATGTTGCTCAAATCTGTTGGTATCTCTTAGTTGATGCCAATTATTTACCTGCCAAACTAATTCAAAGTGCGCCAAATCAACAAAAAACACCCGAAGGTGAATATCGCATCATTGATCTTGATTTGTCTCGCTATGATGTTCTTAAACAGCGTTTTGAAGATGAACAGCAACAAAACTGGCAACAATTGAAAGCCAATATTTCAACCTATAACCATGAGTTTAATGAGCTGATCACAGAAGTTGAGTTGGTTGCGACACGTTCCAGCGCGCCGATTTTGATTATGGGCGCAACAGGTGTAGGTAAATCCCATCTAGCCAAACAAATCTTTCAATTAAAGAAAGATAAGTTTCATTTAAGTGGGCGTTTTGTTGATGTGAACTGTGCGACGTTGCGTGGTGATAGTGCTATGTCGAGTCTATTTGGTCATATCAAAGGTGCGTTTACAGGGGCAGCAGCTTCACGGACAGGATTGTTGAAAAGTGCCGATCAAGGTATCTTGTTTTTGGATGAAATTGGTGAGCTTGGACTAGATGAGCAGGCGATGTTGCTTAAAGCGCTTGAGGATAAATCCTTTTTTCCTGTCGGAAGTGACAAAGAGGTTCAGGCCGATTTTCAATTGATTGCAGGAACGAATAAAGACCTGAGAGCAGAAGTGCAAGCAGGTCGTTTTCGTGAGGATTTATGGGCTAGACTAAACACATGGACTTTCTTTTTGCCGAACCTTAAAGATCGAATTGAAGATATTGCTCCAAATGTTGAGTTTGAATTACAACGTTTTGCTGCAAACCATCAAAGACAATTACGTTTTCAACGTGATGCACTCGATATGTATTTAAAATTTGCTAAATCAAGAGAGGCATCGTGGCAGGGTAATTTCCGTGATTTAACTGCCAGTGTGACACGATTAGCAACCTTATCCAGTGGCGAGTTAATCCGCTCAGAAACGGTGGAAAAGGAAATTCAACGTTTGAAGCAGCTGTGGTCGATTCAAGCCACACAAAACCACTCTAAAGACGTAGATATTCTACTGAAATACTTAGATCAAACGCAGTTGAGCGAGATTGATGAGTTTGATCAGATTCAACTACGAGGAGTACTTCAAGTCTGTGAAAATTCTAAGTCGATGGCAGATGCTGGACGTCAACTGTTTGCTGCTTCACGCCAGCAACGTAATACCACCAATGATAGTGACCGAGTCAAAAAGTATTTGGCTCGGTTTGGTTTAAATTGGAGTGATTTTCAATAGTTATTTAACAGGATGATTTCTTTTGTTCTGAGATTGGCTCGAGAGAAACTCTAAATTCCATAGTTTTTCAGCATGTCGACCAATCCACCAGAACGAGGCTGCGAGCACAATAAAGAAAATTGCTTTATGCATTCCATTCCAGAAAAACTCAAAATATTTGGTATAAAGATTTAGAAATAAAAAGGTAATACCAAAGCCACGAGATGTTGCATCATCATGTTTTAAACCATATACGATTGCAATAATCGCAATAAAACCAAATAAGATGCCCCAGTGTAAGAGTTCATATTGTTTAACACTGTACCAACTATTCAAGTCGCCATAATTTCCAAAGATTGACAGAATCCATAATGCAATAAATAAATACAGTAATCCCATCACGTAAGTTGAGTGTGCAAAGTTTTTAAAGTAAGTATATCGTTTAAACAGTAAACTCAAGCCAATCAGTACTATGCCGAACATGACGAAGCGTAAAGGAAAATTCATGCCTAGATAGTATGCGCCCCAACCTGACATATAGCCTGTCTCTGCACCGAACCATGAACCTAAGGAGAGAAGTGAAAAGACCCAAATGAGTTTGGATGGAAACCAAAATGCGAGTGCAGCATAAATGACAGTGGAGAGTAAAAATAATAAAGAAAAATGCCCGCTGCCCGTGTCGATTGCTTGTCCAAAATAAGCAACAGAAGCTGCAGTGGAAATTACGCCAGCAAAAATAATGGCCTCATTACTAAATTGATGTAATGGTTTTGTTTTGCGTCGACGATAGGCAAAAGCATAAAAACCAGTTGCCACGCCAGCAAAAATCAGACATGGAGTGATCTTTGAGTCAACGAATATTCTCGCAATCAAGTCTAATAAGAATTTATCGGCAGTGATTGCAGCAATTGCTATGACTGCACAGATCATTGAAATCCAAAAAGAATATTTAGCTAGCCGTTCCCAATCAAAGGAGCGAACAGAAAAGCTATTTTGTAAATCCTTTGCAACATCAGGGGTGATCGTACCTTGTTGTTGCCAATACTCAATGGTTTGCTTTAAAAAAAGTCCCTGTTTTTTATTTAACTTCATATAGAACCCTAATGCCTATTCATCTTTACTGATATAACAGACATCGGATTCAAAACAAGTATACTTTTTTAATAATTTGTTGTTAATTCTACAGTTTTAAAAAGCGAGAAATGACTTGTCTTAATTGCTTTAAATAACCTGTAAAAAAGTGGTTAGCGCCTGGCAGAATAGTAATCGGATGTTTTTGCGGTTTTGCCCAAGCGATCATGTCTGAAAGCAACGTAATATCATCTTGTTCACCATGAACAAATAGAATATCTCCGTCAATCGCTGGCGTTTTATAGTGACGTAAGTCAACCACAGAACCAGTAGGTAGTCCGCATAATATCAATTGTTTTGGGCGTAAGTCTTCACTCAACTGAGCTTGGCATTTCGCTAAAACATGAGAACCAAAGCTGAAACCACCTGCGTAGAATGTTAAGCCTGCATGCTTTGAACGTGCGTATTCAATCACAGCCATAATATCATCCGTTTCGCCGTGTCCTTGGTCATGCGTGCCTTCACTACCTGATAGACCGCGAAAACTAGGGCGATAAACAACGCAGCCCATTTCATTAAATATCTGAGCCAATAGGACGGGAACTTTGTGGTGAGGTGTTCCACCTTGTAAAGGATGAGGGTGGCAGACGACAGCAAAGCCAGTAATTTCACCTTTGGGTTGATCTACAAACATTTCGATTTGACCAACAGGACCTTGGATGAAGATTTGCTCAGACATAAGATAAATAATGAATAATGGAAGAATCCACTATTTTACCGATAATGAAGAATGAAAACACGAATTGGCATTAAAAATTATCAACTGTTATAGTTTCACTAAGATAAATTGATATTGATTGAATATGCTTGCTTTAATTTCTCCAGCGAAAACACTAGATTATGAAACTGCTTTACCGACAGACACATACACACAGCCTCGTTTATTAGAACAATCACAACAATTGATAGATGTATGTCGTAAGTTATCTGCAACCGAAATCGCCACTTTGATGAGTGTAAGTGAGAAAATTGCCAACTTAAATGTTGATCGTTTTCGTGACTGGAATGCGGATTTTGATTTTTCCAATGCACGCCAAGCTTTGTTTGCATTTAAAGGTGATGTGTATACAGGTTTAGATGCATATCATTTAAAAGATCAAGACATTGATTTTGCCCAACAGCATTTACGCATGTTGTCTGGTCTTTATGGTTTGTTGCGTCCGTTGGATTTGATGATGCCGTATCGTTTAGAAATGGGTACAAAACTAAAAAATGCACGAGGTCATAATTTATATGAATTTTGGGGAAATATGATCACGGATCAAATTAACCAAGATTTGGCTGAAATTGATGCAAAAGTATTGGTAAATTTAGCTTCTGACGAATATTATAAATCTGTGAATGAAAAGAAAATTCAGGCAGAAATTATTAAACCTGTATTCTTAGATCAAAAAAATGGAAAATATAAAGTCATTAGTTTCTATGCGAAAAAAGCGCGTGGCTTAATGGCAAGATATTTGATTGAAAACAAATTGAATCAAGCAGAACAATTAAAAGCGTTTGATAGTGAAGGTTATTACTTTGATGCCGAAAGTTCTTCAAATAAAGAATTGGTATTTAAAAGGGATGAGCAACACGCATCTTAAAAAAAAGGGGAAAGGTGAGATGTTAACTAAAGAACATTTATTAAAACATGCAATCTCACCAGATCAAGTCTCTATCAAAGGGCATCTGACTGAACCACGTAGTTATGGTGTTTATGCCTTACCTTTAGATGCTGATGGAACAAGACGTTTTCGTTTTGGAAATCACCCAGTACGTCAACAGGAACTTAAACATGAGTTTGGTTCCTGTAAGCTTTATCAATTATTTCTTGATCGAAAACAAGCAGAAACTTTAGCGAAGTGGTTGAATAAAGAAATTCAGTGATGGAGCTATCATGCAACAATATTTAGCGATCCTAGAAAACTCATGGTTCGATTTAGATCGACATTATCAATTTTCTGAACCACAGAAAGTTTTTAATAAGTTGATTGCTGCCTACAGTGAAAAGCAAAGGGCCTATCATACCGTTCAGCATTTGTATGAATGTTTGCTTTTAGTTGGAACGATTCGATCTGATTTAAATGATGCGAATGCAGTTGAGTTAGCACTTTGGTTTCATGATGCGGTCTATGATCCGCAAGCAAAAGATAATGAGCTGAAAAGTGCGGAGCTATTCGTACAGTATTTGGCTCAAGATTTATCAATTGATATTGTTGAAAAGATAAAGCTATGGATTATTGCGACGCAAAAGCATGAAGCAACGAATGAGCTAGATTTGCAATTTTTACTGGATATTGATTTGACCATTCTAGCTGTTTCACCAGAGCGTTTTGATGAATACGAACAGCAGATTCAGCATGAATATGCTTGGGTAGATCCAGATGTTTATTCGATTAAAAGAAAACAAGTCCTAGCGCATTTTTATCAGACAGTACCGCTGTATCAAACTGAATATTTTCAACAGAATTTTGAGCAGAGTGCCAAAAATAATTTAAAGAATATAATAGAATAAATGATTAAAGTTCATTCGTTGAGTTTGTAAGTGAAAGATTTAACATTAGATATTGCAGAGGGAAAACTAAATATTCGTGTGGCTGCTTGGATAGAGCATGAAGATCAGATTTTGGTTTCTACATTTCCTGATGGAAGTATTTCTTTAGTGGGGGGTCGATTAAAATTTTCAGAAACTACTCTAGAGGGGATTCAACGAGAAGTGCTTGAAGAAACAGGAGAGTATTTCAATTCGCCTGTGCTTTTCGCGATTGTTGAGAACTTTTTCTATGATCCTGTCGTAGGACAGCATTTTCATGAATTTCTTTATATTTATAAGGGTCAGATCCAAGCCAAAGCTTTTTATCTTGATGATGCAGCTGAAGCTCAAGTGATTTCATGGATGCCAAAGCATGAGATCAAACAGCTAAAGCCAGATGTTTTACATGATCTTGCTTTACGATCGTCTGAACACGTTGCTCATCTTGTTAATCTAGAATCAAGATAAATTGTAATTGTATTAAAAAAGGGAGCTAAAGAGCTCCCTCTAATCTTTGTTTTCTTACTTAAAGAAATATCCAGTCTCAGGCGAGCTGGCATTGGCCATACGCTTACGCGGCATACGACCCGCCAAGAATGCTTCACGACCTGCTTCAACGGCTTTTTTCATGGCAGAAGCCATCAAGATTGGATTTTGAGCCGCAGCAATCGCCGTGTTCATCAGTACGCCGTCACAACCCAATTCCATTGCAATCGCAGCATCACTGGCAGTACCCACACCTGCATCCACTAATACAGGAACTTTGGCATTTTCTTTGATGATTGAAATGGTATGTGGATTCAAAATACCGAGACCAGAACCAATTAAGCTACCCAAAGGCATGATCGCAACACAGCCCATGCTTTCAAGCTCTTGAGCGACAATTGGATCATCCGAGGTGTAAACCATGATTTCAAAACCATCATCGATCAAGGTTTGCGCTGCTTTAAGTGTTGCAGTGACATTCGGATATAGGGTTTTTTCATCACCAAGGACTTCTAACTTCACTAGATTGTGACCATCAAGCAGTTCACGAGCCAGCATGCAGGTGCGAATTGCGCTATCCGCATCGAAGCAACCTGCGGTATTTGGCAGGATTGTGTATTTCTCAGGTGGAATCACAGAAAGCAGATTTGGTTGATCGGCATGCTGACCAATGTTTACACGACGAATTGCAACGGTGACAATTTCAGCACCACTGGCTTGAATGGCTAAATCAGTTTCATTGAGATCTTTATATTTACCTGTTCCAACCAACAAACGAGATTGAAAAGTTCGTGAACCAACAATTAAAGGGTAATCTTGCATGGGCTTACTCCATTTTTAGCCGATTAGCCGCCACCAACAGCTTGAATAATTTCAATACGATCTTCAGGAGCAATTGCAGTTTGCTCTAGTCTACTTTTCGGGATAATTTGTTGGTTCTTCTCTACAGCAAAGCGTTTGCCTTCTAGAGCTAGTGCTTGAATGAGTTGCTGAAGGTTTTCGCAAGGCGTGTCTGTTGACTCACCATTTAAATAGATATGCATGAATCAATCCTTATTTCGCATGCTTGATTGCCTGCCATGCAAGCATTACCCATCCTGCAATCATAAATGCACCACCAATTGGCGTAATTGCGCCTAAGATTCTAGGTAGGCCAAGTGCCATAATGTATAACGAACCGCAGAAAAAAATGATGCCAATTTGGATCAAAATAAAAGGGATTTTTATAGGAAAACTAGGAGAGGTGCTTTTTAACACGCTTAAAATAAGTAAACCAATTGCGTGATAGAAAAAATACTGTGTTGCTGTACTCCACCAAGCAAGCTGCTCAGGTGTGGCAAAAGATTTAAGTCCATGAGCACCAAAAGCACCTAACATAACTGCAAGTGCAAGATTAAGCGCAGAAATTGCTATCCACATAATGAAAATGGAACTTGAAAATTGATGAACAAAGTTAACATATTCGAAGCTTTTAACAAAGCTTGATAAAACAAAAGGGCGTTGTCGCCCTTATGTTTGTCTTGATTTTAACTTGCAGACATCGCAGTTTTGATTTTTTCCATTGCATTTTTTTCAAGTTGGCGAATACGTTCAGCAGAAACATTATATTCAGCAGCAAGTTCATGCAGGGTTGATTTGTCATCATCTAACCAGCGGCGTTGTAAAATATTACGTGAACGATCATCAAGCTGATCCATGGCCTCATGCAAAGCAGATGTGCTTTGTGCTTCGTAATCTTCTTCTTCAACTAAACGCGCAGGATCGTAACGATTATCTTCCAAATACAAAGCTGGAGCAGTATGTGGGGTATCGTCATCGTCATCGCCTTGAGCTTCAAAAGCAGCATCATAAGCAGTTAGACGGCCCTCCATCTCAAGTACTTGTTCTGGAGTCACATTCAAATCATTGGCAATGGCTTGAGCTTCTTCTAAGGTCAGGCGTTTACTCGATTTTTTCAGACTGCGTAAATTAAAGAATAACTTACGTTGCGCTTTGGTCGTTGCGATTTTAACAATACGCCAGTTACGAATCACATATTCATGGATTTCAGCTTTGATCCAGTGAACCGCAAAAGAAACTAAACGAACGCCCATATTTGGATCGAAGCGTTTAACTGCTTTCATTAGGCCAAGGTTGCCTTCTTGAATTAAATCGCCTTGAGGTAAACCGTAACCCGCATAACTACGAGCAATATGAACGACAAAGCGTAAATGAGACATCACCAATAATTTGGCAGCATCGAGGTCTTGATCATAATAATAACGTTCAGCAAGTTCTTTTTCTTGCTCGGCAGTTAAAATTGGAATTTGATTGACAGTACTGATATATGCACCGAGATTTACACCTGGCGCAGACAATGACAGGGGCATCAATTGATTGCTGCTGTCAGTAGTCATGGATTCTCCTTATAGGATGGTATTTAAGTCAACAATTTCATCTTAATGCGAATGTTCTTCATCACTAAGGAAATTTGAGTATAGAAATGTAAATTTATCTATCTAGTCTTTACCAAGAGTTTAGCAAAGAATCATGTAGATTCAATTAAATAGTGAAATTCATTCTCAGAAATTTTTTGAGTCTGGCATTGAAGTTGCTGAATTTGGCAATATCGTGTTACATCAATTTCACTATGTGGATCAGATGATTTCAATAAATATTGTCTAGGTGCATTAGCTTTTTTCAAAGCACGTTTCAGCATCAATAATGGCATAGGGCATGGTTGTCCCATTGCATCAATGATTTCAGGTGAATGAGATGTATCTGACATAATAATTCGTGAAGCTTAATTCAAAATTATCTTAACAAAATTTTTTGTAATTTTAGAGAGAAAAATTACAGCAAAAAACAGCTAAATTATTGAAAAAAACAGATAGAAATATTTGAAATAGTCTAAATAAATCTATTAATTGTCATAAACCCATGTTAAGCTCGATGCGTTTTAGGATGTGTTTGATATAATTTATTGTAATAAACCCTATAACAAATGGATGTAACCGGAAATTGTTGATAGTTTTACAGAATGATTACAAGCTTTAAAATTATAAAAAATTTTAAAACCTTGTTGGCTCTGCTGTTTGCAACACCGGAAGGTCCTTATCTTTCAATATCTGAGGATTGACTTATGACAGCTCGTGAACAAGGCGTAGTAAAGTGGTTTAACGACACTAAAGGCTTTGGTTTTATTCAGCGTAATGGTGGTGATGACGTATTTGTTCATTTCCGTGCAATCGTTGGTGATGGTCACCGTTCATTACGTGACGGTCAACGCGTTGAATTCAGCGTAGTTCAAGGACAAAAAGGTTTCCAAGCTGAAAACGTTCAGCCTTTAGACTAATTTGTTGCCTTAACGCAATATAAAAACGCTCCAATGTTATTTGGGGCGTTTTTGTTTATAATAGCCACTTTCTTTTGGTCATTGATGGTTCGAGAGCATATATGACATCTGGTTTTGAAACCTTAAATTTACATCCGCAGTTGAAGAAAGCAATCGATGCTTTGGGTTTTACGAAAATGACCCCAATTCAGCAAAAGGTTTTAAAATATACATTAGCAGGGCATGATGCTATTGGTCGAGCACAAACGGGTACAGGTAAAACTGCGGCCTTCTTAATTAGTGTGATCAATGATTTATTGAATAACCCAGTTCAAGATCAGCGCTTCCGTGGTGAGCCGCGTGCTTTAATTTTAGCGCCAACACGTGAATTGGCGCTACAAATTGAAAGTGATGCGAAAGCATTAACCAAATTTTCAGACTTACATCTCGTAACATTGTTAGGTGGTGTAGATTTTGATAAACAAAAGAAAATGTTAGATCGTAACTTTGTCGACATTATTGTGGCGACACCGGGGCGTTTAATTGATTTCGTTGAACAAAAAGAAGTTTGGTTGGATCGAATTGAATTTTTGGTGATTGATGAAGCTGACCGATTGCTTGATATGGGTTTTATTCCGTCGGTAAAACGAATCGTTCGTTATTCGCCATTTAAAGAGCAACGTCAAACTTTAATGTTCTCAGCAACATTTAGCTATGATGTTTTGAATCTTGCGCGTCAATGGTTATTTGAGCCTGTGACGGTGGAAATTGAGCCTGAACAGAAAACTAATAACGATGTTGAGCAGCGTGTGTATGTTGTAGAAAATAAAGATAAATACAAACTACTACAAGAAATTTTGAAAGATGAGCCGATTGATAAGGTGATGATTTTTGCGAATCGTCGTGATCAAGTACGTCGTCTTTATGATCATTTGAAACGTGATGGTTATAAAGTTGGTATGTTGTCAGGTGAAATTGCGCAAGACAAGCGCCTAAAAATGCTCGATCAATTTAAGCAGGGTAAAAATAATATTATGATTGCAACTGATGTTGCGGGTCGTGGTATTCATGTTGATGGTGTATCGCACGTCATTAATTTTACTTTGCCTGAACAGTCTGATGATTATGTACATCGTATTGGCCGTACTGGTCGTGCAGGTGCACAAGGTGTAAGTATCAGCTTCTTGTCAGAAGATGATGCATTTTATTTGCCAGAAATTGAAAAGGCGATTGGTAAGAAATTACCTCTAACACGTTTGGAAGGTTATTGTTAAGTTAAACAAAATCTATCATTTGACTTAATAAAAACATTTATAAAAAGATCAAATCATGCTGTGATTTGATCTTTTTTATTTTTAAATACAATTTAGTACTCAAATTACACAAAAGATTGAGGATTTTTTTTGATTTACTGTGATTAGTTGCTGAATTGAAATAAATCAACATGTAGAATATGGCGCATTACCTGGGAGGATATTATGGCACTTATCTCAATGCGCCAGCTCTTGGATCACGCTGCAGAACATAACTACGGCGTACCAGCGTTTAACGTAAACAACTTAGAACAAATGCGCGCAATCATGCTCGCGGCAGATGCAACTAATTCACCTGTAATCGTGCAAGCATCAGCAGGTGCGCGTAAATATGCGGGTGCACCTTTCTTACGTCATCTTATTCTAGCTGCAATTGAAGAATGGCCACATATTCCAGTGGTAATGCACCAAGATCATGGTACAAGTCCTGATGTGTGCCAGCGTTCTATCCAATTGGGTTTTAGCTCAGTGATGATGGATGGTTCATTAGGTGCTGATGGTAAAACACCAACTTCATATGACTATAATGTTGATGTAACACGTCGTGTTGTTGCGATGGCACATGCTTGTGGTGTGTCTGTTGAAGGTGAGATCGGTTGCTTAGGTAGCCTTGAAACTGGTATGGCGGGTGAGGAAGATGGTGTTGGTGCAGAAGGTGTGCTAGACCATTCTCAGTTGTTAACTTCTGTAGAAGAAGCAACCCAGTTCGTAGCTGATACAAACGTTGATGCTTTGGCTATTGCTGTGGGAACATCTCATGGTGCGTACAAGTTTACTCGCCCACCTACAGGTGATATCTTAGCGATTGATCGTATTAAGGAAATTCACGCCGCATTGCCAAATACGCATCTTGTAATGCATGGTTCAAGCTCTGTACCACAAGAATGGTTGGCGATTATTAACCAATATGGTGGCGATATTAAAGAAACTTATGGTGTGCCGGTAGATCAGCTTGTAGAAGCGATTAAACATGGTGTGCGTAAGATCAATATTGACACTGATTTGCGTTTGGCTTCTACAGGTGCAATGCGCCGTATGATGTCTGAAAAACCAAGTGAATTTGATCCACGTAAATTCTTTGGTGAAACAGTTGAAGCAATGAAAGATATCTGTGTTGCTCGTTACGAAGCATTTGGTACGGCTGGTAATGCAGATAAGATTCGCCCAATCTCTTTAGAGAAAATGGTTGATCGTTACAAATAATCATTTTGTAATGCAAAAATAGCGGCAATTGCCGCTATTTTTATTTTTAGGGGTGAGATGAAAAAGCCAGTAAATTGCTGGCTTTTTTCTGTTATTTATTCTGTTGAGCTTTGGAATCTAAGCTCACGTCTTTGATTTCAACATAGGCATTTGCACGAAGTTCACGCATCCAGCTATCAACCTCGGTATCAAACTGACGTTCACCAAGAATTTGACGAGCCATACGTTCTTGAACCTCTTTGGTCATGTCTTGTTGGCGCGTATCGCTCACTTGCAGAATGTGCCATCCAAACTGTGTTTGGAATGGTTTGCTGACTTGACCAACAGGTGTGTCTTTCATAACTTGTTCAAATTCAGGAACCATGGTGCCTGGGCTCACCCAACCTAAGCTACCGCCATCACGTGCAGAGCCAGTGTCGTTTGAATATGTTGCAGCTAGAGTGCCAAAATCTTCACCAGCTTTAGCACGATTATATAAGCTGTCGATCATTTGTTTAGCACGATCAAGGCTAACAACTTCTGATGGCTGAATCAGGATATGACGTGTTAGATATTGAGGCACAAGCGCTTTTTGATCATTTTGTTTGCGATCAAGTAATTTTAAAACATGCACACCATCACGAACATTAATAAGTTCAGTGGTTTGACCAACTTTCAATGGCGCAATTCGTGCAGATAGTTCAGTTGGTATTTCTGATAATGAGCGGAAGCCCATGTCAGCACCATCAACAGTTACCGTAGAAGTAGAAAATTTAGAGCTAATTGCTTTAGGATCATCATTGTTGGCTAAAGCTTGCTTAACTTCTTTTGCTATTTTTTGAACTTCTTTAGTGTTGTCACCTGAAATCCGCATATGAATTACGTGTGCTTGTGTACCAAGTGCAGCTTGACCTTCAGGTGAGTTTAAAAAGTTTTCAACATCGTGATCGCTAATTTTAATACGTGACATTACTTGTTGTTGGCGTAAACGACCAATCGAAAGATCTTCTGCAATACGAGCACGTAGACTCTCGTAAGTACCCGGAGCAATCGCATCTAATTTTTGTTGGAATGCTTCTAGGCTATTTGCGCCTGATTGATTTGCAACTTTTAGAACAGCAGCATTTAAACTTTTCTCATCAGGTTTAATACCATATCGTTTTACTTGCTCTAACTGAGCTTGACGAACAATAAGCTGGTCTAGAACCTGCATTTGCAAATATTGTAATGGGGGAACAGTTTTGTTTTGCGCTTTAAGCTGGTGTTCTGTTTCTGCAATCCCTTGTTCTAAATCACTTTTAAGAATGACACTACTATCAACAATTGCAACAACCTCATCCGTAGGTTGTGCAAAGCTTTGCATTGATGAAGAAATTAGGGCAGCTAGAACAGTGGCTCTAAAGATATGTTGAAAAGATTTTATCTTCATTAACGTTGTGTCCAAGATTGATTAATTTTGTTGAAACCCAAAACTCTATTTTCTAACAGAGATGCAAGTTTGTTGTTTAAAGCACCTAGCCCTTTAAGAGTAAACTCCGCCATGATGGCTTTCTTTCTATGAACGTCAGGAAGCGTGGGATCATCCAAATCGTTATAGTAAGAACGACCATAAACGGAAACTGCCCAACAACAAGACTCATAATTTACACCGAGTAAATATTCGCGCATTAAATTATTATCTAAATCATATTGAGCGTGACCCATAATACGCCAATTATCTTTCACGGGTTGTATAAAGGATGCAACAGCTTGGTCGTATGCATCTTGGCGATCTGGAATGTATTTACGGTAGAAGTAACCTAGGTTATACAGGTTGCCTTTATCACCTACATAGTAAGCTTGGAAATCTCGTTGAGCATTATCACCACTATCCATCCATGCTGAATTCGCAGCAATAGTGAAGTTTTGGTTGAGTTGGCTAGACAAGCTTACAATAGGGCCAGTACGACGTTGTTTGTCGAATTCATCTGGCTCTTGATTTAGTGTTACGCGTCTATCACTAAAATAATAACTCTGCCCAATACTCGCTTTGATTCGCTCTAAGCCTTCGGTATCCAATAGGCTGTATGTTACGCCTAGAGACAAAAAGTTATTGTCATCTAAGCGGTCATGTCCGTAGAAGCGATAAGGATTGAAGAGTTGATCATAACTAATTGAAGCTGTTGTTGAGTCAAAGTTAGGGTAATCTTCTTGGTTTTTGTAAGGTGAATATGCGTAAAAGGCACGTGGTGAAATGCTTTGTAAGTATTTACCGTCTTTTTCGAATGTTACACCTGTTGCAAAAGTAAATTGTGGAACCACAACTGACTTTTGTAAATCGTCAGATCCACGATTTACTTGGGCGTCCTGATCATAATAAGTGTTGATGCTTCTTACAGAAACTTCAGGAATCGCATAGAACCAAGATGGGGTTAGATAATTATATCGAACTGCAAATTGGTTGTAGATACGTGTACCACTTGACTCTAAAGCTGAGCCATCATTAATCGATTTTTTGAAGTAAGCTGTATCATTGTTAAATTCGTATTGAAGACCTTGAGGGTCGCCAGTGACGTAATTTAATAAGAATTGTGGAAGACGCGCATAAGGTTTATCTGCATCTTTAATTGTTTCATCCAGTGTTTGGAAGTCTTCGACTTTCAATTGTGCCTTAAGCCCGGGAATACCATTTTGGTAGTTTAGCTCCCATGCGCGGCGTAAGTTCAAGTCCGTTTTTGAATTTGGGCTTGTATTAAAGTCTGAGAAATAATCTTTATCAGATGCATGGTTGTATTCTAGGTTTGTAGACCATTGATCGTTAATTTTCCAGTTATGCAGGAAATGTAAATCTTCACGATCTTTGTTGTCGTATTGATTATCTGTTGGTAAATAACCACCCCAAATACGACCAGAACCAAAGTTTTCAGTCATGTATCTAAATTCGGCATCTAACTTGACACCGCGTTTACTCATGTAGCTTGGGGTTAATGTTAGATCATAGTTTGGTGCAAGGTTTAGATATACTGGAACAGTAAGTTGAGCACCACCATCATTACTATAACCAAAGTTTGGATTTAAAATACCAGTCGTGCGGCGATCATCAATCGGGAAGTTAAAGTAGGGCACAGCGAGAACAGGAACATCCTTAACATATAACTTTGTACCGCGAGTTACACCTCGGCCTGTATCTTGATTCAGCTCAATTTCTTTAGCTTGAATTCGCCAAGCTGGTTTCTGCTCGGGTGGGCAAGCCGTATAGCTCGCATCTTTTAAAATAACAAGATTTTCATTCGCACGTTTGATCTGACTTGCATGGCCATGTGCATGTTGTTGTTCAGAAATATAAAAACTATTGTTTAAATCGCCAGTTTGGGTCTTTAAGTTATAGTTAATTTGGTCACTTTGCGTTAATAAACCTGATTGTGCAAGCTGAACACGACCTTGTGCATTTGCATATGTTTGAGTTGAATCAATCGTCACTTGATCTGCACGAATGGTTCGTCCTTCTTGGTCAATTATAACGTTGCCTTGTAGGACTGAATCACCTTCAGGATTGTAGTGGCCATAGTCAGCCGTGATGACAGAGGTTGTGCTACTTGCATCAACAGCTTTGGTTTCGGGGTTAATCGGTGTAACCCATGTTCCTTGGCAGAAAGAAGAGCTTAAGTAACGGTTATCACGTAACTGTGCTTCTGGTGCAGATTTATCAACGTAATACTGTTGAAAAAACTTTTGACCAGGAAAGCTTTCTTGGTCTTGTTGAAGTTTAGCTTTAAGCTGGGCATTGTCTAAAGTCGAGACATGAGACGAATCTGTTGCTGCGAAACTTGATTGAATCGAGCCGCCACACAAGAGTGTCAAAATAGCAGTTGCTAAAGGATTAAATTTAAACTGATGTTTCATTGTCTCATTAACCAGTACGCTAATTCACAATTAATTATTGTCGCATCATAGAGAAAAAGTTGATAAGTGGCTACACTTAAGCTTTCAAAATCTCAGCTAGTTTTAGATTTTATTGCAAATGAATACACAACGTGAACAATTGATACAAACTTGGCTTCAAGCCACTCTCCAATCAGATCAATTTGAGATCAGCTTTTTGGCAGGAGATGCGAGCTTTCGTCGTTACGCACGAGTTAAGTTACAAAACAAAACATATATGCTTATGGATGCGCCGCCTGAAAAAGAAGATTGTGTTCCATTTGTGACCATTGATGAGTTTTTTGACAAGCATGGTGTGCGTGTTCCGCATATCGTTGCAAAAGATATCGATCAAGGACTGTTGCTGTTGGAGGATTTTGGTGATGTGGTTTTATCTACATTGTTAAATGATACGACGGTAGATGAATATTACGCTCAAAGCTTTAAGCAGTTAATTGAATTGCAGCAGATTGATGCCAAAGAATATTTACCAGAGTATTCATATGACAAACTGATGTCGGAAATGCGTTTGTTGACGGACTGGATGTTACCATCATTGAATATTCAGCCTTCTGAACAGCAGTTAGAAACAATTGAGCAAGCATTTGATTTCCTTGCTGTAGAGGCAACTCAGCAACCGCAAGTCATTGTGCATCGTGATTTTCACAGTCGTAATTTGATGAAAATTGAAAATGAACAAGAATTAGGGGTGATTGATTTTCAGGATGCTGTGATTGGCGCAGATACTTATGATCTGATTTCCATTACGCGTGACGCCTACGTGCAGTGGAATGCTGACCGTGTCTATGAATGGTTTGAAGTTTTCTATAACTTATTGCCAGCAGCAGCGAAAGAAAATCGTAATTTTGAACAGTTCAAGCGTGATGCGGACTTAATGGCAATTCAACGTCATTTGAAAATTTTAGGTATTTTCGTTCGTTTGTTTGAGCGTGATGGAAAATCGGGATATTTAAAAGATTTACCGCGTGTAATGTGGTATCTGCTAGAAGAAAGCCAAGGTTATGATGAACTAAATGATTTTATGCAGTTTATCCGTGATGTAGTTATGCCAAAGTTTATTATCAAATATGGTGACTATGAGGTTGCAGCATAATGAAAGCAATGATTCTAGCTGCTGGTATGGGCAATCGTATGCGTCCGCTGACCTTGAACACACCTAAACCTTTACTAGAAGTTGGTGGCAAACCATTAATTGTTTGGCATATTGAAAAGTTACAAAAGATTGGTGTAACTGAAATTGTCATCAATACAGCATGGTTGGGTGAAAAACTTGCGAATACTTTGGGGGATGGCTCTCAATTTGGTGTCACGATATTATGGTCTCATGAAGGTGAGGGGTTGGAAACGGCAGGAGGCATCATTAATGCTTTACCGTTGCTAGGAACTGATCCTTTTATTTTGGTCAATGGTGATGTCTGGACAACAATGGACTTTTCTACATTGTTGGATGTTGATTTGGGTGATAAGCAAGCACACTTGGTGTTGGTTGATAACCCGCCACAACATACCAAAGGCGATTTTATTCTAGCGAATGATTTGGCTTACACTTTTGAGCAAGATCAACTCGGTGAAGCACTTACGTATAGCGGTGTTGCTGTATTACAACCGCAAATGTTTGTGGGTTTAGAGAATGGCAAACGCCCGTTAGCCCCTTTGCTTAAACAAGCCATGCAGCAACAGCGAGTTTCAGCTGAAAAAATGCAAGCAATTTGGGTTGATGTGGGAACACCTGATCGTTTAGAACAACTTGATCAGCAAATCAAACAAGGTGTGTTCTGCTAATAAAATTAATTTTTGTCACTCTTTGATTTGTATAAGGAAAGACAAAAAACTGATGGATTGTGCAGTTTATCATGAACATAGATGTTTAACTGCATAATCGTTCAACAAGTCCTACTGTGTCTTGTATCAGAAATCGGTATACTGCACAGCAAATTTATCGAGATGTTACACCGTTATGCATCCTTTTTTTCAAGAATTAAAGCAAGGTAGCCAAGCACTAGGTTTAGATCTAAGTGAAGAGGCTTTAACTCTCTTATTGAAATATCAAGATGCACTCGTGCTTTGGAATAAGGCATATAACCTGACAGCCATTCGCGATCCAAAAGAAATGTTGGTTAAACATTTATTAGATAGCTTAAGTATTTTAAAAGATTTACCGGAAGGTCGTTTGTTGGATGTTGGAACAGGCGGTGGTATGCCCGGCATGATCATTGCATTGTGTCAACCAGAGCGTTCATGCGTTTTATTGGATTCAAATGGAAAAAAGATTCGATTCCTAAAACAATTTATTGCTGATTTAAAACTAACAAATGTAATTGCAGTTCAAACACGTGTTGAAAATGAAGATAGCATTGGGGAGCTTGGTCAGTTCGATGTCATTACAAGTAGAGCCTTTGCATCTCTGATAGATTTTGTAAATGCTGCACAGCCGTATATGCATCAACAAAGCATTATCGCGGCGATGAAAGGTCTAATCCCAACGGATGAGGTTGAACAAATGAAGGATGAATATTCTTGTAAGGTTGTTGAGCTTCGTGTACCGAGATTAGATGAACAACGTCATTTACTTTTACTTCAACGTATTCAATAAAAAATATTAAGGGTAATCATGGCTCAAATTATTGCGATTGCAAACCAAAAAGGTGGTGTAGGGAAAACCACAACAGCAGTAAATCTTGCTGCATCTTTGGCGATCTTAAAAAAACGTGTCTTGCTGGTTGATATGGACTCGCAAGGGAATGCCACCATGGGGTCTGGTGTTCAAAAGAATGACTTACTTTATTCTGTAACTGATGTTCTATTAGGTGAAGTACCTATCGAAACGGCTATTCAAAAAGCTGAAGTAGGATATAAAGTTTTAGGTGCAAATCGTGAACTTGCTGGTGTAGAGCTTGCAATTGCTGAGCAAGAAGGGCGTGAGTTCATCCTGAAAAATGCTTTGCAGGAAGTCGAGTCAGCATTCGATTATATTATTGTAGATTGTGCACCAAGTTTGAGTCTAATCACCGTGAATGCCTTAGCGGCTGTGAATGGTGTAATTATTCCAATGCAATGTGAATATTATGCTTTGGAAGGTTTAGCAGATCTAACGCAAACAATTGATCGTATACAAAAAGCCCTCAATCCAAACTTGGAAATCGTAGGGGTATTACGTACCATGTACGATGCACGTAATGCATTGACGCGTGATGTTTCGGCTGAATTAGAACAGTATTTTGGTAAGAAACTTTATGACACAGTTATTCCAAGAAATATTCGTTTAGCTGAAGCGCCAGCACATGGTTTGCCTGTGATCTATTTTGAAAAAAGCTCAAAAGGTGCAGTTGCATATTTGAATTTAGCAGCAGAAATGTTGAAGAAAAGTAAAGTGAAAAAAGGAAGTGCGGTATGAGCATCAAAAAACGCGGATTGGCTAAAGGTCGTGGTTTAGATGCGCTGTTGGGTTCAATTCAAAAAGAAAAATTGCAACTTGAAGCACAAGCCTTAGATCATGGTCAACTCAAGCAAATTGATGTCAATTTATTAAAACGTGGTGAGTATCAGCCACGTCGTTTTATTCAAGAACAAGATTTACAAGAGCTTGCATCATCAATAGAAAAGCATGGTGTAATGCAGCCAATCGTCATCCGTCCAGTTGATGATGAACAATATCCTTACGAAATCATTGCAGGTGAACGTCGTTGGCGGGCTGCTCAACTTGTGGGCTTAGCAGAAATTCCTGCGATTGTACGAGATCTAAATGATCAGGTTGCAATTGCTTTAGCGTTAATTGAGAACATTCAACGTCAAGATTTAAATCCGATTGATCAAGCGCTTGCACTACAACGTTTCCATGATGAATTTGGTTTAAGCCATCAGGAAATTGCGGATACTGTTGGCAAAGCTCGTACTACAGTAAGTAACTTATTACGTTTGTTAAGCTTAGCTGACCCAATTAAAGATTTTATGCAGCAAGGTCAAATTGATATGGGGCATGCCCGTGCCATTCTAGCTTTGAAAGCAAAAGATCAATTGGAAGTCGCTAAAATCGTAATTGAAAAAGATTTGTCAGTGCGTCAAACTGAACAATTAGTTCGTGAGTGGAGTGAACCAAAACCTGAAAAGGAAAAGGTGCAAGTTTCTCCTGATATTGAGCATTTAACTCAGAGACTTTCAGAGCGTTTCGGAGCAAATGTGAAAATTGACCATAATCAAAAAGGCAAAGGGAAAATGGTCATTCATTACCACTCATTGGATGAGTTGGATGGTATTTTGAATATTTGTTTACCTAACTAATATTTAGGGTGCGTCCTGTTATATTTTAAATATTATTGGGGAATAATATGTGGGAACTCGTAAAGGCTGGCGGTTGGTTAATGCTGCCTCTCATTCTCTCATCAATTTTTACGGTTGCGATTACATTAGAGCGTTATCTTAGATTAAAGCGCTCTCAAGTTTTACCACAAGATTTACTTGTAAATGGTGCTGATTTAGAAACACTTGTTGCTAAGTTAGAACAAGAACAGGCAATGCGCAGTCCATTAGGACGAATCCTGAAAGCTGGTTATGATCATAAGGATCAAGGTGAACAGTTTGCTCGTGCTCAAATGGAAGCAGCAGCATCTCAAGAAATTACTCATCTAGAAAAGAATATCAATTTTCTCGGTACACTAAGTGCAATTGCACCGTTACTTGGTTTGTTGGGTACTGTATTAGGTATTATTGAGTCATTTCTAGTGATCGATGTTGGTTCAGCGGGTAATGCAAGTACAATGATGCCAGGTATTTCTAAGGCGCTAATTACAACTGCTGTGGGGATGCTTATTGCAATTCCAGCGATGATTGCTTATCGGTATTTCCAACGAGTTGTTCATGAGTATGTTGCTGAACTCGAGCAACAATCAACTTTGTTTCATGCAGCACTTTTCTACAAAAAAGTACCACATGTTCAAGAACATCGCCGTGCAAGCTAAAGCATAGGTGATCTCATGAAATTTAAACGTTCTCAAGTTGAAGATATTCATATTAATTTGACACCAATGATTGACTGTATGTTATTTATTTTGGTGTTTTTATTACTTTCAACGACTTTTAGTCAGCAAAGCCGTATAAATCTAACATTGCCAGATGCTCAGGGTGTTCCACCTAAACAATTCGATCATAAAATTGAAATCATGGTAGACTCCACAGGGCATTATTCCGTGAATGGTCAAGCATTATCCTCCAAAGATGTTGCTGATCTCAGCACTGCAATTAAGCAAGTTGCACAAGACCGCAGAGATTTTATGTTTATTATTGCGGCGGATGCTAAGGCAACTCATCAAGATGTAATTCGAGTTATGGATGTTGCAGGCCAACTAGGTTTTGTAAACGTCAATATCAGCACAAAAGTTCCAACTAGAGGTTTCACTGAGTGAATCAAGATTTTAAGGTTTATGTTCGCCTTTTAGCTTATTTAAAATCTTATTGGGGCGTAGCCTTATTTGTATTGATCGGTTTTGGAATCAACGCTGCTACAGAAGTTTCTGTAGCTAAACTTCTTAAATATATTATTGATGCTATACAAAATGGTAGTCGTGAAAACTTAGATTGGTTTCCAGTACTCATCGTTTTGTTGATGTTTTTTCGTGGTGTGGGTTTATTCCTTGGTGGGTACTTTACAGCGGTTATTTCAAGACGATTGGTATTTAGTATTCGTCAAGAAGTCTATGCAAAGCTATTAAGACTTCCTGCGCAGTATTATTTAGATAATACCTCAGGTCATATTAGTGCTAAGTTGATGTACAACGTTCAACAATTGACAGCCGCATCTTCTGATTCATTACAAACCCTAGTTAAAGATGGCTTGATCGTCATTGGTCTATTAAGTTATTTGCTTTATACCAATTGGCGTTTAACACTTTGTATTATCGTTTTCATGCCTGTGATTGGAATCCTTGTTCGTGTAGCAGCTAAACGGATGCGTAAGCTGTCTGTTCAAGTTCAAAACACGATGGGTGATGTAAACCATGTCGTGCAAGAAACGATTAACGGTAACTCTGTTGTAAAGAGTTTTACTGGCGAAGCATTTGAACAACAACGTTTTTATAAATCATCTGAAGAGAACCTTCGTCGTGGTTTAAAAATGGTTGTTGTTCAAAATATTAACAGTCCAATTGTCCAATTGATTCTGTCGTGTGCGATGGCTGTAATTCTTTGGCTAGCTCTGAGACCACAAGTGTTTGGTGACACCTCTGCAGGCGAATTTGTTTCATATATCACTGCCGCTGGTTTAATTTCAAAACCAGTTAAAAACTTAACTGATATTAATGAAAAATTACAGCGTGGACTAGCAGCGGCACATTCTGTTTTTGAATTACTCGATTTGCCTGAAGAAGAAAACAATGGTCAGCTTAAACCTGAGCTAAAGGGGAACATTCGCTTTGATCAAGCAAGCTTGCAATATGAGGATGGCACGAAAGCGATTAAAGATTTTTCTTTAGATATTCGTGCAGGGCAAACAGTTGCGCTAGTCGGGCGGTCTGGTGCAGGAAAAACTTCTCTAGTAAATATGTTACCTCGTTTCCAAGAGTTGAGCAGTGGGCAAATTTATTTTGATGATATTCCTGTAAAAGATATTGAATTGCTTTGTCTGCGCTCACAAATTGCCATGGTGAATCAGCAGGTTGTACTTTTTAATCGTTCAGTTCGTGACAACATTGCGTATGGTCAATTACAAGATTCAAGTGATGAGCAAGTAATTGCTGCAGCTAAAGCAGCTTATGCACACGACTTCATTATGAACCTGCCACAAGGCTACGACACTATTTTGGGTGCGCAAGGGTTAAATCTTTCAGGTGGTCAACGTCAACGTCTTGCAATTGCGAGAGCCATTTTAAAAGACTCTCCAATTTTAATTTTGGATGAGGCAACGAGTGCCTTAGATAACGAATCTGAATATTTTATCCAGCAAGCATTTGATGAGGCAATGCAGGGTCGTACTACGATTGTGATTGCACATCGTTTATCTACTGTTGAAAATGCCGATTTGATTGTGGTGATGGATAAAGGACAGATTGTTGAACAAGGCACACATGCAGAATTACTTGCAAAAAATGGTATGTACTATCAGTTGCATGAACGTAATTTTGAGGAAAACTAAGTATGTCTTTAGCGCAACATATACAGGATGCTTGGAATAAACAAGCTTCATGGTTAATTGTGTTGCGTCCATTATCATGGTTGTATCGATTCGTATTTAATCTGAATAAATCTCTGTATAAATCTGGCATTAAAACTGTTTATAAAGCACCAGTACCAGTGATGGTGATTGGTAATATTACTGTAGGTGGTAGTGGTAAAACACCTTTATTAATTCAGTTGGTTAAATACTTACAACAGCATAATATCCGCGTTGGCGTGATCAGCCGTGGTTATGGGGGACAAGGGCCTTTCCCAGCATTAGTTAATCGATTGTCAGAACCAGATACTGTTGGTGATGAACCAGCATTGATTGTGCAGTCAACTAGTGTACCTATGGCTGTTGGGCCTAATCGCCATGCCTCTATAGAGTTGTTATTGCAATCTCATACATTAGATTTAATTATTAGTGATGATGGTCTTCAGCATTGGGCACTTGATCGTCAGATTGAATGGATCGTGCTAGATCAGAATCGAGGTTTGGGTAATGAAAGATTATTACCTGAAGGCTATTTGCGTGAACCAAAAGCTCGTTTATCGCGTAGTACTGTTATTTACCATACCAAAGCTAAAGCTGCTCAAGTTTCCAATAATATGCATTTACAAATAGGCTTGCCTTATCTGTTAAATAAAAATCTTGATTCTGTTTTGTTTGACCGAGAAAAATATTTTAATGCTGTCGTAGGAATAGGTTTTCCTGAACGTTTTTATCAAACATTGAGTCAGATTGGCGTGATTCAGTACCAAGCACATGAATTCCCAGATCATCATGATTATGAGATTTCAGATTTAACTTTTGATAATCAGGATGCAATCATTACGACTGAAAAAGATGCTGTGAAATTTAAGGCATTATTATCACAAAACCCTAATTTTAATATCCCGATTTGGGTTGTTCCTGTTGAAGCAGTTTTATCATCCGATTGTTATGAGTTGTTGAAACAACAATTACAACAAGTCGGTATTCAATTTTCTTAGAGCACTATCATGAAACATATTGTTATTCCTGCTCGTTTTGCGAGTTCACGTTTACCAGCGAAGCCATTATTACTAATTCATGGTCGTCCAATGATTTTACGTGTAGTGGATCAAGCTAAAAAAGTAGCAGGGTTTGATGATTTGTGTGTTGCTACAGATGATGAGCGAATTGCTGAAGTTTGTCGTGCAGAGGGGGTGGATGTTGTATTAACAAGTGCGGATCATCCTTCTGGTACTGATCGTCTCAGTGAAGTTGCTCGTCTAAAAGGGTGGGCGCAGGATGATATTATTGTCAATGTACAAGGTGATGAACCATTATTACCTGCACAACTAGTACAACAAGTATCTCAGCTCTTGGTTGATAATCCGCAATGTTCGATGTCAACTTTATGCGAATCGATTCATAATTTGGATGAGTTTCATCGTGATAGCATTGTAAAAGTCGTCATGAGCAATCGTAATGAAGCATTGTATTTTAGTCGAGCAACCATTCCTTATGATCGTGATGGTGCAAAAGAAACAGAAGCTAAACTACATGATCAAGCATTTCGTCATTTAGGCTTATATGCATATCGTGTGAAATTGCTACAAGAATATGTAACTTGGGATCAAGGTAAGCTTGAAAAGTTAGAAAGTTTAGAGCAACTACGTGTATTAGAGAACGGCCATCGTATTGCAATTGCAGTAGCTGAGGCTAACTTACCGCCAGGTGTAGATACGCAAGCTGATTTAGATCGTCTAAATGCAATGCCTGTAAGCTTATTTGAATAATATATAATGGTCGATTTACAACATCCGATGATTTATCCATGGCATGAACAAACTTGGGAACTGTTAACAACACGTTTTCCTGATATTGGGCATGGCTTACTTTTCTATGGCAAGGATGGCTGTGCAAAACGAGAGTTTGCACAACGTTTTGTCGCTTGGGTGCTGTGTTTAAATAAAAAAGCTCAATCAGCGTGTGGTGAGTGTAGTAGCTGTCAGTGGTTGAAATCGGATACACATCCTAATTATGTTCACATCACAACAGATGAAGAAAATAAGAAACAAAATGCGAAAATAAAAATCGAAAAAATTCGAGATTTACTTCCATTTGTTCAACAAACCGGTGAAGGCTGGCGTGTGGTTGTGATCGAACCAGCTGAAGCACTCAATATTGCATCCTCTAATGCTTTACTAAAAACATTGGAAGAACCTGGTGAGCGCGTTGTTCTTATTCTATTAGCAGATCACTATTTAAAATTACCCGCGACGATTCGTAGTCGTCTACAGCATTTTGCTTTAGATCGTTTAAGTATTCAGGATGCTCAGCAGTATGTTCAGCAACAATTACTAGATATTTCTGAAGAGCAAGTTTCATTGCTACTAAATTTGGCAAATGATATGCCATTGAGTGCAATCGAACTTCAACAAAGCGAATGGCTTTCTAAAAGAAATAACTTTTTAAGTGATTGGCTGAAACTAGTCTCTGAAAAAAATATGCCTTTGAACTATTCTGGCAAGTGGTCTAAAGAACTGAATTTTTCAGAGTTTGTCACCATGTTTGAATATCTGTTAGGTGATTTGATTAGTTTGAAGCTTAATCAATCAACGCGTAACTATGATTTGGATTTTCAAGCATTAGCCGAATGCTATGATTTAGAAAAACTTTTTGAGATTTATAGTGATTTACAACATAAAAAGCTGATGGTAGAGCAAAATGTTCAAACTCAATTGGCTATGGATGAGTTGTTTATTCAACTTATGAATGTTTCCTAACATGATTGCGTTATGAGTTGTTAAATAAGAACAGAGCATAGGCTCTGTTTTTTATTTCACTAGATGTGTTATGAAAAATATGTGTTTAATTGCTGTGCATATGCAGTTTGATGAGTGTGCTAGATGAAAAACATTGTTTGTTGTTTCATCTAATGTTTCTTATAATCAAATCAAGAAATAACGTAATTTTTGTCTACGGTTTTTTGCAATCTGATTATTCATAATCAATCAAATGGCACATATATTTGATCGATTTTTAGAATATTTAGTTATATAAGAATGATTTAAGTTTAAATTTAACAGGGGAATGTTATGCAGCCGCAAATGATGGGTGGGATTATACAGGTAAATATTCCTGATAAAGCAACCTTGCAATCTAGCTATATGCCTTTTGTTCAAGGCGGAGGTTTATTTGTTCCAACTAAACAAGCTGTGAAAATGGGGCAAGAAGTTTTCGTGCTGGCGACCTTACCAGAACAAGCTCAGAAAATACCACTCACAGGCAAAGTAATTTGGATTTCTCAAAAACATACACATTTTAAACCACAAGGCTTTGCAATCCAGCTTGTGGGAGAAAAAGGTGTGTATTATAAAAATGAAGCTGAAAAATTGTTGGCAGGATCTAAGGCTTTAGATCGCCCAAGTTATACAATGTAATTATAGTCGTAGATAGGAAAAAATAGTGTTTGTTGATACGCATTGCCATTTAACCATGTTGGATTTAAGTCCTTATGAAGGAAACTTAGATCAAGCACTTGAACAAGCTCGACTTGCAGGTGTTTCGAAGTTCATGGGGATTTCAGTTGATCTTGATGATCATATTAAATTGGCAGAAATCGCATCTCGTCATCACGATGTTGGATATACTGTAGGCGTGCATCCTTGTGAAGATGATCATGTGATGGCAAGAGCAACAACAGACTATTTGGTTGAACTAGCCCAATCTGAAAAAGTTTGGGCGCTAGGTGAAACTGGCTTGGATTACTATCACAGTACAGATTTTATTGCAGAACAAAAACAATGCTTTGCTCGTCATATACAGGCTTCAAAAATAGTAAAGAAACCAGTTGTTGTACACACCCGATCAGCTAAACACGATACCGTTGATATCATTAGAGCTGAACAATCGACACATGGTATTTTACATTGCTTCACTGAAGACTGGGAAACAGCCAAAGCTGTGTTGGATTGTGGTTACTATATCTCTTTCTCTGGGATTATTTCATTTAAAAATGCTCAAGATTTGCGGGATGTTGCAAAGCAAGTCCCTCTTGATCGAGTGTTAATAGAAACGGATAGTCCTTATTTAGCACCAGTACCATATCGTGGTAAAACGAATGAACCAAAATATGTTCCTTATGTAGCAAAAGCACTGAGTGATGTATATGATAAATCGCTTGAAGAGATTGGTATGATTACCACACAAAATTTCGAGAATCTCTTAAATTTGAAATAAACGGTTATTGTTGTACTAGGAAGAGAGTTATCACGTGAAAATGGATCGTCAAGCTCAGTTTAGAGCACGAGAAGTATTAATTTTTCAAATCGCTGAGCAACTCCTATTAGAAAATGGTGAAGCAGGCATGACCTTGGATGCTCTTGCAGCAGAGCTAGATCTTGCCAAAGGCACATTATACAAACACTTTCAAAGTAAAGATGAATTGTATATGTTGTTAATCATTCGTAATGAGCGAATGCTTTTGGAAATGATTCAGGACACTGAAAAAAGTTTTCCTGAACATTTGGCTTTCTTTATGTTGCATCATTTACATCATCCTGAACGCACAGCATTATTTCATCAGATAGAAGAGCGTTTATCGACAACAGGTCAAGGTATACAGCTATTATTTAGTGAGTTATATAAAGTTCGTCGACAACGTTTACGCATTATTATTCGTATGACAGAAAGCTATTTGTTAGATATTAATAGCACGATGACAACGCGTGATTATTTAGCATCCATTTGGTCTTTGACTTATGGCGCTGCCGTTATTCTCAATTCAAGTTTTTACCAGCGTTATCTTGGTTCAAGAGATACTCTGCGAGTTGCATATATCGAACTAGCTTTAGCCATGCCGAAGCAACTTGAAACAATTACGACATAGTTGGTCAATACAATGAACTGCTCGCAGCATAGTCGACAAACAAGCAAACGACATCTTATTTCTCGGTTTGCTAAAGTTTCAAGCTATGCTCGATTTAAATGCGTCAACCCTGAGCATAGTTCTATGTCTAACATCCAGACAAAATTTCATTTTGTTCATCCTCACACTCGAAGTGTAGCTTCTTGTGCAGTAGAACCGCGCGTTGTTCGGCGAAAATTTGCTCACTTCGAGCATAGAGCTTTGCCTTCTTGCGAAGCTGGGCTTCTTAGAGAGAAACGTTGTTTTACTCATCCTGTAACTCAAAGCATGGCTTCTAGTTTTGCGACACGATCGAGTGTTGCTCGATTTAATCGTGTCTCAGGATTTACCTTGATTGAGGTCATGGTCGTTATTGTGATCATGACGATTATGGCATCTTTAGTTGTATTGAATATTGGTGGTGTTGACCAACGTAGAGCGATGCAAGCCCGTGAGATGTTTATTTTAGATCTAAAAAAGATTAATAAAGAAGCAACGGATCAAGCTAAGGTATTTGCTTTAAATACCCAGAATGCGACTGATGTCGCACCGTTTAGCTATAATTTGTTCGAATATCACGATCAGAGCAAAGAACAAATTCAACAAGAAGATCGGACTTGGCAGCCTTATGCAGAATTCAAAACACGTCAGCTACCTGAGCAAGTTTCATTTAGCATTGAAAGTCTGGATAATGAGAGTTATCCAAAAGCTAACAATGAAGATTTGTTGGGTGGTAAGGCACCTCAGTTAATTTGGTTTGGCAATGGTGAGGTTAAACCTGTTCGAATTCAGTTTTATTATCAGCAACAAGCAATTGGGCACGAATTCGAGTTAGATCACTTGGGTAAAGTAAATGAAAATTAGATACTCAAAACATAGTGCTCTTTCAGGTACTCAGACGAAACTATGTTTTGCTAATCCTGCAACTCAAAGCATAGCTTCTCGTCTTGCGACACGATCAAGCGTTGCTCGATTTAATCGTGTCTCAGGATTTACCTTGCTTGAAGTTATGGTCGCATTGGCTATCTTTGCAGTCGCAGCAATTGCTTTAACAAAAATAGCGATGCAATACACTCAGTCGACTTCAAATGCAATTTTACGGACCAAAGCACAGTTTGTTACTATGAATGAAGTTGCCACGATGGAAATGAACCAAGAGTGGCTAGATGGAACTCAATCTAAACAAGTGACCTCTCAAGGTGAAACGTGGCAAATTGATAAAAAAGCACAATCAACGATTAGCCCCAAAATACAACGTATTGAACTGCAAGTTAGCTTATTTAATGCTGATCAAGGCAAAGTAGAAGCGGGAATTACTAATGTTGTATTTTTTAATTATCCAGCAAAAGCTAGAACCTAATGAATAATAAAAATGTGTTTGTGATTTCATCAGTTTCTAATGCTCAACCAAAGTTTGATTTGGTTAATTCAAACACTCGAAGCTTAGTTCCCTGCTTTGCAGTAAGGTCGAGCATTGCTCGTCAGAAATCAGTTTTAGGATTTACCTTAGTGGAGCTGTTGGTTGCGATCGCAATTTTTGCTGTGCTTTCAATGATGGGTTGGAAGGTTTTTGATTATCTGCTTAAAGTCAAAGATCGTAATGCTGAACATGAGACACATTTATTTGAATTGCAAGATGCGTATCAGCAAATTTTAAGAGACAGTTTGCAAATTATTCCTTTAACAGCAAATGATGGGAGGCAAATACAGGCTGCTTTGGTGCTCAACGATAGAAGTTTTATGTTCAGTAAGGCGGGTGTCTCAGATCCTCTAAAGCAAGGTTTGTCACCTTATGAGCGAATAGAGTATCGTTATGATTCGGCACAGAAAAAAGTATATAGACTTAAATATTCAAACTTGAATATCCCAAATCGTATTCAGCCTGTTTCAAGTACTTTGCTTGAAAATGTAGATCAATTTAAAGTAACTGTTTTGAATCCTCAAGAACTAACCCAATGGCCAGAAAATATCAATGATCCAAATAATGTAGTAGAACTAAAAAAGCTACCATTAGGATTGAAAATCCAGCTTACGGTAGCAGGAACAGATTATGAATGGATTTATAGTCTGCTTCGTACCAATCAGGATGGTCAATAATGATGATAAAGAATCAATCACAACATGGCGTTGCATTATTAACGATTTTGGTTATGGTTGCTTTAGCGACTATTTTGGCTGCAACTATCGCAAAACGACAATCTAATACTGCTGAAAATACTGGATATTTGATGCGGCAAGATCAGTCTTTACTTTATGCTAAGAGTGCTGAAGCATTTTTTTCAGAGTTATTGATTCAAGACAGTGACAACGGCAGCAGTATTGATCATTTACAGGAAAATTGGGCAAAGCCTATGCCCCCATTTCCAGTTGAAGATGGTGCTGTATCTGGTCGTTTATTAGATGAATCTGGTAAATTTAACCTGAATAATTTGGTTAAATCTGATGGTAAAGTTGATGAAGCAGCTAAGCGTTGGTTTGAAAAACTTTTGCAGCGAGTTGGGCTTCCAGCAGAATTAAGTCAGGCTGTAATTGATTGGCAGGACAGTGATGATGAAACGACTGGTGCAATGGGGGCTGAGAGTAACTATTATCAAGGTTTAAATCCTGCTTATTTGGCATCGAATACAATGTTTCATAGTGTTGATGAATTGAAGCTTGTCAAAGGCTTTGAAGGTAGAAACTATGATTTGATTAAGCCTTATGTGACGGCTTTACCAGAGCAAACCAAACTCAACATGAATACTGCATCGGCCTTATTGTTGGCAAGTATAGATCCAAGAGTGGATGTAAACGCACTTGATCAAGAGTTAAAAGCGAAACTTTCCAATCTCACATATTTTAATAATGTTGATGATTTATGGAAATTAAATGCTTTTTCTGGGATTGAAGATCAGGCTAAAAATGATGTTGCTGGACTGTTAGATAGCAAATCAAATTATTTCACTGCTCAAATTGTAGTTGTTTTAAGCGAACGGAAACGTCAATTTACTAGCTCTATGGTGAGAAAAGATAGGCAAGTCACTGTTTACTCAAGAAGTCTTGCACCTTTTAATTAATTTTCATCATTGAGTTTGCAAATGGTGACAAGATTTAAAATCAATCCCAATGCTAGTTCTTTTGCTTTATAATAAAATTCGTTTGCAGATAAAGATTAGCTTGGTGCATGTTAATTCGTAAATTATTTAAGTTTGAAAATGCTCATATTGTACGAAATTGTACATCGGATCGTTGTAAGCGTTCGATTCATGGGCATAGTTATAAAGTTGAATTATTATTAAAAGCGTCAAAGCTTGATCATGGACAAATGGTTTATGATTTTGGTCTTTTAAAAGGCGTCATTAAAGAGTTGTTTGATAGTTTTGACCATGCGATTTGTTTCTGGCAAAAAGATGATGCCGCGTACATAGATGCATGTAAAACGTTTAGTGCTCGCTGGATTTCTTTACCTGTTTCTCCTTCAGCAGAGCAGTTTTCACGTATTTTCTTTTTCCTTGCTCAACAAGTATTAAACTCGACTTCTACTCAGAATGGTGAGGGTGATGTTGAGGTGTATTCTGTGATCGTGCATGAGACAGATACGGGCTATGCTCAAAGCTTCCAAGAAGATATTGATAATGAGCAAATGGGGTTGTTGGATTTAGAGCAAATCATTTTTTCTGAACAAGTACAGTCCGAGTGGAGCGATACGCAGATGTATGAAAAACTGAAAAATGGTATGAAGTTTCAAAACCCGAATGTAGAACTACAAGTAAATATTTAAATACTTTATCAATTTATTGAGCGAATTAATTTCAAGGAATTTTGATGCAATTTACTGAACAACAGCAGGACAAATTAAATAAAGTTCAGTTGGATGACTCATGGAAAACTTCACTATCAGATTTTCTTCTCAGTCAGAAGATGGATAATTTGCGTGAATTTTTGCAACAAGAGATACTTGCACAGAAAACGATTTATCCGCCAAGTAAGCAAATTTTTAATGCATTCAACACTACGCCGTTAAATAATGTGAAGGTCGTAATTTTGGGACAAGATCCTTATCATGGTCCAAATCAGGCGAATGGCTTAAGTTTTTCTGTACAAAGAGGGGTTGCATTACCTCCATCTTTGCGTAATATTTTTCATGAGTTACATACTGACTTAGCTGTGCCTATTTCTCGTCATGGAGATTTAAGTAAATGGGCGGCTCAGGGTGTATTGTTGTTAAATAGTGTACTTACAGTTGCTGCTGGGCAGCCGACATCACATCAAAAGCAAGGATGGGAAGACTTCACCGATGCTGTGATTGATACGTTAAATGAACAACGTGAGCGAGTTGTCTTTATCTTATGGGGTGCTTATGCGCAACGTAAAGGGCAACGCATTGATCGCAATAAACACCTTGTGCTGACTGCAGCGCATCCATCTCCGCTTTCAGCGAATAGAGGTGGTTTTTTTGGTTGTAAAGTGTTTTCAAAAACAAATGATTATTTGAAACAACATGGCATTGAGCCTATAGACTGGCAATTGGACGCATAATGACTTCTCCCGATTTAAGTAGCTATCATCCTGATTTAGTTATCGAACAGGCAAAAAATGGTTGGCGTATTGTTCGCCTTAACAGACCAAAATCTTTACACGCATTAGATGAATCTATTGTTAGCGCCTTGTTGAAAGTGTTTGAAGACTTTCACGTAGATGAAAGTGTAAAAGCGATTTGGTTTGATTCAACAACGCCTAAAGCATTCTGCGCAGGTGGTGATGTTCGTAAACTTCGTCAATTGGTTATTAATAATGAAGTTGATACTGCAAATAAATTCTTTGAGCAGGAATATGCTTTAGATTTATTACTTCATAATTATGCTAAACCAATCGTTGTTTGGGGTGAAGGCTATGTGATGGGTGGTGGTCTTGGGTTGTTTATGGCAGCTCCATTCCGTCTAGTTACGCCATATTCACGTTTGGCAATGCCAGAAATTAATATCGGTTTATATCCAGATGTAGGTGGTAGTCGTTTTTTAGCTGATCGTGGACAAATTGGTCTATTTACAGGTCTAACTGGTTCGATCATGACGGCTGCTGGTGCATTTAGCATTGGCTGGGCGACACATATTTGTGAGGCTCAACGAGACAATGTGTTGCAAAAAGTTCTCAATGTTGACTGGAATCATTATCCAGCAGGTGCATTCCGTGCTATTGATGATACTTTAAATAGCCTGCATAGACCTGTAGCTTCTGGACCGTTGCAAAATTCTATCGATGTTATTCATAGCGTATGTCGTGGACAAAGCTTTGAATATGACTATCAAGCCATCATCGGTTTGAGCGAAGCGAGTAGTGACTGGTTACGTCAAGCAAGTGAGAATTTACAGAAGGGTTCTCCAAGCACTGCCGCAATCACATGGTTGTTATGGCAGTGGGGTAAGCAAGGTCATGCTTGGGATGAAGTTTTTGCATTAGAAGCACAAATTTCAGATTGGAAAATTCGCCATCCAGACTTTGTAGAAGGCGTCCGTGCCCGTTTGGTTGATAAGGATCTTTCACCAGAATGGAAAGCTGCTGAAAAAATTACCTTAAAAGATATTTTGTCTGATCATCCACCAGTAACAAATATTGATAGTTGGAATGCGCTGTTAAGACAATATGGCG
This sequence comes from Acinetobacter sp. YQ_14, assembly GCF_043102985.1. Taxonomy (NCBI): domain Bacteria; kingdom Pseudomonadati; phylum Pseudomonadota; class Gammaproteobacteria; order Moraxellales; family Moraxellaceae; genus Acinetobacter; species Acinetobacter sp. YQ_14. The sequence goes on along the minus strand of NZ_JBICJJ010000015.1, from coordinate 105,209 downwards.
TTGTTTCATAATTTATCATGACTGAAAGAAATATAGACGATGAATATTGGATGCAGTTTGCTTACGAGCAGGCTGCATTAGCTGCGGCAGTTGGGGAAATTCCAGTTGGAGCAGTGATTGTAAGTGATGGTAAGATTATTGGTGCAGGTTATAACGCTCCGATTAAACTGTCTGATCCGACAGCTCATGCTGAAATTCAAGCATTACGTTCTGCTTGTACATCAATTCAAAATTACCGCCTTCCTGATGATGCTGTTCTTTATGTAACTCTTGAACCTTGCACGATGTGCGTAGGTGCATTGGTTCATGCGCGTGTGCAAAAAGTTGTTTTTGCAACAACCGAACCTAAAGCTGGTTCTTTAGTGAGTGCTCGACAGTTACTAGAGAACGGATATTACAACCATAAGTTTACGTTTGAGCATGGCTGTATGCAGCAGCAATGCTCAAATCAATTAAGTCATTTTTTCAAGAAAAGAAGAGATGAAAAAAAGAAAAATCGTTTATCTAAAACGTCCTTAAATGATTAAAAATGTTTCATTAGTTGTGGCACACTAAGCCTCCCATGATTTTGGTTAGATCAAAAAGGCGAAGTTATGCGTAATGCAATCACTGTAAAAAAAGAATTTAATGCTCCGATTTCTGAAGTTTTTGAATTATTGTCAAAACATTCAACTTACAACAAAGCTTTCGCTCCAGTTCAAGTGGTACGTGTAAAAGATTCTGCTGATCCGCAACGCCCTGATGGTGTTGGCTCTGTTCGTCGTATGGGTTTTGGTCCAATTAAGCCGCTGCAAGAAGAAATTACGTTATTAGAAGAAAATAAACGTATCGAATATAAGTTGATTAATAACCCATTGGTAAAACATCATTTGGGACAAATTGACTTTAAAGAAATCACGCCATACATCACGCTTGTGACTTATAAGATTGAATTAACAGCAAAAGCACCTTTTGTAAGCAAATTAGTTCTTGCACAACTAAAAGCAGCGATTACACTAGGATTTTCTAAATTAGCCAAATCAGTTGCTTCATAAAAAAGAGATTGGAATGACAGTTCATATTATTACGATTGATGGTCCGAGTGGATCTGGTAAAGGTACATTGGCTGCAAAAATTGCCGCACATTATCATTTTAATTTATTAGATTCTGGCGCACTCTATCGTTTGCTTGGGCTGTCATTGTTTCAAAAAGGATTGTTGGATCAGCTTGATACAGCACTTAGCCAATGTGTTGATTGTGCAATGAATTTAAATATCGAATTCAAGTCAACTGAAAACTCGATTTTGATTTTCCTAGATGGAATTGATGTAACAAATACGATTAGAACTGAACAAGTGGGCGAGTACGCATCTAAAGTTGCTGCTGTTCCTGAACTGCGTAAAGCATTATTTGAACGACAACGTGCATTTATTCAAGCACCTGGTTTAGTTGCTGATGGCCGTGACATGGCAACTTCTATTTTTCCAGAAGCCCAAGCGAAAATTTATTTAACTGCTTCGGCTGAGTCTCGGGCTGAGAGACGCGTAAAACAGTTGCAGGGCATGGGTCTTGATGCTAAAATAAGCGACATTTTATCTAACATACAAGCTAGAGATAAGCGAGATATGGAGCGTACAGTTGCTCCGCTCAAGCCAGCTGATGACGCGTATATCATTGATAGTTCTACAATAGGCGTCGATGAGGTGTTTCAGTTAATGGTTGACTATATCAATAGCTGTATAAAATAGATACACAGTTTTTTTATCAGTTGAAGCATTGCTTGATCAGATTTTTTGGACAATGTAACAACTTAACTAAACCGGCCTTGTCTGATCCAAGACCGCGGACTTTATCAGGTATATCATGACCGAATCTTTTGCAGCCCTCTTTGAAGAAAGTGAATTAAACCTCAATGTTGAAAAGGGTGCAGTCATCCAAGGTACTGTTGTTAGTATCGATTCTGACTGGGTTACTGTTGACACTGGCCTTAAATCTGAAGGCGTAGTTGACCGTGCTGAATTTTTAAATGAACAACGTGAACTTGAAGTTCAAGTTGGCGATACTGTTGACGTAGTTGTTGAAGCACTTGACAACGGTATGGGTCAAACAGTTTTATCACGTGAAAAAGCGAAGCGTGCTGAAACTTGGACTAAACTTGAGAAAATCTTTGAAGACGGCGAAATCGTTACTGGTGTTATCTCTGGTAAGGTTAAAGGCGGTTTCACTGTTGACATCGGTCCTGTACGTGCATTCTTACCAGGTTCTTTAGTTGACACTCGTCCTATCCGTGACACAACTCACCTTGAAGGTAAAGAGTTAGAGTTCAAAGTAATCAAACTTGATGCTAAACGTAACAACGTTGTTGTATCTCGTCGTGCAGTTATGGAAGCTGAATCTTCAGCTGACCGTGAAGCATTACTTGCTCAACTTGAAGAAGGTCAAACAGTTACAGGTACGATCAAGAACCTTACTGATTACGGCGCGTTCGTTGATCTTGGCGGTATTGATGGTCTTCTACATATCACAGATATGGCTTGGAAGCGTATCAAGCATCCTTCAGAAGTGGTTGAAGTTGGTCAAGAAGTTACTGTTAAAGTACTTAAGTTTGACCGTGAGCGTAACCGCGTATCTTTAGGTCTTAAGCAATTAGGTGAAGATCCATGGTTAGCGATCATGAGCCGTTATCCTAAAGGTTCTATCGTTAAAGCACGCGTAACTAACTTAACCGACTACGGTTGCTTTGCTGAAATCGCTGAAGGCGTTGAAGGTTTAGTACACGTTTCAGAAATGGACCACACAAACAAAAACATCCACCCATCTAAAGTAGTTCAGATCGGTGACGAAGTTGATGTTATGGTTCTTGAAGTTGACGAAGAACGTCGTCGTATTTCTTTAGGTATCAAACAAACTCGTGCTAACCCATGGGAAGAGTTTGCTAAGTCTAATGAAAAAGGCGAAAAAGTTTCTGGTACGATCAAGTCAATCACTGACTTCGGTATCTTCATCGGTTTATCTGGTGGTATCGACGGTTTAGTACATTTATCTGATATTTCTTGGAACGAACAAGGCGAAGAAGCTATCCGTCGTTACAAGAAAGGTGACACAGTTGAAGCAGTTATCTTATCTGTAGACGCTGAAGGTAACCGTATCAGCCTTGGTATCAAGCAATTAAACAGCGACCCATTCAATGACTTCTTAGCTGCGAATGAACGTGGTGCTTTAGTTAAAGGTACTGTAACTGCTGTTGACGCTAAAGGCGCTACAGTTAAGTTAGCTGATGACATCGAAGCAACTCTTAAAGCATCTGAAATCAACCGTGATCGCGTTGAAGATGCGACCAAATTCTTAGAAGTTGGTCAAGAAGTTGAAGCGAAGATCATCAACGTTGATCGTAAATCACGCTCTATCAACTTGTCTATCAAAGCGAAAGACGAAGCTGAAGAGAAAGAAGCTGTGAACAACGCTCGTCAAGCTGCTGCTACTCAAGCTGCAGAAAGCAATGGTCCTAAGACTATTGGTGACTTAATTAAAGCTCAAATGAAGTAATTTGTTAAAAGGTACGTTTCTTGTAACAGAGACGTACTTTTTATACAAAAATACTGTAAACGGTAGCGTAGTATTGATGTACTGCGCTACCGTTTTGTATTTAAACAGGTTATTATTAAAAACATTGAGAAGTAGCGATAATTAAAGAGGTCATCAATGACGACTGAAGCACTTAATAAATCTGATTTAATTGAACGGATTGCACTTAAAAACCCACACTTAGCTGAGCCTTTGGTTGAAGATGCAGTTAAGATTATGATTGATCAGATGATCGAAGCACTTTCGAGTGGTGATCGTATTGAAATTCGTGGTTTTGGTAGCTTTGCTTTACATCACCGTGAACCACGTTTAGGTCGTAATCCTAAGACAGGTAGAGCAGTTGATGTTGCGGCAAAAGCAGTTCCTCATTTCAAACCTGGTAAAGCACTTCGTGATGCGGTAAACGAATCAGCTAAATAAAAAAGAGAGGTGCAGCTTATGCGCTATGTATTAATTGCATTACTCGTTGCTATTTTTGGCTATGCTTTAGCCTTGGTTCTTCAGAATCCAGCGGAATTACAAGTAGATCTATTATTTACTCAAGTTCCTGCAATGCGTTTGGGTTTATTACTTTTGTTAACCCTAGCATTAGGAATTGTTGTTGGTTTATTGTTGGGTGTTCAGGTTTTCCGAGTGTTCCAAACAAGTTGGGAAATCAAGCGTTTACGTAAAGATATTGATCACCTTAGAAAAGAGCAGATTCAACTTGCACAACAGGCTGCTGCTGAAGCTGCTGCAAGTGTAAGGCATGAGAAAACTGTTCTAGATATTAATCCTGAAGGTCAATCTCGCACTCCACTGTAATTAAAGAATTCTAAGATTATTTATAATCTAAAAAATAGCTCTTTGTGTTAATCAAGGAGCTATTTTTTTACTAAGAAAAACCTAAATATCTTAAAGTTGCTGTTACTGCGATTGCCACTAGAATGACAACAATCAAAGAGTATCTTTTCCAAGCAAATAAAATTGCAACCGAAACGCCAATTATTTTGCTTATTCCACTAAATTCATTCTCTGTAAAAATTGTATTGAATACAGCTAGTGTAAATAAAAGAACGCAAGCTGAATCTGAAAGCATTTGTCGATGATGCTCTTTAAAAGCAATTCGATTTGCAAGGTAAATGCCAGAATATCGAATGAGATAAGTTCCGATTGATAAGATCGCAATTCCAGCAATTATATAAACAGTGTCGTATTTCATTTTGATTTTCTCCCTAGGAGTAAACCAAACATAGAAAGCAAAACTGGTAGGCCTGTCGGTAAAAAAGGAATAGAGGCTAAAGATAACCCACTGCCTAGAAATACTCTGTTTCGAGTCGTTTTATTTTTCAACAGAGGAAGTATCAATGCAAAGAGAATGGCAGGAAATGCAGCATCAATCCCGAAGGCATAAATATTTGGAATATTCTGACTTAATAAATAACCAATGATTACGCCGACTGGCCAAAGAATAGCTATACCTATTCCACACATCCAATATGCTGATTTTTTTATAGCTGGTTCTTGTTGGCTCAATCCAAACATGACACTTTCATCATTCATGATGTGACATGCAATAAAACGGAAAGCATTTTTTTCTATAAAGTCAGCAACAGATAACCCAAAGGGTAAGTGACGTAAATTGATGAGAATTCCTGTGAATGCAGCAAAAATGGGGTTTGCACCCGTTGCAATCATACCAATAAAAGTAAATTCAGCAGCACCAGCGAGAACTGTTAAAGAAAGCGCGAGTGGAATCCAAAGCGGAATATTAAAACTAGCAGCAACAGCACCTAATGAAATCCCGACGATGCCCGTAGCTACAGAGATCAAAACAATTGCTTTGATTAGGTCGTATTGTGTTTTATTAGACATATCTGATTTCTATATCAAACGAACGTACGATATAATAGTGCATTGTCATGCTGTTCGTCAAAGCGAACAATCGTTTTTTATGGTGTACTATGTCATTGCCAATTGAAATCGTTGCAAAAGGTTTGCAGAGAGAGAGACAAAAAGCTGGATTATCATTAGCAGAAGTCGCTAGACGTGCTGGTATTGCAAAATCGACTTTATCTCAGTTAGAAGCCACACAAGGAAATCCTAGTTTAGAAACCTTATGGGCATTGTGTGTAGCTTTGGACATTCCATTTGCTAAATTAATGGAAAGCAATATTGCTCAAACCCAAGTCATTCGTTTCGGCGAAGGCCCATCTGTTTCATCAGAAGTAGCACATTATCAAGCAATCTTATTAGCAAACTGTCCAACAGGTGCAAGACGTGATGTTTATATCTTGACAACTCAGCCTGGTGAGCCGCGTTGCAGTAAACCGCATCCGATTGGTAGTGTTGAGCACATTATTATTATGAAAGGTAAAGCGAAAGTCGGCTTGATTACTGAACCAATGATATTGGAGGAAGGAGATTATATTTGTTATCCTGCTGATCAAGATCATATTTTTGAAGCATTAGAATTAGATACACGTGCAATATTAATTTCCGAACAAAGATGATTTAGGTTTGATAGAAATGCTTTTTTTCATTAAGCGTGTTTTCATACTTTGTTCATTTTATTATTCACTCTATAATTAAGCCGATTTTTATGTGATGGAACTAGATTCGTGAGTATTATTGTTGCCTTAGACGCAAAAAGCCAATATGACGCCTTAACAATTGTAGAACAGCTTGATCCGTCACTTTGTCGCGTCAAAGTGGGTAAAGAATTATTTACGCATGAAGGGCCATCGGTTGTTAAAAATTTACAAGATAAAGGTTTTGAAGTATTCCTTGATTTAAAATTCCATGATATTCCAAATACGACAGCCCAAGCTGTATGTGCTGCTGCTGACTTAGGTGTGTGGATGGTCAATGTACATGCATCTGGCGGTCGTAAAATGATGGAAACCTGTGTAGAGCGTTTAAAAGCAGGTAACTATAAGACTCAACTCATTGCAGTCACAGTTTTAACTTCAATGGGTCGCGAAGATTTACGTGATATTGGTTTAGATATTGAACCAGTCGAACAAGTAAAACGTTTAGCGAAATTAACTCAAGAAAGTGGTTTAGATGGTGTTGTATGTTCAGCTCAAGAAGCAAAAATTCTACGTGACATGTTGGGTCAAGAGTTTGCATTGGTAACGCCGGGTATTCGTCCTGAAGGTTCAAATGCAGATGACCAAAAACGCATTGTCACACCTAAACAAGCAATGTTAGATGGTTCTACTCATCTAGTGATTGGTCGACCAATTACTAAGGCTGAAAATCCGACTGAAATGTTGAAATCGATTTTAGCTTCTATCTAACTCATTTGTTTTATAAAAATAGGTGGTATGAATTGCCACCTATTTTATTTGAATTGCATAGTTTTTTAGTAATTAGAAATTTAAGCTCAAAAATAAACTAATTAATAACGGTGCAAGTAACGATAAAATTAATCCACTCATCATTGCATGGGGCACATAATGCGTACCGCACGATTGTTTTACCATCGCAAGTGTAACATCCATAGAGGTGGCACCCGCACTAGAAATTGCAGAGCGAGGGAAACGCCAACCTAGGCAATACATCAATAAAATTGCAAAAATTTCTCTAAATAAATCTGTTAATAATGCAATTCCACCTAGCTTAGGTGAGTGCAATTCAGTGAATAAAATTCCAGACATTGAATACCAGCCGTAACCTTGGGCTAAGGCCATAACTTCATTTAGATGATATTGCTTAGACAAGAGTAAATAATTAAAGAGTGCTGCAAGGCAAGAGCCGATAAAAGCGGCTAGAGGTACTAAGAGAATTCTCCAGCTTAACCAGCTACGGTCAAATTGTGTAAATGCGAGTTCGATACCGATGAGAAAAATAAAAACAAGTAATAAATACCAACTGTTGAACTCAAATTGTATTTCAGATCTATTTATTAATAAGCCTAGTAGAATACCGATAACTAGCGCTAGAAAGGCTTTGGCTATATTTTTTAAAGCATTCACAAATAGGTGTAATGAAATCTTGCCTTGTACGCTTTGCCGATCAATCAATTTGTACGTCAATAAACAAACAAAGAATGAACCAATCGAGGTCGTAAAAGCAATCAAGATTGCTGGCGGAAGGATAGTTGTAGGATGATCAATATGATTGAGCGCTTGGGTCAATTCAAATGCCACACTTACTAATAGAATATAAGAAAAATAAGGAAGAATTTTAAATACAAATTGCTTTAGATTTTTAGAAAGATGGGGTGCTATAAAATAGCCTAAGCTAATCGCAATAAATATTTGGAAGATTAGAATAAATGAATGCATAAAAAAAGCAGGTTATAAATAACCTGCTTATTATGAAGAATTATTGATTAAGCTGCATTGTTTTTTGCATTCGCTGTTGTGCTCATAAAGTTATAATCAGCAACATTCACTTTGCGAGTTTCTAGCCAATATTTCCAAGTATAAGTTGGCCATAAAGAGAAGTTTTTACCATCAGCCGCTTGATACCAACTGCTGCAACCGCCAGCTTGCCAAACTGTTCCTTTCAGTTGTTCTTGTACGCGTTCATTAAACTGATCTTGTACATCATGTTTTATTTCAACAGCTTGTGTGCCGGTTTTATCTACAGTTTGAATGAGTTGTAAGATGTAATTCACTTGTGACTCGATCATGAAGATTACCGAGTTATGACCAAGAATCGTATTAGGTCCTAAGAGTTGGAATAGGTTAGGGAAGTTCTTAGTGCTTACACCATAATAACTTTCTGCACCATCTTTCCATGCTTGCTTAAGCTCGATTCCATTACGACCGATACAGTTAAAGTGCTTTAAGTAAATACGCGGGTCTGTAATAAAGCCTGTACCGTAAATCAAGCAATCAATCTGACGTTCTTGGCCATCTTTGGTGATGATTCCGTTTGCAGTCACTTCTTGGATGCCATCAGTTACCAATTCAACATTTTTACGATTAAAGGTAGGGAAGTATTTGTTTGAGATCAAAATACGTTTACAGCCCATAACAAAGTCTGGGGTTAGTTTTTTCGCCAATTCCTTGTCTTTCACTTGGAAGCGGATAAATGCTTCAGCAAGTTTTTGTCCATATTTCATAATTTGTGGTTGTACAATTGGTACAACACGTGATTCATTAGTCCAGTACAGGCGAGTGCGGTGAATTTGACGATAAATATTTGAAGCTTTAAAGAGTGATTTACTCAGTTGTGAATATTTACGTTCGTCACGCGGAATCACCCATGCTGCCGTACGTTGAAACACATAAAGTTGTTTAACATCTTTCGCAATTTCAGGGATATATTGAATAGCACTGCCCCCTGTACCAATCGATGCAACAGATTTACCTTCTAAACTATAGTCGTGATCCCATTGTGAAGAATGGAATACTTTGCCTTTAAATTTCTCTATTCCTTTAAGATGCGGAACTTGAGGAACGTGTAAAGGTCCAGAGGCAAAGATAACAAATTGAGCTTCAAGAGTTGGCTGATCTTTTAACTCTAAAGTCCAAACATTACGAGTTTCGTCGAACTCGGCATTGGTCACTTCATGATTAAACTTACAATAATCTTTTAGTTTATATTGCTCAGTAATATCTTGAATATATTCAAAAATTTCATCTGCCTCAGCGTAACGCTTTGACCAGTCTGTTTTAGGTGCAAATGAAAGTGAATACATATGTGATTGAACATCACAAGCTGCACCAGGATATTGGTTTTCACGCCATGTACCACCGACATCATTGGTCTTTTCTAAAATTACAAAATCGTTGATTTGACTTTGTAATAGTCGAATTGCCATTGCTAATCCACCAAAACCAGCACCAATAATTGCAACTTTAGTTTTTTGAATCGCATTTTGGGATACTTCACGCATAGCCTACGCCCTATATACAGCTAAATTTTGCTCAATTTTAAAGGTTTTGTTGAGATTAAATATGATTGTATAGACGCAAAACTTGATCATTTCGGCAATTCATTTGCTCGTTCTTTTGTAGTACAACATTAAAGTTTTGAGAATTGTATTTGATGAGATGAAAAGATCTATCCTCGGATTGATGTATTTGATTCAAGGCATGCGGCATGTCGGTATTGATGTGGATGCTCGCCTCGCAGATATGGGAATTCAAGCTGATGCTTTAGATCCAAGCTCTATTATTCCAGATGCAATTGAATGGGATATTTTACAGCATATTAGTCAGGATCTTCGTGCTGAACAAGGTCTGTTTATCGGTCAGCATTATGCACTCGCAGGTTATGGGCCTTTTCTCATGTTGTTGGTAACAAGTGAGAATTTACATACTGCTTTGCACAATGGTGTCCGTTTTCAGCGTTTAACTCATCTTTTCGGTTCATTGGATCTCAATATTACTGAGCATCAAATCTATTTAGATTATCAGCCTGTTCAATTGGACACTCATTTAGGTCATTTAAGAGCACAATGTGAAATTTCAGGTACTTATAAGTTTTTGCAAGATATTTTCAAGATGATGGGGCTTGAAACGCCTAAAATTAAAATTGAATTACCATTTCAAAGACCTGCTGATTTATCATTATTATCTGCATATCAAGAATATTATGGACAAGATGTCAAATTCGACTGTAAACAAGCATCGTTTATTCTGAATGATATCGAAATTTTAAAAGTAAAAATTCCTTCTGCTGATGCGATTACTTGTCGTGTTTATGAAGAAAAATGCCTACAAGACTTAGCGAACTTGCAGAAAAGTGAAAAGCAAAAACTTACTGTTGTTGAGTATGTCGAAGATTATTTAGAGCTGCAAAATGGAATCATTCCAACGATGGCAGAAACGGCATGTGCTTTACATATTCCTGAGCGTACATTAAGACATCAATTGCAGCAAATGCAGACCAGCTATAAAGAAATTCGTGAACGTCTGATCAAACAGAAAGCAATAAAATTTATAGAAGACAGTTCATATTCAATTGAACAAGTGGCAGAATTGCTTGGTTATTCTGAACCAGCAGCGTTTAATCATGCGTTCAAAAGATGGTTTGGACAGAGCCCAAGACAATATAATCGAAATAATTAAATGATTAAAAATGGTACATTATGATGTTTAAACTCTATGATAATTAAGCCTAAAATCTAATGTCTTTGAACTCAATGTTCGATATAATTTTCACCAATTAAAATTGCAATAACACCTTATGTCAAATTCTAAACCAGACTCATATAGCACTGCATTTATCCCAACATCACCTGCAGAGCGTTATGCTCAAGCACTTGATTCAGGACAATTCATGCCAGATGAAGCGCAAGCTGAGGCAGTGCAAGAGTTAGATCGAGTATGGAAAGAGTTACTCACTCGCTATAAAGCATCAAAGAAGGCATTTAGACGTTTCCGTCGTCAGACCTATCCAAAAGGTGTTTATATGTGGGGTGGTGTAGGTCGTGGGAAAACATGGCTAATGGATCAGTTCTATGATGCTGTTCCATTTCGTCGTAAAACACGTATGCATTTCCATCATTTTATGCAACATGTTCACAAAGAGTTGAACAAGTTATCTGGCCAACGCAATCCATTGGATTTGGTAGCTGATCAGATCTATAAAAATGCTGTTGTGATTTGTTTTGACGAATTCTTTGTGTCGAATGTTACCGATGCGATGATTTTAAGTGATTTATTTCAAAAGCTATTTGAGCGCGGAATTACTTTGATCGCCACATCAAATATTGCACCAGAAGGATTATATAAAAATGGTATTCACCGCGATCGTTTCTTACCAACAATTGAGCTAGTACAAAAAAACTGTACGGTTTTGAATGTTGATGCAGGTGTCGATTACCGTTTACGTGTTTTAAAGCAAGCACAATTATTTAAGTATCCATTAACCAATGATGCACAGTCTTGGTTATCTGATCGCTTTAAGGCATTGACCCAAACACAAGTTCAGTCTAATTCTCCAATTATGATTAACAATCGTATTGTAGAAACGCTTGGCCATACTGAAGATGTGTTGTGGTGTGAATTTTCTGAACTATGCTTTAAACCAAGAAGTCCAGCGGACTTTATTGAAATTGCGAATATTTACAACACCGTTTTAGTGAGTAACGTACCTCATTTAACAGATTTCTTATCCGAAGGTACGCGTCGATTTATTTATTTGGTCGATGAGTTCTATGACCGTGGTGTAAAGCTTTTACTTACCTCTGAAGACTCAATTATTGAATTATATGAAGGTTCAAAATTGGCTTTTGAGATTGAACGTACGAGATCTCGTTTACTTGAAATGCAATCGGATGATTATTTGCATTCTGAGCATCGACAAATTCAAGTCGCAAAAACTTCATAAATGAAATGGCATTCTAGGGAATGCCTTTTTTTATAAATTCCATACAGAGAAGGCTTTATTCTTGGTTGAATTTTGTTATAAATAAATGGGTTTAATGGAAATAAGTAAATTACAAACTAGAAAGGGACTTTCTCCGTATATTTGATGTTTTGTCAATAACATAAAGTTGATCTTGTCAATACTTCTAATGGAGAAAATGCTTACTATTTAGGAATGTGATATTACTATTCAGGCTAGTATAAATCAGTATACTAGGTTTCTTGTTATAAAAAGTTAGCACCATCAGGAAAGACAATGACTGTACGTATTCAACAAGGCAAGCTAGCGATTGCTAAAGAACTTTACGATTTCATCGAAAATGAAGCTTTACCAGGTTCTGGTTTAGATAGTGAAACTTACTGGAAAAACTTCGAGCAAGTCGTTGTCGACCTAAGCCCAAAGAACAAGGCGCTATTGGCTAAACGTGATGAACTTCAAGCAAAGATTGATGAATGGCATCGCAACAATAAATTCGAATTAAATGCATATAAAGCATTCTTAACAGAAATTGGCTACCTTGAACCAGAAGTTGCAGACTTTAAAGTAACGACTGAAAATGTAGATGAAGAGATTGCATTATTAGCTGGTCCGCAACTTGTTGTACCAGTACGTAATGCACGTTATTGCTTAAATGCTGCAAATGCACGTTGGGGTTCACTATACGATGCGCTTTATGGCACAGATGTAATCTCTGAAGAAAATGGCGCAGAAAAGGGTAAAGGCTATAACCCTGTTCGTGGTGACAAAGTAATTGCATTCGCTAAAGATTTCTTAAATCAAACTTTCCCATTAGCGCAAGGCTCACATGCAGATGCGACTAAATACGCTGTTGTAAATAATGGTTTAGCGGTAACACTTAAAGATGGTTCTACTACATCTTTAGCGCATGAATCTCAATTTGTTGGTTTTAATGGTGATGCTGCTAATCCAACAGAAATTGTTCTGTTGAACAATGGTTTACACGTTATCATTGATATCGATGCAAATAGCCCGATTGGCAAAACTGATGCGGCTGGTGTAAAAGATTTAACACTTGAAGCAGCAATCACAACGATTCAGGATTTAGAAGATTCTGTTGCAGCTGTAGATGCAGAAGAGAAAGTTGAAGGTTACCGTAACTGGTTAGGTTTGATGAAAGGTGATCTTCAAGAATCTATCGAGAAAAATGGTAAAACGATTACTCGTACTTTAAATAAAGACCGTACAGTTCAAAACTTAATTGGTGGTACGACAACTTTACATGGTCGTTCGCTCATGCTTCTTCGTAACGTTGGTCACTTAATGACGAATCCAGCGATCCTTGTAGAAGGTGAAGAGGTATTTGAAGGTATCATGGATGCGTTGGTAACGCCGTTACTTACAATTGCTGATATCCGTGGTCAAAACGAGAACCACAACTCTCGTAAAGGTTCTATGTATATTGTTAAGCCGAAAATGCATGGGCCTGAAGAAGTTGCTTTCGCCGTTGAATTATTTGAGCGTGCTGAACATGCACTTGGTTTACCAGCTAAAACGCTTAAAATCGGTATCATGGATGAAGAGCGTCGTACATCAGTGAACTTAAAAAACTGTATTGCTGCTGCTAAAGACCGTACCATCTTTATCAACACAGGTTTCATGGACCGTACAGGTGACGAAATCCATACATCTATGGAAGCTGCTCCAGTTGTTCGTAAAGAAGCTGTTAAAACACAAAAATGGATCGCTGCTTACGAAAATCGTAACGTTGCAATTGGTCTAGCATGTGGTTTACAAGGTAAAGCTCAAATTGGTAAAGGCATGTGGCCAAAACCAGACAGCATGAAAGATATGTTAGCAACTAAAACTGCTCATCCAAATGCTGGTGCGACTTGTGCTTGGGTTCCATCACCGACAGGTGCAGTACTTCATGCATTGCATTATCATCAAATCAACGTTAAAGCACGTCAAGATGTATTAGCTGCTGAAGATATGTTGACACTTGATGACTTGTTAACACCTCCATTTGCACCTGAAACAAACTGGACTGCTGAAGAGTTGAACAATGAGCTTGAAAATAACTGTCAAGGTATCTTGGGTTATGTAGTTCGTTGGGTTGACCTTGGTGTAGGTTGTTCTAAGGTTCCAGACATTAATAATGTTGGTTTAATGGAAGATCGTGCAACTTTACGTATATCTTCACAACACGTTGCTAACTGGTTACGTCACGGTATCGTCACGCGTGCGCAAGTTGAAGAAGTACTTAAGCGTATGGCTGTAATTGTTGATCAGCAAAATGCGAATGATCCACTTTATACACCAATGGCGCCAAACTTTGATGGTATTGCATTCCAAGCTGCTTCTGACTTGATTTTCAAGGGTGCTGAGCAACCTTCTGGTTATACAGAGCCATTGTTACACGCTGCTCGTTTAAAACTTAAAGGTTATACAGGTGATTAAGTTCATTTTATAGGCTGATAAGAGGTACCTAGTCGATAGGTACCTTTTTTTATAAATAGAGGAAAAAATGTATTTTTGGAACACAAAAAAATTAATTGATGATTTAAGAAATGACCGTTTAAGTGAGCAGAATTATAAAAACTACTATTTGGTAAGTAGTGTATTTATGGTCATCATCATGTTTGCTATGCGTTTGAATCCAATTGTTGATATTGGCCCAAGCCTGATTAATGCTTTTCAAAGTATTGTAATACTGATTGTTGGTACAAATTTCTGTTTTAAAGCTAATGGGGGAAATCAGGGTAAACAATTTTTAAATCGACTTATTTGTATTTTTTTACCGATTGGTGTGAAATTCTTTGTAGCCTACTTATTGGTTCTTATTTTTATTATCCTTGGTTTTGTCATCTCGGCTAGATTTATTGAACCCTCAATAATTCCAGTTTTGATTGAACCCTATAAAAATTGGGTTAATTTTTTCATCTCAATTGTGATTCAGGTGATCATGTATTGGCGTTTTTGTATTGCACTCAAAGCAATTAACCGTATAGAGAATTAAGTCGTAGAAGTAGGATTAAACATCTTACTCATAAAATTTTTGCTATAATCTATTTTGATTTTTATCATTTAGTCGAATCAATAACGATGTCACATATTTTAAAATTAGATGCTCTCAAAGAAGCGCAAGTTTCAACTTCACCATATCCTTATTTTGTAGTTGAAAACTCAATTGTAGATGAGGAAGTTAAGGCGGTAATTCAAGATTTCCCTAAGATCGAGCAGGGTGGAAGTTATAACCTTGCAGATGTAGAGTTAAAGCCAAATTTTGACCGTTTTCTAAAATCATTAGATTCTAAAGAATTTCGTCAAATTCTGACAGATAAGTTTGATGTGGATGTTATGGAACATCCAATGATGATTACTTTACGTGGCTATTCACGTCAAAAAGATGGTCGTATTCATTCAGATTCAAAAACCAAGCTTCTTACAATTTTGATTTATTTGAATGAATCTTGGGATGCTCCAACAGGTCGCTTACGTATTCTTAATAATGAAAAGAATATGGATGATTATGTTGAAGAAATAAATGCTGGCCCCGGGACTTTAGTTGCTTTTAAAGTAACAGATAATGGTTGGCATGGTTATGTACCTTATGAAGGACAACGTCAATCAATCCAAATTAACTTTTTAACCAGTGACAAAGCAAATGCTAAACATCGTTTTGTGCATGGATTAAGCGCGAAGATGAAAAAGTTATTTGGATAATTAGAGAATATATGAAAAGGAGGGCAACCTCCTTTTTATTTTTAAATCTGAGCTAAACGACATAATACATGTGTGCAAACTATAAACCATTAACCATCGAACAGTCTAAGCAACTCGAATTGCCACTGATTCCATTTGAATATGCAGAGGAAGTTTATCCTAGCTATAAAACGCCTTTGTTATTTAAATCTGATCATGGTTTGGAGTGGCGTGAAGTGTTGTTTGGATTGGTACCGAAATGGTCAGAAGATATCAATATTTCAAAGCATACCTATAATGCTAGACATGAGACAATTTTTCAAAAGCCAAGTTTTCAGGATGCTGCTTACAAATGCAAATTTGGTGTAATTCCAGTTTCGGAATTCTATGAAAGCAAGTATATCGAAAATAAGCCGCAACGCTGGGGTGTTCGACGCAAAGATTGTAAAGCTTTTTATATCGCAGCACTCTATGAAATTCGTAAGTTAAATGATCAAATTATCCGCTCAGCGGCGATGCTTACGATGGATGCAATTGATCATCCGATGATGAAAGATTTTCATGAACCAGGTGATGTAAAAAGATCAGTCGTTGTGATACCTGACACACGTTTGGATGATTGGTTGAGTTTAAAGCAACCGTATCAACTTAATGAGCATATGAAAGGTTTTCCTGTTGAAGAGTTCGAGTGTTCACATGTACCAAAAGCAAGAATTGAAAAGATCACACCGCAATTGAATATGTTTGATTAAATGAAGATTATTTCAAATAAAAAAAGCTTCTTTAAAGAAGCTTTTTTTATTATGTTTAAATGGCTTAGCGAGCAAGGTTTTTAAACATATGGCGTAAAATTTCCATCGTTTTTTCAATTTGTAATGGTGTTAAACCATCAAAAGACTGCTCTAGGATGACAGAGGTTAGATCATTGATCTTCACAATCATTTCTTGACCTTTTTCTGTTAAGTGGACACGAGTAATACGCCCATCTTCCTTACACGAATAAGTCTCGATATAGCCTTCATCTTTCAAACGATAAACGATTTTTGTCGTTGTCGACATTTTGGAAATTACCATATCTGAAAGTTCAGAAACACTTGCATGAGGTTTTACGTTCAATGCAAGTAAAATACGGCGGCGAGAATTGTCTAAACCATACTTCTTAAGTACGTTATCGATGTTTTGGACGTACTGAGCATTTACTTGAGAAATCCAGTAAAAAGGGAAGTCTTCTAAGTTAAATGATTCGGCTGTAGGTAAAAAACGCGCATATTTTTTAGGCATCTACATATTTCCTATGCTTGTTACGGTGAACTAGAAAACCTAGCTCTTAGATTCCATGAAATGTCTATAATACCTGTTAGAAAAGACAATAAAACTTGAATTTTCTACCATTCCATTTATAACAAATCTTCCTTAAAGAAGCTCTATTGCTATCTTTATTATGTATAAGTAAATTATCGAAAAAACATATAAAAATGTTATTTATGATGATTTTACCTATGCATTTGCCCCCAATGGTGTACCTTAAGTTTTGCATCTTAGCTACTGTTCGGAACAAGTGTATTGTAGAAAATAAATACAAATTATGACGTGACTTTTTTATAAAAAAATTCTGTCTCAAATGTCATAAAAAAATTAAATAAATTCATTCATAAAATAAATGGTAGTGAATACAGCACTTTGGTTTAAACGGTTGGTTAAAAAGTGGCTTGTTAAACTTCATTTATAAGATGAATAAATACATTCTTTATCACATTTTTAGGAGTTTTTTTAACAATTAAAAGTTTCAAAATTATACGAGTGTAGTTTTATTAACCAATTTTTAGTTATTTTAATGAATATCTTATAAATCATAAATTTGCTTAAACAAGAAATTTCATACCTCAATTTCTTCAATAAAAAAGCGCATCTAAACAGGATTACAGGTTTAGATGCGCAAAGCGTAAAACTTTATGGTGAATCAAAACTAAATCGCTAATTCCTTTTCTAATAGTGGCCATAGCTTATGATGAGACTTTTTGAACATCGCCATGTGTCCGATTTGCTTATATCCATATTTGTGAGGGTTGAGTTCAATAAATTTTGTCTGGGCATTCGGATATAAGCGTAAAAGATCTTGTACATTGGTTTCTGTTGCAATCTCGTCATCTGTTGCCCAGAAAGATGTGATTGGAATTTGAATTTCTTGATGATAGTCATCAAAAATATTTTTTCCAATCGCATTCATTACATAACCGGGTTTACTACAAAATTCGGCCCATTGTTTTGCAACATTTTTAGGTAGGTTTTCACCCATTCCGATGAATTGGGTGGCACCATATCCTTTTACCAAACTAGAAATTGGAAAGATCACGTTAAACATCAATGGTGCAAGGTATTTCGTCTTACCTTTTAGCCCTTTGACATGTCCAGTTGATCCAGCGATTGCGAGGACTTTGGCAACTTTGTTGTAATGTGGATTGATTCCAAGTAATTGTCCACCCGCACTGTGTCCAATGATAATGACCTTTTCCGATTGTGTTCGATTTAAAAGTACTTCAATCGCAGCAGGGATGTCTAATTGCCCCCAATCATTAATACTTGCATTCGAGTCTTTTAATTTTCCATGTAGGGACTGTCCAATACCACGAAAGTCAAAACTTAATACATTGTAGCCTTGCTGATTTAACCATTCGGCAAAAGCATGATAAAAGTTTTTTGTGATTCCAGTTGCAGGGCAAATCAAAATAGGAAATTCTTTGGTAGATTTTTCCGTTGGGTAATACTGTGCAGCAAGTTGGTAGCCATCTTTACAGCTAATCCATAGAGATTCAAAGGTATTCATCAAGCAATACTCTTGTGTTTTTATTTTTCTACTGTACATCAGTTCCAAAAAGAAACTTGATTATTTAATGACTAAAAAGTCAAAAATTATGTAATATACCGTTTTAAAAAAAGAAACATGTAGGATACGAGATGTTGGTTTTAACAACTGCAACCGAATTGGCAATTGTTTTTAGTGGGATCTTTCTTTGGGTTGGAATGATTACTGGCGTCTGGAAATACTATCAAATTCGAAATTCTGCTCTGGCACGAGCACATTACTATGTTGACATTGCTCATCGCAGTAGTCTTTTATACGCAGCAGCAAGTTTGATTTTAGCTGTACTGAGCTCTTTTACGATTCTATCAAATGAATTAAGTCTGTTCTGTGTGGTTGCCAATCTTTTCTTTTTCTCAATGTCGATTTTAATTTATATCGTTCATGGGTGTTTAAAAGATACAACTAACCAATTTAAACAGCCACATCAATTAGGAAAATGGACGCTTCCGGGCTGGTGTATGACAATTATGATGTTAGGTTTAATTGTAGTAGAGCTGGGTGCTACAGGGGTTTTATTGTTTGGAACTATTTTTAGTTTTTGGAATTAAAAAATGGATGATTACTCATCCATTTTCCCTACAGAAACTTTTTGGCGCTGGGCGCTCATCTGTCGAAACTTACGATCGACAATCCCCCACGTACAAAAGGCAACAGAAACAATCAGCGCATAAGCAAAATATTCAGGTTTGAGATTACCTTTAATTGTGCCTTGAAATAACAACGTGGCCATCAGTGCTAGCGGTGTTATTGCATATACGATTGAATCGTTAGCCTTCAGAGTGTTAATGAAGACTTGCTTGTTGAAATGTAATGATAACATCTCCATCCCTCCTTGTGTCGTGATGACAAAAACCAAATCATTTTTGTCAGAATTATTCTTAAAGTTGTACTGCTAATTTCTAAGTATTTCAATAGGTATGCTGACTATTTTTTAAATAAATTTATGAATGTATTGATTTCTATAGTGTTTAACTATTTTTTTAGTGAATTTATGCTATTTTTATTTTAAATATAATGCAGAAATTTTACATTTTGAAAAGTTTAGTAAAGATCGGATTCTAGCTAATTTCTGCTTAAAAACTTAAATTGTGCTTAAAAGACTAAAATAAAAAAAAGATTTGTCGTAAACAAAAAATGAACATTGGGTAAAAGAACATCTTTTGTATAGCTAAAATCATGTTTGGGTAAAACATTATTTTAACGACAAATCATTTTAACTTTTTTGTTTAATCGCTCGATCAATCACAATCGAAATAAACAAAACAGCCAGTGAAGGTAATAACCAAGCGAGGTTTTGTTCATTCAATGGTAAATGGGCAATAAATTGTGGTAATTGCTCAGTGAAACCAGCTGCTTTAATCGCCTCGATGATACCGAATAGAAAAGCGACAGCAGTAACTGAACCAACAACTAATGATGGTTTATTCCAACGTTTCCAGAAAAAGCTCAACATGATCACGACAATCGCTGGAGGATAGATTGCACTAAGGACAGGTACTGAAACTGCAATCAATTTAGTCAAACCTAAGTTTGAGATTACTAAAGAGAAGCCGATTAGAATGAAAACGAGAAGTTTATAAGGTAAGCCTGTAAGTTCAGTAAAATATTCAGCACATGCGCAAGTTAAACCAATTGCTGTAACCATACATGCAAGAAAGATTAGACCTGTGAGGAATAGCGAACCTAAATCACCAAATGCATGTTGTACATAAGCATGTAGGATGATTGCACCGTTGTCAGCATTTGCTGCAACTTCATGACTTCCTAAGCCAAGTTTAAATAAACTGATATAAACAAGTGTTAAACCAACGCCTGCAATCAAACTGGCGATAATTGCGTACTTCGTGATCAGTTTCGAGTCAGTGACACCGCGTGATTGAATAGCTTGGATAATGACAATACCAAATACCAATGCGCCCAAAGTATCCATGGTTAGATAACCATTTACGAAGCCTTCTGAAACTGGACTTGAAACATACTTGTTAATTGGCGGTGAGATGTAGCCCGTTGGAATCACAATTGCAGCAATACCAAGTATTGCAAGTGCAAATATTTTTAAAGGGGCAAGTACGTGACCGACTGTATCTAAAAGTTTGTTTGGATATAAAGAAACAGCTGTTACTAAAGCAAAATAAATAACGCTATAGATAAATAAACTGCTACTAGATGTTCCGAAATAGGGTGCAAAACCAATTTCATAAGAAACCGTTGCTGTTCGAGGTGTGGCAAAGAGTGGACCAACAGACAAATAACAAACGATAGTGAGCAATAAACTTGCGAAACGACCTAAGGGGGAGCTGATAATTTCAATAGAGCCTTGCATTCTCGACAAAGCCATAATCGTAATGACTGGTAGACCTACTGCGGTGATCAAAAATCCAAATGCAGCTAGCCATACGTGCTCACCAGCTTGTTGAGCAACAATGGGAGGAAAAATAATATTACCCGCACCAATAAAAAGTGCGAAGGTCATAAAACCTAAAGCAATAATATCTCCTGTACGAAGATGGTTCATAAAACAGGGAGGAATAAAATAAAAGTGCGAATTCTAGAACATAAATGTAGTCATTTGAAACTAATTTTATGTGAAAATTGGTTTATTTTTGACTAAAAAGAAATTATTAAAATCATAGGATTAGCATTGGTAAACTTAATTTGTTGAAAAGGTTTTAAAACTTAAAAAATGGGAGTTTTTATACTTTTTTCCTATCCCCATAGTCGGAATTAAATGTAAAATAGTGATTAGATTCAATTCTGAAAGGATTGAACAATTTATAGCTAAAGCGTACAACTATTGATAAACGCTAAATAGAACAGATATAGATATATGATCTATATTTTTATTTTTGATTTTTTAAATAAGGAATATCTCGAATGAGAGCTTCTACTGTGACCATCAAAACGGAACAAGACATTGAGAAACTTCGTATCTCAGGGCGTTTAGCGGCACAAGTTTTAGAAATGATAGGACCTTATATAAAGCCGGGCGTCAGTACGGAGTATTTAGACGACATTTGTAATGATTATATTGTAAATACATTGCAAGTTATTCCTGCAAATGTTGGATATCACGGCTTTACCAAAACGACCTGCATTTCTGTAAATGAAGAAGTTTGTCATGCCATTCCTTCAGCAAAAAAGATTTTGCAAGAGGGTGACATTTTAAATATTGACGTTGCCGTTATTAAAGATGGCTATTTCGGTGATACAAGTCGAATGTATTTTGTAGGTCAAGTTAGCCCTGAGGCTAAAAAACTTGTGAATACAACTTATGAAGCAATGCTAGCAGGGATTCGTACAGTAAAGCCAGGCGCGACATTGGGTGATATTGGATTTGCCATTCAATCCGTTGCACATCGTGAAGGTTATAGTATTGTTCGTGAATACTGTGGGCATGGAATTGGCCGTGTTTATCACGAGCAACCGAATATTCTGCATTATGGTCAAAAAGGTCAAGGCATGGTTTTGAAAAAAGGTATGGTCTTTACGATTGAACCTATGGTGAATGCAGGTAAACCATACGTAAAAGAGCTAAATGATGGATGGACTGTTGTTACACAAGATAAGTCCCTATCAGCTCAATGGGAGCATATGGTTGCGGTGACAGATGATGGCTTTGAATTATTAACGCCATGGCCTGAGGGAACTGGCGATTACCCAGCTATTTCTTGATGAAAAAACGAAAGGCTCGATATCAATCGGGCCTTTTTTTGGTAGAGCACAATGTCAGTTGTTCGACAAGATAATCAATAAATACACGAACTGCAGGTAATAAGCCACGTCGTGATGGATAGACAGCATGGAAAATACCATGTGGCGCAGTCCATTCAGGTAGAACCTTAACCAGTTGACCTGTTTTAATGAAGTCTTGAGCAATACTGTCTGGAAGTAGGGCAATACCACAATTTTGACTGGCCAATTCTGCAAGCATTAATAAATTTGAACCCATGATAACGGGATTAACTTTAATTTTCTTTTGTTGATGATCAGGACCTGTGAGTAAGAAGTTTTGATCTAGATGCTCTTCTGCCATGCTAATGATGCGATGTTCACTTAGTTGTTCTGGTGTAGACAAATGACCAAACTCATTTAAATACGCTTGACTTGCGAAGAGACGCTGTTCGATTGCTTCAAATTGTCTTAAAACAAGGTTTGGATCGTCGTCTAATTTCGAGCGAACGCGTAAAGCGAGATCAATTCCTTCATTGATGACATCAACACGACGATTACTGACCATCATCTGAACACGAACTTCAGGATATTTTTTAAGGAATGCTGGCAATATTTTTGCCATTTGGTTTTGAGCGATATCGACAGGTACGCTAACTTTGATCACACCGCGAGGTTCACTACTTAAGTGGTTGACTACGTCGTGGGCTGCCTGAGCTGCATTCATCATCACTTGCGCATGACGATAAACATCCATACCAATATCAGTTACAGCAAAATGACGCGAACTGCGTTGGATCAGACGAACACCGAGTTGTTCTTCAAGATTATAAACTCTGCGGCTTAATTTAGATTTTGGAATATCTGTTGCTCGTTCAGCTGCACTGAAACCACCATGCTCAACAACGAGCGCAAAACAATAAAAATCATCTAAATCCGTCAACATTATTCAATTCCATTTCTGCAACATTTTTTATTTTATATATTTATCGTTGCAAAAATAAGAGCTTATTCGATATTTTTTGTATTGGTAAAATACTTCTATAATAGCAGAAATTTTTTTGATGAAATGCTATGTCTTTCCAACTCATTGAGGTTGCAGATGCAACTGTAAATATTCTATGTCCACATTGTCATCATGCTGTATTAGACTGGAACCAAGAACAATACATTCAGCCATGTGAGCATACTTTGTTTATGGCAATGGATTTGGGTTTTGAATTTATTGCAGATCGTTTTGAAGAGGTTTTATCTCAATCTGTCGATGAGATACATGAAGATCCTAATATGAATGTTTTTGCTTGTGTTAGCCAAGCAAACTATCCTGATATGCAAATTTTCAAAGCTGATTTGGGGGTAGAGGGAATGTACAGATATGTTGGATTTATTAAAAACTAGAAAGCCAAAAATAAAAAAGCCAATCATTTGATTGGCTTTCTATGTTTACAGCTTATGCTTCAGGTGCAGGGCTGTATTGTTCAACTAATGGTTTTAACTCACCATTTTGGAACATTTCAAGCATGATATCGCTACCACCAATTAACTCACCGTTTACCCATAATTGTGGGAAAGTAGGCCAGTTCGCAATTTGAGGTAAAGTTGCACGAATATCTTGATTTTCCAAGATATTTACATAGGCAAATGGGCGACCAATTTGGCTAAGTGCTTCTACTGCACGAGCAGAAAAACCACATTGCGGGAATTGTGGAGTGCCTTTCATGTAAAGTAAAACAGGGTGTTTCGCAATTTGATCACGAATTAACGCTACTGTATCACGCGCTTGTTCCGTCATAGATAGATCCTCAACTAATCTCCGTAAATTATATACCGAAAAAATCACTTGGGGCTATTGATAAAGATTTTTCTTGTATAAATGTGAGTTTAAGCTTTCAATCTACTCAAGTTTTTGCTTATATAACTTTTTCCACTACAACTAACGATAGATTGAGTTTGTTATGACTAATATCACTCTTGCTCCTGTACAACCTGATCAACCATCACATCTTATGGCTACTTATGGTCGCCAAGCGATCAGCTTTGTACGAGGACGAGGGGCTTACTTATATACAGCAGATGGAACTGAGTACTTAGATGCTTTAACAGGTATTGCCGTATGTGGTTTAGGTCATGCTCACCCAGTGATTGCGGAAGCAATTGCTGAGCAAGCTGCAACATTAATTCATACTAGTAATTTATTTGAAATCCCTTGGCAAACTGCTGCGGCTCAAAAACTTGCTGAAGTTTCTGGTATGGAAGAAATTTTCTTCTCAAATAGTGGTGCAGAATCAAATGAGGGTGCGATTAAAATTGCACGTAAGTTTGGTGCTAAACAAGGGATTAGCAATCCTAAAATTCTAGTTGCAGAGCAATCCTTTCATGGTCGTACATTAGCGACTTTATCTGCGACTGGGAATAAAAAAGTTCAAGATGGTTTTGCACCATTAGTTGAAGGTTTTATTCGTGTTCCATTTGGGGATGTTGAAGCGATTCAAGAAGCTGCAATCCATCATCCAGATATTGTTGCTATTCTGATCGAACCGATTCAAGGCGAAGGTGGTGTGAATACAGCACCACAAGGCTTTAGCTATTTGGAAGACGTGCGTGCTTTATGTAATCAACATAATTGGTTGATGATGCTCGATGAAATTCAAACAGGGAATGGTCGTACAGGTAAATACTTTGCTTACCAACATACCAATATTGTGCCTGATGTAATGACAACAGCAAAAGGTCTAGGGAATGGCTTTCCAATTGGTGCAGTGATGACTCAAGGTAAAGCTGTCGGTTTACTAGGTGCTGGAAGCCATGGTTCAACATATGGCGGTACAGTATTGGGCTCTCGCGTAGTCTATACAGTGATTGATACGCTACAGAAAGAAAATGCTGTTGAAAATGCAGCTACAGTTGGTACTTATATTGTTGAGCAGCTCAAGGCAGAATTAGCAGAGCATAATGTACAAGTACGTGGTTTCGGCATGATGATCGGTATTCAATTACCGAAAGATTGCCCAGAGCTTGTAGCGATCGCACGTGATGAGTATCAATTAATTGTGAATGTTACAGCAGGTTCTGTAGTGCGTTTGCTTCCACCATTAAATATGACTCAAGATCAAGCAGATGAATTGTTGAAACGTCTTGTTCCTGCAATTAAGAATTTTTTAGAAGCTTAATTCGACAAATAAAAAAGGGCAATTAATTGCCCTTTTTTATTGTTTATTATCCTGAGATGTATTGCTGAAGTTGCTCAATCAAAATGCGTTGATCATCCATTGCTGCTTTAACGAGATCGCCAATCGAAATAAAGCCTACAAGTTTCTCTTGTTCTAAAACAGGTAAATGACGTAAATGACGATCAGTCATAAGTTGCAAGCATTCTTCTACAGTATGATTCAGCCCAACTGAAATAACTTTAGAAGTCATAATGTCTGAAACAGGGGTGTTGTTTGATGAACGCTCCATCAATGCGATCTTACGTGTATAGTCACGTTCTGAAAAAATTCCGATGACTTTTTCATCTTCTGCAACGACTAATGCACCAACACCTTTCTCTGCCATAATTTTAATTGCTTCAAGTACAGTCGCATTTGGTGAGATTGTAAAAATTGATTGTACTGCTTTATTCTTGATGACTTGAGCAACGATTGTCATTGTTTATCCACCTGTGTTGTATTGTCATTTTCATTTAACTTAACGGTATTTTTTTTAATTGCAAAGCCCTAATTTACTTACGATGATAACTTTTTCTCATAAATGCTTAAAAAGTCATCATTGTACGTTGTCGCACTTAGGCAGGCATAACTGCTGCATCATGCATAAAAAAGAAATGCTGCATTTGTTGGGTTGAAAGCTTAAATTTACGATGTGATGAATTGAAAAGAGCAGGCTCTACTTGCAAACGAGTAAGTGTCGGTAAAAGAGATTCATGGAAATCTTTCGGGGTGATTTTCCGTGGTTTGTAATGCTTCCAATGCGATTTTGCATAACGATGTGCTTGAACGCCGTTTAGCCAAAATGGGAAAACTGGACCATCTTGATCAGACTTGATTGCCCAACCCTGATGATATAATCCCCAAAGAACACCGCAATACATCATTGTTTTTAGAATTGAAATTTTAATCATCAACTCTTTAGAGACTGGTTGAAAATGGTTAAACCGATACATGTTATTAAACTAATAGTATTCAAACTTATGTTTTATTATAAGAAATCTAGATGGCATTTATGTTTAAACAGTTCATGTAAATCGTAAGCAAATATTCTTGTTTATAAGAAAATTAAGACCTGCATCACCATTAACAACATAAATTGCGACTTTGATTCAAAGTGGGTATTTTGTAGATCAAGGAAATCAAAAAATCTAATACATAGAAAATTGTTAAAACTCTCCATCGTGCAAGTGCTTCCAGCTACTTTGTATAATTAGTGAATAAATCTGCTCTAAGGACGCCTTGACATTTAGAACTCTATAAGCTCTGTAGCATTAAATCGATGCTAAGAAGAATTGTATTTATAAAATGTAAGATATTAAAAATGCCACCTGAGCAAGTCAAAGCAACTAAGCTTTGGCGCAGTGCGAGTAAGATGATAGGGGATGAAAGAAGGTATTAAAAAACGCCACCTAAGTGACGTTTCTTTATGCTTGTAAGGTTGCCATCTTCTGCCAATACTGTGCTTTCAGGGAATCACGTTCTACACGGAAGCCTTGATAATACAACTCTGCTAAAAATAATGCCGCTTTACCGTGACCTGCTTTTGCTACTTCTTCAAGCTCTTTCACTGCATCTTGGAAGTTTTTTTGCGACTGAATTGTATTTACCGCATTAGCATATACATGCTCTAATTCATGGTTAGTAAAATGTTGAATCATATATAACTCCTTATTTTAATTATGATTACCGCAATTTCTATTCAAAGCTACTTTACTTTGAATTTAAGCTACTTTAACTTTGAATTGTTAAGGTATTATGACAATAATGATTGAATTGTCAAATATTTTGGGTGTCATTTCGTAAATAAAAGCTTACACGATTAAACATTTGCGGGAAATAATTTTAAGTAGAATCAATATGAGAATAATAGAAAAGGAGAATAACATGTCAAATGTAATTGATGGTGTAAACTTGGATGTGCCACCATTAGAAAGCCAAATTATCGAACTTGCAGATCATCATCGAAAACTGCTTGATGAAGCTATATTCCATCAGGAAATTCATTTAGGTGATTACTGCTTAGCTCAGCGTAAACGTGTTTATGATTTTGCAAGTCATTTAAGTCCTGCTGAAAAAGATCGCTTTTATCAAATCTATGATGGTGAGCTAAGAAGTATTGCAGATGACGATGATTTACATCCTGCTGATGCAGAAAGTGGGGTGGGAATGTTTGCTATTTTTATCAGTCTGGTGATCATTGCCTTCATTCTCTATTTTGCATTTGTTCGCAGTTTAATGAGCTAACCTATCTTATTTCACTACGTTCAATGAGTTGCGAAATCGTGACTTGTTGAATGTAGGGCTTGTTGAAAATGCTTATGACACATAAACTACAGATAATTCTGAGGTAGGTTATGCTGTCGATACTTTCTAAACATAAACTTTTACAGTCAAAATTTGGAACCAAAATAGATCAATTTAATAATATTTTGGTATCTATTGTTATTGCTGCGATTTTCATACTTGCATACAGTGCACTTTTACGTCCGATTAACCAACTTCAATATCAAAAAGTCATTCAATATTCTCAACAAGCGAGCCATCCGAAAACTCAAGATATGGCAGAATCAATACTGAAACATGATCAAATTCGCCGTATAGAATATTTGAAACTTTTAAATGCTTATCAGTTCGAATCAAATCGTATTAAGCAATATCCTGCAATGGCACAAGATGATGAATGAGTTTTAATCAATTCATTTTTATTTAGAAATGAATGGGTTGCCTGTATCGGGTAAAAAAAATCAATTTGTGCTAAACTCGCCCACATTTAAAAAGCTGCTTTTTTTCTCAAGGAATCGACATGCAACAGCAATCGAATATGCAAAACAAATTCTTGATAGATGCTGACATCGGTGATGACGATGTTACGTTACCAAGTTTACCTGCTGTTGATGTGCCGATTATTGAACCTATACAGCAGCAAACTCCAGTAGAAGCTCCAATTGTTGCTGCTGAAGAGGTTTCTAGTCCAGCAGTTCAAGAAGAAGCAAAATCAGGCTTCTTTGGTCGTATGAAAGATGGCTTGACCAAAACACGTCGTAGTTTTACGGATGGTATGGTCAATATCTTAATCGGTGGTAAAGAGATTGATGATGAGTTGTTAGAGGAAGTTGAAGAACAACTTCTTGTTGCTGACATTGGTGTAGATGCGACCAAAACAATCATTGCAAATCTTACTGAAAGAACGGCACGTGGTGACTTGATCTATTCACATGCACTGTATAAAGCATTGCAGGAAGAGCTTGTGGCTTTACTTGCTCCGCGTGTAAAACCTTTGCACATTGATCCAAACAAATCACCTTATGTCATTTTGATGGTTGGTGTGAATGGTGTCGGTAAAACGACAACCATTGGTAAGCTTGCAAAGCGTTTACAAGGTGAAGGTAAGAAAGTCATGCTCGCAGCTGGTGATACTTTCCGTGCTGCTGCGACTGAGCAATTGCAAATTTGGGGTGAGCGAAATGACATCCCAGTAGTTGCACAAGGTCATGGTGCAGATAGCGCATCAGTCATTTTTGATGCTTTTGAAAGCGCACGCGCTAAAGGTATTGATGTATTAATTGCTGATACAGCAGGGCGTTTGCAAAACAAGTCTAACTTAATGGAAGAATTGAAAAAAGTTAAACGTGTGATGCAAAAAATTGATGCAACTGCACCGCATGAAATTATGTTAATCGTTGATGCTGGTACAGGTCAAAATGCAATTAACCAAGTTCAACTGTTTGATGAAGCGGTTGGTTTAACTGGTATTACCATTACTAAATTAGATGGTACGGCAAAAGGTGGCGTGCTATTTAATATCGCAAGTCGTACTCACGTGCCAATTCGCTATATTGGTGTAGGTGAGAAAATTGATGATTTACGTCCTTTCTCAGCAAAATCATTTGTCGCAGCTCTATTTGAAACAGATAAGTAATCATTTGTGGTTAAGACAGACTCCACCTCGTGTGGAGTTTTTTTATTTATAATAAAATTTCACTGTTGCAAAAATAAAACGATCTGTCATGTTTTTTAGGCTATAACAAAAAAATGTACCGTTATACACTACATTTAATCCAAGATAACACCCGAAGGGTACAAGAGGCATAACAACATGAGTCACTTCTTAAATAGCATTAAATCACGTCGTACTATCTATGCAATTGGTAAAAATCTCTCAGTTGATCAAACTACAATTGAAGAAACGATTCGTGAAGCTGTTAAACAAAGCCCGTCTTCATTTAACTCACAAACTTCACGCGTTGTGACGTTATATGGTGAGTCTCATACAAAATTCTGGAATATTGTTCGCGAAACTCTACGTAAAATCGTACCAGCTGAAGCTTTTGAAGGTACAAATGCAAAAATTGATAGCTTTGCAGCTGGCTTTGGTACAGCATTATTTTATGAAGATCAAGATGTTGTAAAAGGCTTACAAGAACAGTTTGCTCTTTATGCTGACAATTTCCCAGTATGGTCTGAACATTCAAGTGCAATCGCTCAGTTTGCGACTTGGACAGCTTTATCTGAAATTAGTGTGGGTGCTTCATTACAACACTACAATCCAATTATTGATGAAGAAGTTGCACAAACTTTTGATATCCCAGCAAACTGGAAATTACGCGCACAGCTTGTGTTTGGTTCTATTGAAGCCGCTGCTGGCGAAAAAACTTATATGGATGATGCTGCACGTTTTAAAACTTTTAACTAAGTTTCATCTTTACCTAAAAAAGAGCACGTTAACGTGCTCTTTTTTTGTGTCATTAAATAGAATATTCGCCTAAAGAATGATGGTGTATATCATTAAAAATAATGTATATATCTTAAAAAAGCCGAATTGATAGAATAGACAGTTTGGTTTATTGTCATAAAATAGTCACAATCGCATTGCATAGTGCATACGATTTCATAAATGTTTATATCGAGAAGAGTCTAATGTCTTTAAGAGTTGGTGTTGCTGCTTTCGGGTTATTATTAAGTAGTTCAGTTTTTTCAGCAGTTACAATCACTGCACCTGAAGAGATCGTGATTCTTGCTGTAAATGGTCAAGAAGTAAATAATGGATTGATTCCATCTAAGAAAAATAACTATCAAGTAGATCCAGGTAATCTAACTGTAAATGTTCGCTATCGTGAATATTTTGAACATTTGAATGGTGAGCATGACATCGTAAAATCAGGTGTCGTTACAATTCAAGCACCAAATTTACAAGACAATTCATCATATCGTTTAGCCTTAGTTGGCGCTCCAAAAAGCTTTGATGCAGCCAAAAAATATGCCGATCAACCAACGGTTGGGTTATACGATCAAAATAATAAACTCGTAGTTCAGCAAACAGGTGCGAATAATGAAGCACAACCTTGGTTCTCTGGTGGCAACTTCTTAAGCCGTACGCTTGATTTGACGCAAAAAAATAAGAACAACACCGTCAACCAGCCAGCGCCAGTTTATGCTGCTAATGCGCAAGCTGCCGCACCTGTTGTCGTGACAACAGCAGCTGTAGCTGGTACTGCTAAAACAACAGATCAACAACTGGTGGATTTATGGCAGAAGGCTTCTAAAGCCGAGCGTCAAAAGTTTATGGCTTGGTTGGCTGGTCAAACGAACTAGTTTATTTAAGAACTAATTCTTTTAAAGTTATACAAGAACCGATGTTATCATCGGTTTTTTATTGTGTTTAAAATTCTAAAAATGCCTTTAAATATTAGAAAAGCGCTTACAGACGACATTGAGCAATTAACCAAACTGATCAATTCAGCCTATAGAGATCAATTGAGTCGAAGTTGGACTACTGAGAAATCTTTTGTTCAAGGAAATAGAATTACTATTCAGCAATTAGAAAGAGATTTGGAACAAGAGAATTTTCAGTTGTTAATTGGTGAGAATGAACAAGGTTTGATGGTGGGGTGTATTGGTTTAACTTTTAATCAAGATACGGTTGAAATAGGAACTTTTGCCATTGATCCAAAGGTTCAAAATTCAGGTTATGGGCGTGAAATGCTTGGATTTGTAGAAAATTATGTTCCTAATCATCATCCTGATGCGTCTCAATTCATTATGTATGTATTAGATGTGAGAGTTGAATTGATTTCATTTTATGAGCGCCGTGGATATTGTAGAACAAGTCGTTTAGAAGCTTATCCGATAGAGGCAGAAGTAGGGCAGCCATTAGTGCCAATTCAGCTTATTGAAATGAGAAAAGCAATTTAATGATAAGAAACACCATGATCTTCCAACATAGATCATGGTGTTAACTAAAAATTAGTTTTCAACTATTTTCGAATCATTCTTCAAAACTTGCGTAGACCAAATAGAACCTATCGGTGCTGTTTTTGCTCGATGATTTGCTTGTTGATAGAAACGTAGGAATACTAGTCCAAATAAAATTGCCACCACATCAATCCATATTAAATTGCCTGTCGAATGCCAAAGACTCTGAATAGGAAAGATATAAGCAAGCAATGAGGTAGTAGGAAGTAACAACAAAATTATTGCAATTGATAACAATAATCTTGGTAGGACCTTCGCTGTACCTATGATAAAACTGTATAAAATACAAGCTATAAAGACAGAGTAGTAGCTATACATAAACACATGGTTATGACTTTGTAATTGCACTGGAATGATGTAACCCCAACGTCCTATAAGCATACTGGCAAAGATACCCAGCATACATCCCAGACAGGCGCCAATGGTAAGGTTTGCAATAAACATCACATCCTTGCGCTGGCTAGGTACAGGTAGGTTTGGATTCTTCTGCTTACGTAACCGTGTTTCAATCCACAAAATATTGCCTGAATAGAACAGATAAGCGCCACCTAAACCAAAAATTAGATAAATCCAACGGATTGGCTCACCACCATAATTACCAAAATGTAAAGCAAACATTGAGCGAATCAGAGAGGCAGCAGCATTTTCTTCGGTGGATAAGGTTTTTGTTGGATAAGGTGCATTTTGATATGGGTTAAAAGACATATAATCAAAGTTATCACCCCGTAGCATACGATCAGGATGGTACAAAGAGACAAATGCTGAGGCTCTTTGAGGATGATCAAGCTGATTAAATCGAATGCCATCAATGCGATAATCAGGTGCTGCTTTTTGGATATTTAGATAAATCTTATTTATGTCTAGTGGTGCAATTGGCTCAACTATTTTGACTAGTGGCGGTCGCTCAAATAGCGGTTTGTCTTTTGATACAAGCTGTGTAAGTGCACCATAAAAAATATCATGGAAAGCAAAAACAACCACAGTGACACTAATTATGATATGAAAGGGTAAGCTAGTAATACCTACGACATTGTGTGTATCTAACCAAAAGCGCTTTTTATTTTTACCTACTCTAACTGCGAAATAATCTTTGACCAGTGTTGGCAAGAGCACAATTAATCCTGACATAATTGCGAGAAAATATAAAACGGCAACAACACCCATTACCATGACACCTGCTGTGTGATGTCCGATCATGCCGGGAATACCAGCAGTTTCATGCAATTGTTCGATTAACCAGCCTAATTTTGAAATATTTTCTTCTTTAGCAATCAGGCTTCCTTGTGAATCAAGTGTTGCCATCATTCTAGTTTGTGCAATATTGATTCCATGATGATCATCTTCATCATGTTTTGCTTCCCATTGGATTGGTGCGTTATGGCCTTCAGGTGAGTTAAAACTTAAGGTAAATGCTTTTAATGTTTCAGGGTATTTGGTTTGAACTTGTTCAATCAGTAAGTTGTAATTCTTTGGCTCGATGGCAGCTAATTTTTGCTGAGGTGGTGTCGCCCATTGACTGAGTTGATGTTGAAACATTGTCAACCCACCAGCGAAGAAGCAAATGAACAAAAGAATCCCAGCTGTGATGCCGACCCAAGTATGTAGATTTTTGCCTGTTTTAATAATATCTGCGCGGATTTTCATTTTAGCCCCTTAAACAAAATAACAACGTGTAAGCGACCACGTTCGCAATGCTAAAAATAAACAGGCTTTGCCAGCCCTTAGGAATGAAATACGCAAGGAAGAATACAAACAGCCAGATCCATGGAATTGACCACATTCCTAATTGTGGAGCTAGTGCGGAATCAATATAAGCTTTTGACAAAATCAGAATAAGAGAACCAGCGGCTAATGAGAAAATGAAACCTAGCACAGCACCTGCAAATGTTTTTAACCACCAATCTGACTGAATTTTTTGTTTAACTATATTCATTTGTTCAACCTCATGATGAGGGGAATAAATGGGGTAAATGACCAAACTAGAGTTGCCACAGACAGCCAAATTAATATGGCTACCAACAACGGTAGTGAATAAACCAAAATAATTAAGCTAAAAATCATACCTGCTAATGCGGAAAACTGAGTTGTCCGCGATAGTGGTTTTTGCAAAATTTTTTGATTGCTATGGGTGAGATAAAGTCCCAAGCATGAAAGAATGGAAATAATGATACCTATATTTTTTAATAGCATAGCAATGAATTTGTAAAATATAATGATAATAATTATTATTTAAAATTAATATAAATTAAAGCCCTAATCAGATATAAGTAGTAAATTCTATATTTTTAAATGCTATTAATATTGATAATCGTTATCATTTATGTAGAATGTAAAAAAATGTTGCTTATACTGAAGGGGTATTCATGAAACATAGCAATTTGTATATATCAATTATTGTGGTTCTCATAGGAAGTGCAGCCAATATAGCGAATGCAGTTGAACAAATAGAGAATAAGCCTGATACAAATGAACTTCCAACAATCCATTTAACTGCTGAACATGCATCACCTTCATATACGGTAGCAAAATCAAAATCAGCAACTAAATTAGATTTATCACTCAAAGAAACACCACAGACGATAAGTGTGATCACCGAACAACGAATCCAAGATCAAAATTTAAATACAGTCGAAGAAGTATTGGATCAAACGCCTGGGGTGTATGTTCGACGTTTCGGGGCTCAAGGTGCCGTAGGTAATGGCGGGGAATATACGTTTTATTATTCTCGCGGTAACCAAATTCTTAATTATCAAATTGATGGTGTTATGACATCACCAGCTACCAGTGGGAAAAATGGCTCATCTTTAAGCAATTTAAATCCAATTATTTATGACAATATTACGGTTGTTAAAGGTGCAACAGGATTAACAAATGGCGCTGGTTATCCAAGTGCGAGTGTTTCACTCAATAGAAAACATGCTACGAGTGTTGAACCAAAAGCAACTCTGTCCATTGCAGGTGGTTCAAATCAAACCATTCGATCAAGTTTTGATGTACAAGGGGCGCTGAATGAATCTGGCGATGTACGTGGACGATTGATCGCAGCTTATGGTCATAGCGATTCATGGCGAGATTGGGGTGATCAGCGTGATGCGACTCTATATGGTGTTATAGATGCTGATTTAGCAGAGAATACATCCATTGCTGTTGGTGCGATGCTAAGTCGTGCAAGATTAAATGGACAAGGTGTACATGGCCTAGATATGTATGGTCAAGACGGTAAAATTATGCCATTTGATCGTGAATTTAACGCGAGTGCAAAATGGGCATATAGCCAAGTAGATACATTGAATTTTTTTACGCAATTGAAGCATCAATTCTTAAATCGTTGGAATCTACAAGCAAATTATAACTACACCAAACAAGATATTGAGTCGCTGTATGGTGTGATTGGTGTTGCCCAAGCTGATTATACCAATATGACCGCTTCTTTAGCAGCATCACAAAATGACTTTGCACCTGAAGAACATAGCTTAGATATTTCTATAGATGGTCCATATCGACTTTTTGGTCGTGAGCATGAGCTCATGATGGGTGCAAGTTATCAAAAGATAAAAAGTTATAATGATGCTTACCAAGGATATAATGCACAAAAAGTAATAGATTTAAATCAATGGAATGGGAATGTTGCATTGCCTGCGACTGCACGCACAGTCGTAGGCCTAAGCAATAAAGATTATGAGCAATCAGGTTTTTATTTTGCTACACGATTAAATCCATTTGATCCATTACATGTAATCTTGGGCACACG
The DNA here is from genome assembly GCF_043102985.1 of Acinetobacter sp. YQ_14. Classification (NCBI taxonomy): domain Bacteria; kingdom Pseudomonadati; phylum Pseudomonadota; class Gammaproteobacteria; order Moraxellales; family Moraxellaceae; genus Acinetobacter; species Acinetobacter sp. YQ_14. The sequence goes on along the minus strand of NZ_JBICJJ010000015.1, from coordinate 69,924 downwards.
TCTTTCAAATTATGATTTAAAAACACATTCAACCAATTCTGTTCGTAACACTGTTCAGGATTCAAAAATTGATGAATCTAATAAGGTTACTCCATATGCAGGTATAACCTTTGACTTAACGCCAAATCTGACTGCTTATGCAAGTTATACAAATATTTTTCTACCTCAGGATAACCGTGACTACTCATATAACTTCTTAGATCCGCAAGAAGGAGATAATTATGAGGCGGGTCTAAAATCCTCTTTTTATGACAATCGCTTAAATATTAGTGCAGCTTATTTCCAAGCCAAAATGGATAATGTCGCTGAATCAGCAGGAAAATATGTTGCTGAAGATAATGCTGTCAAAAATAACTGGGCAAAAGTTGGTGATACCTATTATAGAAGTATTAAGGGTGCGACAACAAAAGGTTATGAAATCGAAATTGCTGGCCAAATTTTGCCAAACTGGAGCATTCAAGCGGGGTATACGCTAGCTGAAACTAAAAATAAAGGCGAAAGAATCAACACTGATATTCCAAAGCAACAGTTTAAGCTGTTTACGACATACAACCTTCCAATCTTGGACAATAAGTTGACTGTAGGTGGTGGGGTGAACTGGCAAAGTGAATTCTATGATAGATCGAAGACAGGCTTGAATTATGAGGCTTATCGTCAGAAATCATTTGCTTTGGTTGATCTAATGGCTCGATATAATTTAAACGAGAACGTAGCTTTAGGGTTCAATGTTGATAATTTAACGGACAAAAAATATCGCACCAATACTTGGGCAAATACCTATGGTGATCCAAGAACTTATATGGGTTCTATCACCTTTAAATACTAAAATAAAAAAGAGGAAGCAATTTGCTTCCTCTTTTGTTTGGATTTGAAAATTAATTACCCAACCAAATGTAGTAACCTAAAATCATTAAAGGCCATGCAACATAAGGGCTAAATAACCATTTCCATAACCAGAATCTTGGTATAAATCCAACGCCGTGAATGAAGCCACCAGAGATACCGATCATCACAATCATTAACAGGCTATGATTATAGTGTCCATTAGCATCAAGCATTAACGAAGGATGTACCAATAAAATAGCAGCAAGTGGCAATGCCAACAAAAACGAAACGGTCATTGCAAGCACTTGAGCTTTACTATTCTTCGGTGTTGTCATTGCTTCAGCCATTTTATTATTCCTCATCTAAATTTTGATGATGTTCGATATAGAGTGCACTAAGTACACCAGCAAAACATGCCATCAAAATGCCTAGAATCCATGCAAAATACCACATTTCACATCTCCTCATTAGTACAAACTATGTGAATTTTCTTGAATATGTTTGTTTGTAATAACACCCCACATTTTGTAATAAGACCAAGAGGTATAGATCAAAATGAGAGGAACAAAAATACATGCAGCAACAGTCATAACACCAAGTGTTTTGTGACTTGAAACAGCATCCCACATAGTCAAGCTTGATGTAGGATCAATGCTTGATGGTAATAGGAATGGGAACAATGCAAAACCAGCAGTTAAGATTGCACCAACCACCATTAAACTCGTACCTGTGAAGCTCATAGCAGCTTTGTGTTTAGCCGCACTGATAATCACTAATAATGCACCCAAGATAGCAATGATTGGGGCAGCCATTGTGATTGGATAAGTTGAGTAGTTATTCATCCAACCATGATTTGCATTTGTCACAACATCTTTAGCAAGTGGGTTTAACGCAGCATTGGTATTTACAGCAGTTGCATAACTATAACCATTGATATTGCCGAAGAATAACCAAGCACCTGCAGCTAAGAAACATACGAGGAATACAATTGCCATAATCTGTGTCGCTTTAGCAGAACGATTATGTAAATCACCATCTGTACGGAGCATTAACCAAGCGCCACCATGAGCACATAGCATCGATAAGCTCACAATACCGCAAATCAATGCAAATGGATTTAGTAGGGCAAAGAAGCTACCTGTATATTGTGAACGTAGTGTTTCATCTAAAGTAAATGGCACGCCTAAGAATAAATTACCGAAAGCAACGCCGAATACTAATGCAGGTACAGCACCACCAACGCAAAGCCCCCAGTCCCAAGAATTACGCCATTGTGTATTTTCTAACTTGGAACGGTAGTCGAAACCGACGGGCCGTAAGAATAGGGCAAACAAGACTAAGAGCAGTGCCCAGTACATCCCAGAGAAGGCAACGGCATAAACCATTGGCCATGCGGCAAATAAAGCACCACCCGCAGTAATGAACCAAACTTGGTTACCATCCCAGTGTGGTGCAATCGTATTGATTGCAGCACGACGTTCTGAGTCAGTTTTACCGACAAATGGCATGAGTGCCATAGAGCCCATATCGAAACCATCAGTGAGCGCGAAGCCAATCAGTAGTACACCTACTAAAACCCACCAAATAATTTTTAGGAGTTCATATTCGATCATGACTGAGCCTCCCCAGCTTTAGCTTCTAATTTCTCAAAGTGGTATTTACCAGTATGCAATGAACTTGGTCCTAAACGAGCGAACTTGATCATTAAGTACATTTCGATAATGAGAAGTACGGTATAGAACGCAGCGAGTGCAATAATTGAACCCCACACATCACCTGTACTTACACTTGAAGCGGACAAGTGTGTTGGTAAAATTTCACCAATTGACCAAGGTTGACGACCACCTTCAGCAACGTACCAACCTGTTTGTGCAGCAATCCATGGAAGTGGTAAAGCAAATAAAGCGAACTTCAATAACCAAGGTTTATTTTCTGCATTACGTTTAGCGACAGACCATGTAGCGAGAACAAACAGCAATAGCATTAAGAAACCTGAAGCAACCATAGCACGGAAAGAGAAGAATAGTGCAGCAACGTTTGGAATAGTATCTTTAGTTGCAGCTTGGATGTGTTCTTCAGTCGCATCAACAACATTCGGGGTATATTTTTTCAATAACAGACCATAACCTAAGTCTTTTTGGTTCTGTTCAAATGAAGCAAGTAAGTCAGGAGAGCGGTCGCCAGCACGAAGCTTTTCTAACTCGCTATAAGCCACCATACCGTTGCGAATACGCACTTCATGCTCTTTCATAAGGTCTTTTAGACCTGTTACTTGTTTGTCAGTAGAGCGTGTCGCGATAATCCCCATAACATAGGGAATCTTGATTGCGTAGTCAGTTCGCATTTCTGCTTGATTTGGAACACCAAATAGAGTGAATGCAGCAGGGGCTGGTTCTGTATGCCATTCTGCTTCAATCGCAGCAAGTTTAGTTTTCTGAACGTCACCTAATTCATAACCAGATTCATCGCCCAGTAAAATTACTGAAAGAGTAGATGCCAAACCGAAAATCGCGGCAATTGCGAATGAGCGACGAGCAAAAGGTAAGTCGCGTTTTTTCAATAAGTAGTAGCTGGAAATCGCGAGTACGAAAATCGCACCGGTGACATAACCTGCTGAAACCGTGTGAACAAATTTTACTTGAGCAACTGGGTTAAAGATTAAGGCACCGAAGTCAACAAGCTCCATACGCATGGTTTCAAAGTTGAATGCTGCACCGACAGGGTTTTGCATCCAACCATTGGCAATCAAAATCCATAAAGCGGACATGTTCGAGCCAATTGCAACGAGCCACGTTACACCTAAATGTTGAACTTTAGAAAGGCGATCCCAACCAAAGAAGAATAAACCAATAAATGTTGATTCTAGGAAGAATGCCATCAGGCCTTCGATGGCAAGTGGTGCGCCAAAGATATCGCCGACATAGTGAGAATAATATGCCCAGTTAGTACCGAACTGGAATTCCATGGTTAAACCAGTGGTTACACCTAAAGCAAAGTTAATCCCAAAGAGTTTCCCCCAGAACTTAGTCATGTCTTTATAGATTTCTTTGCCTGAAATCACATATGTGGTTTCCATAATGGCAAGAATGAAAGCTAGACCTAATGTTAGAGGGACGAAAAGAAAGTGATACATTGCGGTCATTGCAAATTGGAACCGCGAAAGATCGACCACGCTTTCAGAAATCATCAACGTGTCTCCTGATTGTTGGACATGTCACCAGCAATACGCTCGGCAACTTCATTGTTAAAATCTTTTGGAATCGTTGGGGCATCAAACCAGACGTTCTTAATCACCATAAGGATCGCAACTTTAATAATAAGAATTATTGCTATTTCACGGATTAAGCGCCGATTTGGATCTTGAGAACTCGTGTTCATTGGAACCTAGCCTCATATTTTAAAAAGATGTAAAACATTATTAAATAAAATTCATTAAAAATAAACCTTTAGGATATTTAAAATAATTCATATATGTTAAGTTTATATAAAACAATGTGTTATGTTGTTTTTATTGGTTTTTATAAAATAAGTATAATTAACCAACTAAAACAATAGGGTATAGATTTTAAATCCGATCAAAACAATTGTATTTATAATTTTAAACCTGATTAAAAAGATATGATTTATTATTATTTAAATATAATTAAAACCTAGTAAAATAGTATGAATATAAAATAATTAATATTTACATGAGCTTAGGTATTTGGTTACATAAATAAGCACTAATTGTAATGAAAACACTATAAAACCAAGTGTATTACTAGAGTTTATTGTTGAAAATGTGATGCATTTCTCTATCGAAAATTGCTTCAAACTTCTGAAAAGAAAGCAAGTAGGGCATTGCGCAAAATAAAGAATAAAAACACTGTTAAATTTGTAACATTTTGTAATTTTTCTTGCTATGGCTATGTCGAACTTTAATCGCGACTAATTTTATTTAATTAATCGGCTGTAAAAAGCTTATTTGAGAGTGAAATTTTTTTTGCTAAATAATGAGAGTTGGATTTTTGACTAATCAATAAGACTTGTGACTGTAGCTCTAATTCACCGAACTCTGGTTCAACTTGTACATAATAAAGTTGACCAAACTCATCTCTTACACGCGCCTGTGCAGAAAAACCAGGACGAGCATTGCCTGTAGAGATTGTAGCTAAACGACCTACTAAGCTAGTGTGTGTATGCGTTACCTTTGGCTTAATGACCTGATCGAGACAATGGATCATAAATACGGTGAAGAAGATATCAATGATTAATGCTGGAATAAAAAGATAATAAGGTGAAATGAAGTAGTGCTGTAATGCGAAGAAAGATAGCTCTAAAAAATATCCAGCAAAACTGAAATTGATGAGTAAGAAAACAAAAATTAAATATTTTGAAAACTTTACGTCTAGTAAAGGAGAGTTCAGCAGCCATTCAGGTGTGAGTTTTTTGACTAAATGACTTGGACGTAAACCGATGAATATCCCGATGGTTTCTGCAATACTGAGAAAAATCAAAGCAACTACGCTCATGTGAAATGGCATAAGGTAGTAATTTAGAAAAAACTCAGTCATAGCAGAATTCATAATTCAGGAATTAATCAATATAAATACCACCATCAGAGTGGACTTCCAAATTTACCTTTTCAAGGAAGTCACCCAAACAAGGCCCTGAGATACATTCACCTGTTTCAACAGAGAACAATGCACCATGAGTAGAACATTGAATATACTCACGATCTTGATCTAGAAACTGGTTTTCTAAGTATTCAAGTTCAGTTTGCAGATGCGGACAAACATTTTGGTATGCATAAAAGCTACCATCTTTTTGGGTAATAAAGATTGTTGTGCCTTTCATCGTATCGAATGCGCGTGATTCGCGTTCAGGCACTTCCTCAGTCATGCAAATCTTTTCCATGTTATGCACATTCCTGTTGAGTCGCTTTAAATTGTTCAAAGAGTTTAGCGTAGTTTTCAACGCTTAAACGAGGGCCGAATTGTGCTACGACTTCACTTGAGATAAGAATAGCAAGTTGCGCAGCAGCCTCTAAGCTGAGACCAGCATTGATCGCATAAAGGAATGCACCTGCAAATGCATCACCAGCACCATTTGTATCAACGGCTTCTATTTGACGACCAGCTACATGGAATTGCTTTGATGGATCGATAATCATCGCACCATTTGCACCTTGCGTAATCACAATGTGTTGGTTATTCACTTTTAATGCTTCGATAGCCGCATCAAGATTGTCTGTATTGGTGAACATCAATGCTTCTTGTTCATTACAGAAAAGTAGATCAACGCCGTCATCTAATAATTCTTCTAAGCCTGAGCGAGCGTATTGAACCATTGCTGGATCTGAAAGTGAGAGTGCAATTTTCACTCCGTGTTGCTTTGCTAATTCACGAGCTTGTTTAACTGCAACTCGCGCAGTATCACTTGTAGACAGGTAGCCTTCGATATAAATCCATTTCGCAGTTTTTAGTGGTTCGAAATCAATTTGTTCAGCAGATAACTCAGCTGTAATTCCAAGAAAGGTATGCATTGTACGTTCAGAGTCAGGGCTGATCAGAACCATGCATGTGCCTGTAACACCTTCACTGATCGATTGTTTCGCTGTCTTGATACCTGCATCATTAAGACCATTCAGATAAATTGAACCTAGTTCATCATTACCAACACGGCAACCATAAAAAGCAGTACCACCTAGAGCACTAAACGCAACCGTTGTATTTGCTGCTGAACCACCGCTTGCTTGACCTTTATAGGTTTGGCTATCTTGAAGCTGTTGATATAATGCTGCTTGAGTTTCACCATCGGTCAACTGCATTGTGCCTTTTTGCAAAGCTTGCTGTGTTAAAAACTCATTTGAGACTTTAAATTCTTGGTCAATGAGTGCATTCCCAATTGCAAAAAGATCAACAGTTGCCATGTTTGTCATCACATTAAAATTCAAAATGCAAAGTTTACACTAATGCTCTGGATTACAGTAGTTTGTTGAAAAGAATTCAGCCAATAAGTGCATAGTTTAGGATAAAGACATAGATGATTTTGATTAAACAATTACAAATTGTTGATGTGCTAATTCATTTAGATTCGCTATTCATCTATTGCAAAATGAAGGCTTAGGTTTTATTGATAGATTTAAACAAAAAAATTTAAAGTCAAAAATCGCTTAAAGCGAGTAGGAGGAGAAAAGCTATCGAGATTAAGTTGAGCCAACAATTTTATTTAAAGTTTATTATTAGACCTTGAATTTCAGTGATGTAAATTTAAAAGAAATTGCTCTGCATAGGTATATTGCTTAGTCGATGAATTTTTCTACAAAAACATAGTAATTTACATGGATATCTCTATCTATTCTTCGGTAGACTCTCTAAAGTAAATTGTAATCATTTAATGTAGATAAATTGGAGATAACATGACTGTAGATGTTACTGAAAGCATTACTCAAACTATTCATCCTGCGTTTCAGCTATTACGTCAACATCATGTAGAAGCACTTGATATCCAAGTTTCAGAATATAAGCACAAAGTTACTGGTGCAGTTCACTATCATTTAGCTACTAGTCATGATGAAAATGTATTTTTAGTAGCATTCAGAACACAACCTATGGACTCTAAAGGCACAGCACATATTTTAGAGCATACTGCACTCTGTGGTTCTGAAAAATTTCCTGTACGTGATCCATTCTTTTTGATGATTCGCCGTTCTTTGAATACATTTATGAATGCATTTACAGCGGCGGACTGGACAGCATATCCATTTGCTACACAAAACAAAAAAGATTTTCAGAACTTACTTTCTGTGTATTTAGATGCAGCATTTGCAGCTAATTTAAATCCGCTCGATTTTGCACAAGAGGGTATTCGTATTGAGTTGGAAAATGATCAAGCGGTTTATAAAGGTGTGGTCTTTAATGAAATGAAAGGAGCAATGAGTTCTCCTACAGATCAACTTTACCATCAGCTAGCACATCATTTATTCCCAGAGACTACTTATCATTACAACTCTGGTGGTGATCCAAAGGATATTCCAGACTTAAGTTATGAGCAGCTTGTTGAGTTTTATAAGACTCATTATCACCCGAGTAATGCAGTTTTCATGACCTTTGGTAATGAAAGTGCTTATGATCTTCAAGAGCAATTTGAAAAGTTAGCTTTACATAAGTTCTCAAAAGGGACAACTTTATATTCAACGCCTGAAAAACGTTTAACTGCACCAGTTGAAGTGACCGAAAGCTATGCGGTTGATAGCGAAGATTTAACAGACAAGACTTATCATGTAATGTCTTGGTTGTTACCTGAAACCAGCGATATTAAGCTGCGTTTAGGGATGCGTTTGGTTGAGGGGATTCTGTTAGAAAACTCGGCTTCTCCATTACGTCATTGTTTAGAAACCTGTGGTTATGCTCAATCAACGGGCCCACTCATGGGTGTTGATGACAGTAACTTTGAAATGACTTTCTATTGTGGTGTTCAGGGTTCAAATGCTGAACACGCTGAAAGTTTCAAAAATGGTGTATTACAAGTTTTAAATGATGTTGCTTCTGCACCTGTGGATACAGATCTTGTCGATGCAATTCTTCACCAAATTGAGTTGCACCAACGTGAAATCAATGGTGATGGTACGCCTTATGGTTTAAGTCTAATTCTAAACGGCTTGGGCAGTGCAATTCACCATAATGATCCGATTCACGTATGGGATGTTGATTCTGCGATTGAACAAGTCAAAGAAGAACTCAAAGACCCAATGTGGTTGTCTAATTTGATTCAAACGCATTTGTTAGATAATCCACATCGTGTACAAATGACGCTTGTTCCAGATGCAAGCAAGTCTGTGAAAGAACAGCAAGAGGAACAAGCACGTTTGGCTGAAATTACGGCTCATTTGACTGATGCACAAAAAGTTGAAATCCAAGAAAAAACTGAAGCGCTTAAAAAGCGTCAAGATACGCCAGATAAATTGGAACTGTTGCCAAAAGTTGGACTTGAGGACGTGCCTGCCGATCTACAGATCGTACAGGGGCAATTACGAGAAATCATTTGTAACGGTTTGGATACACCGCTCAATCTTTATCATGCAGGTACTAATGGGATTTATTACCAACAGGTCTTGATTCAGATTCCTGATGAAATTGTTCAATCACCATATTTCAATTTACTCTCAATCCTCATGGGTGAAGTGGGTGCTGGCGAATATGATTATCTTGAATTCCAACAAATCCAAACTGCGGTTAGTGGTGGTCTCGGTATGGGCGCATCTTTGCGTAGTAAAGTTGATGACAAAGAGCGCATCAGTTCTTGGTTAACTTTGACTACGAAATCGCTTACTCAAAAATTTGATGCGATTCAATTGTTGAAACTGGCATTTGAAAAACTACGCTTTGATGAGAAAGATCGTATTATCGAATTATTGCAACAACGTAAAACTCGTTGGCAGTCTCGATTGTCAGGTTCTGGGCATAGCTATGCAATGCAAGCCGCTTCTCGTCAAATGAGTGCTTTAGCTCGTCGTGATTATCACAACACAGGACTTGGTGCATTAAACTGGTTGAGCGATTTAGTTAATAAAATTGATCAAGATGAAACAGCATATCAATCCTTGATTAACGAATTACAGGCTATTCATCGAAAGCTTTTACAAGCGCCTAAACAGTTCTTGCTGGTGTGTGAAGAACATCAATCTGATCGTCTGGTTGAAGAAATCCAAAATGTTTGGGATAAATTAGAAGTTAACAAAGAACCTGTAAGCTTAACTCAAGTTGAACGTGTAGAAAGTTCAGAGGATGAAGCTTGGTTGATTCAAGCTAATGTTCAATTCTGCTCATCAGCATATCAAGCAGTTGATGTGGCGCATGCAGACGCCGCACCTTTAATGGTACTTGCAGCATATTTACGTAATGGCTTCTTACATAGCGCAATTCGTGAAAAAGGTGGAGCATATGGCGGCGGTGCAAGCTATGATGGAAATGCATGTTCATTCCGTTTCTATAGTTACCGCGACCCACGTTTAGTCGAAACATTTAATGATTTTGAAGCAAGTATTCAATGGTTATTGAATACTGAGCAGCAACCTCATCAACTAGAAGAAGCAATTCTTGGTTTAGTTGCAAGTATGGATAAACCAGGTTCACCAGCGGGTGAGGCAATTACAGCTTGCTATGCCTTGCTTCATGCACGTACACCTAAATTCCGTAGATTGTTACGTGAACGTTTGTTAAACGTTAACCTAGATGATGTAAAACGTGTAGCAACACAATATTTGTTAGAGCAGACACCTGTGAAGGCAGTAGTTGCACCATTTGCGAAGCGTGAAGAGTTACAGAAACTTGGCTTTAATATTCAACAAGTAAATTAAAAGAAAAAATTGGAGAAATATATGGCGTTCAAATCATTTGAACGTAGTCATTTAGAACTAAGTATAGTCACTATACTTAGTTCTTTTGCTACGGCTGGTGCAAATGCTCAGGCAACCACGCCTGCTAGTCCAGCAACTGTTGATGCCTGTGTTGCCTTAGCTTCTAATGCAGAGCGTTTAGCATGTTATGACAGTCTTTTTAAAGCACCAACCATTATTCCAACACAAGCGCAAACAGATGCCGCACCTGAGGTTGCAGCAGCTGTACCTGTAGTTGAGCCGAATGAAACAAATAAGCCTGTGTCTTTGAAAGATAAGGTGGTTCAAAAGGTTAGCGACTTACATGTATTAGGCGCAGCGCCTAAATTTGATCCTAATGTTTCTTTACTTGATCGCCGTTGGGAGTTATCAGAAGAAAGTAAGCTTGGTGTATGGAATATTCGTGCTTATCAGCCTGTTTATTTGCTTCCTGCGTTTTGGACAAGTGATAAAAATGAATTTCCTAGCAGTCCAAATCCCAATAATACAGTTACTGACAAACAGAATTTAACGTCAACCGAAGCAAAGTTCCAAATTTCCTTAAAAACAAAAGCATGGGAAAATATTTTTGGAAACAATGGTGACTTATGGTTAGGTTATACCCAGTCATCTCGTTGGCAGGTGTTTAACTCGGAGGAATCTCGCCCATTCCGTGAGACAAATTATGAGCCTGAAGCAAGCTTAATGTTTAGAACAAACTATGAAGTTCTGGGGTTAAATGCACGTTTGCTTGGCGTGACACTCAACCATCAATCAAATGGCCGTTCTGACCCGTTATCACGTAGCTGGAATCGTGTGATTTTCAATTTAGGTTTTGAAAAAGACAATTTTGCTTTGATGTTACGTCCATGGTATCGCGTTGAAGAAAATGCGAAAGATGATAATAATCCAGATATCAAAGACTATATTGGTCGTGGTGATTTAACCGCTTTTTATCGCAAAGGTGATAATGATTTTTCTTTGATGTTACGTCACTCTCTTAAAGGCGGTGATCGTTCTCATGGTGCTGTACAGTTTGATTGGGCATTTCCAATCAAAGGTAAATTACGTGGACATCTGCAATTATTTGATGGATATGGTGAGAGCCTAATTGATTATAACCACCGAGCAACATATGTTGGCTTGGGTGTATCGTTAATGAATTGGTACTAAATGAGCTTAAATATTCCAGAGCCATTATTGCAGCTTGAAGCAAATTGTGGTGTGTTCGCAATTTGGTTGATTTTAAAGCAATATCAAACGCATATTGATATTGCTGACCTGATTAAATTATCTGGTCATGATCAAATTGATGGAACATTTACGATTGCTTTGGCTGTTGCATTGAAAAAACTAGGGGTTGAGGTCTCTTTTTATACTGCACCAGACCCTAATGTTGATGAAAAAGAAAAGCAAATTTTTGTTGAAGCGAAACGACTTCAGATTCCAATTGGAGCTGCCTTAACTTATGCTGAAATTCAGCAAGCATTTGAAGAGGGTAAGTTTATTATTGTGTTTTATGACACATTGGAAGGTACAGGAAATCAATCTTTAATCTACTCAATAGATGAGCATGAAATTAGCTTCTGTGATCATTTTGATGTGATGACTAAAGCAGTATTTGAAAGGCAACGACAAGCTGACGGTATATGTCAGCAGGTCATTGTCATTGAGCAGCCTGTAGAGCATTATCCAATCTGAATATTGGCATTTGCATGTTTTAAACGGCTCTTCTTCGGTGTTGCAATTAAGTAGGCCAGCGTAAGAGGGCCTAATCTTCCAGTAAACATTAATATGCTGAGCACGAATAAACTGCCATCATGTAGCTCACCTGTGAGACCACGTGAAAGACCAACGGTACATGCTGCTGAAACGACCTCAAACATCAGATCAAAAACATCAAGCTCTGGTTCTAAGACTAATAAAATAAAATAACCGAAGAACACCAGCATTCCTGTTATCGCCGTGACTGCAAGCGCTTTATATGTTGTTTCATGTGAAATTGAATGGTTGAAAATGCGTATTTCTTCATTGCGTCTCAAAAAAGAAATCACGCATAAAAATAGAACAACGAATGTGCCGACTTTAATACCCCCAGCTGTACTGAGTGATCCACCACCAATAAACATTAATAACATGGTGAGAAGTCCAGTGCTGTGATTCATCGCTCCAGTATCAATTGTGTTAAACCCTGAGGAGCGTGGGACTGTTGCTTGAAACCAAGCATTTGCAGCTTGCTCACTAAAGCTCATAGGGCCGAGCGTTAAAGGATTATTTGACTCTAAAATCCAAACCAATATAAAAGCAACCAAATTTAAAATTGCAATCGCACTTAAAATTAACTTGCTGTTCGGACTTAATTTGCTCCAGCGCTTATGCTGTTTTATATCCATCAGTACAAGGAAGCCGATACCCCCTAATATATAAAGTGAGCTAATAGTAATACTGATTAAATAGTTGTGTTGAAAATTCATTAAACTATTGTCAAATAATGAAAATCCAGCATTATTAAAAGCTGAAACACTATAAAATACAGCATAGTATAGACCGCGTGCAAAGCCATAAATAGGTGTAAAAGCGGTCGTTAAAATGATGACCCCAATTAACTCAAAAAGCAGTGTATACGCCACCACGCCTTTTGCAACAAAGGTAACTTTCGATAAGCTGGTTTGTCCTAAACTATCTTGGGCCATCATTTGTTGTTTTAAGCCGACCTTGGGGGAAAGGCTAAGTGCAGCTAGAATTGCAAACGTCATGAACCCCAAACCACCAGATTGAATCAACAGCAAAATCACAAATTGGCCAAGGTGGTTAAACGTATCATTAATATTTACGACAGAAAGTCCAGTAATAGTTACCGCTGACGTAGCGGTAAACAGCGCATCCATCCAGCTCAATTCTTCTTTTTGCATAAATGGGAGTTTAAGCAATATTGTTCCAATAACAATAAAGCTTAAAAAACCAATCGCAAGTAAGGATGGGGGGCTTAGGTTAAAAATTTTCTGGGAATTCATTTGCATTGACATTCTAGCTGAAACATCCTGAAAGTTTTTTAAGATGGTTGAGCAAGCCTTCTAAGATCAGGACGTCACCTGTTTTTAACGTAAAGTTGGTATCTGTTTCATAAAGAATTTGTTGATCCCGTTTCAATAACAGTAATTTAATATTTGGTTCTTGAGCAAGGATGCCTGAGAGATTTACATTATTGAGTTTTTCATTCACAGGGACTTTAATAATATAGTGATCATGATCAAGTGACATATAGCGACTGACCATTGGGTAATTTAAAGCTTGGGCAACACGTACCCCCATATCTTCTTCTGGATGAATAATCTTAGTGATATCTAAGTGAGACAAAATTGTATGATGTGCTTTGGTTTTTGCTTTTACTAATATCTTTTCTACACCTAAACTTTTTAGGTTCAATACACATAAAATACTCGCTTCAATATCCTCACCAATTGCAACAATGACCGCATCACAATTTTGAATATTTAGTTCTTCCAAAACATGTTCGTCAGTCGCATCTGCAATAACTGCGTGTGTAATTTGATCTGCCAGATTCTCAACATTTCTTTTTAGTGTATCAATACCAATAACATCATGATGAAGTTTGGTGAGTTCTAATGCGACAGTTGCTCCAAAACTACCTAAACCAATGACTGCGAACTGTGCCATATCTATCCTTAACTAAATGATAAAAATATACTTTTATCTATTTTAAATGGAATAACTCGTCGATTTGTAATGATTTTGTTTGTCAAATCTTCAAGAAATTCTACACTCATTTAATATAAATAAAGCCGACATAAAGTCGGCTTTATCACTATCTTTATACGCTTATTTAAGGAAGCGCTTATAGCCAATATTATCGCTAATTTCAGCATAAGGATATGTAATTTGCTCTAAAGTCTCTACAAGACCATCTGGATTCTGTTTTGCATCAGTTGCTTGTAATCCGACGAGAACACGACCTTCAGCTGCACCGTGATTGCGATAGTGGAATAATGTGATGTTATGTGTCGGGCCTAAACGCTCTAGAAAAGTTAAAAGAGCACCAGGGCGTTCAGGAAATTCCACACGGAACAAACGTTCATTTTCAATATTTGCATGGCCGCCAATCAAATAACGAATATGAAGTTTAGCTACTTCATCATCTGAAAGATCGTCGACTTCATATTGTTGTTTCAGCATTTCGTGAATTTCGTGGCGTTCAGTTTCGCCACCTTTTAAGCTAATACCAACAAATACTTGTGCTTGATTACTATCGCTTGCACGGTAGTTAAACTCAGTAATGTTCCGACCTTGCAAGGCACGACAAAAATGTAGAAATGCACCTTTTTGTTCTGGGATCGTGACCGCATAGATCGCTTCTTTGCGTTCTCCTAACTCCGTACGTTCAGCAATATAACGTAGACGATCAAAATTCATGTTGGCACCACAAACAATTGACACCATGTTTTTGCCAGTCAATTGATGTTCAGCAACATATTTTTTAATACCAGCTAAAGCCATTGCACCAGATGGTTCGACGATACTGCGGTTTTCATCAAATGTATCTTTAATTGCAGCACAGATTTCATCGGTATTTACGGTGATTATATCTGGTTCAACGATGGGTCCAGAATTATCTGATTTGCGCAAGCGAACCATTTCAAAAGGTAATTCACCGATTTGAGCAACAGCAGTGCCATCAGCAAATAAACCAACATGAGGTAAAATCACACGTTCATTTGTTTCCAGAGCAGCTTTAAGACATGCTGACTCTTCATATTCAACACCAATAACTTTTACATGCGGTGCGACTTCACCTAAGTAAGCAGCGACACCAGCAATCAATCCACCACCACCAACAGCAACGAAAACGTATTCTACATCACGCCATTGACGCAATAACTCATTGGCTATTGTACCTTGGCCAGCAATCACAAGTTCATCGTCATAAGGTGGAATGAAAACTAAGCCTTCTGTTTCGGCACGTTGTTTAGCATATTTATTCGCAACATCAAAGCTATCGCCATGAAGAACAACTTGACCACCAAGGCTTTTAACTGCTTGAACTTTAATGTCAGGGGTTGTGCTTGGCATAACGATAATGGCTGGAATACCTAATTTTTTTCCAGATAATGCAACACCTTGAGCATGGTTGCCTGCTGACGCACAAATAACACCACGATCTAGTTGGTCTTTTGGTAATTGACTAATACGGTTATAGGCACCACGTAGTTTGAAAGAGAACACGGGTTGTAAATCTTCACGTTTAAATCGAATGTTATTATTAATTTTTTGACTAATTCGTGGAGCTGCTTCAAGCGGTGTTTCAATCGCAACATCATAAACCGTTGCTTGTAAAATTTGTCGTACCACACGAGACAGCATGTTCATCTTCCCTATAACAGTTTAAAATAGGTGAACATTGTAGCAAACCCCTGTGCATTTGCGCTGTTTTCTTACAGCAAATGTCAAAATAGTTGAGTGAAGTCATGAGTCTATATGCAACCCAAGATGAAAAAAAACAAGCTGCGGCAAAAGCAGCTTTGAAGCATTTGCCTAAAGGCGGCATTTTGGGCGTAGGAACAGGAAGTACAGTTAATTTTTTAATCGATTTATTGCCTGAGTTGCAATTAGAAGCAGCCGTAGCAAGTTCAAAAGCAACAGCTGATCGTTTGAAAAAGCTTGGTATCGAAGTTGTAGACATGAACTCGGTTGGTGGATTAGATGCTTATGTTGATGGTGCTGATGAAATTGATCGTCATATGCATATGATTAAAGGTGGTGGCGCAGCTTTAACCCGCGAGAAAATTGTTGCTTCGATTGCAAAGAAATTTGTTTGTATCGTTGACGACTCAAAATGGGTGGATCAATTGGGTCGCGACTTTCCACTTCCTGTAGAAGTTATTCCAATGGCACGCTCTGCGGTTGCACGTAAGATTGTTGCCTTAGGTGGTGATCCTGTCTACCGTGAAGGTGTTGTAACAGATAACGGTAACGTTATTTTAGATGTTTTTAATTTAAACATTTTGAATGCAATTGAATTAGAGAAAACGATTAACAACATTCCAGGTGTTGTAACAAACGGAATTTTTGCTTTAAATGCGGCAAGTATTGCGATTGTTGCGACAGATAATGGTATTGAAGAGCGTACTGCGCAGTAATGCGAGCAGTCTTATCTGAAGCATTGTTACCTGAGATTAAAATTGTTCGACATGCAAGGGCGAGAAACCTGCGTTTGCGTGTTGAGCCATCGGGCATACGGTTAACTGTACCGCTATTTGCTTCAACTAGACAAATTCAGCAATTTCTTAATCAATCTGAACAATGGTTAATTGAGACATGGAATAATCAGCAAAATAAGTTTAGCCAATCAGTTGCTATACCTGAAGATTTAAAATTATTTCATCACGTAGAAACATTTAAGCTTATTCAACAAAAACAAAGACAAATATTTAAATTTGATTTTGAGCAGCATTGTCTTTTTGTAAGAAATGAACAATTTGAGAAAGCTTTACAAGCAGCAGTGATTGCTTATGCGAAACACTTTTTGCCTGAATATTTAAAACAAATAAGTTTAAGTATTGGGCTACCTTTTCAAAAATGCTCTATACGTAAACCGAAGACACGTTGGGGGAGTTGTAGTGCTAAACATGACATCATGCTCAATGCCGCTTTGGTTTTGATGCCTGAGCACATAGTTCGGTCTGTATGTATTCATGAACTAGCACATACGATACATTTTGATCATAGCGCTGCTTTTTGGAATAAGGTTGCTCAATATGATGAGAACTATTTAGAAAACCGCAAGCAATTAAAAAATATTCAATTGCCTGCGTGGTGGTATATCTAGCTAAAATTACATTGAAGCTGAGTAGTTTGTAATTGGTCTGGTGCTTTTCTGCTATCGAGACCAGCACTCGCACTTTGCACTTGATTTTCTTTGATTTTAACCTGTACGAAAGAATAATCTAATGAAGTATTATTTGGTTCTGTAGAGCTACTATTAAGTAAATACTCACGGTTTGCTTTGTCTACTTGTAATAGGTTGTCAGTACTATCAGCATCAAGTACAGAACGATAGATTTGAGAACCTTTGATCAATTCGAGTACACCATTTGCACGAATATTTAACTGACAATTATTTACCGTGTCTTCATAGTGACCAATCAGATATTCAATAGAAGGTAAGTTTGGATTGACAATATTGATTCCAGTAATCCCTTGCTTACATGGATATATTGAGCCATTACACGTTGCTGTGGTGTCTACAAAGCCGACGGCTCTTCTGTAGTCACCTGCACCAGCTGTTCTTACATTTAATGTAGTATTGTAAATCGGTTCTGTTCCCACATAAGTATATTGTTGCAATAATTTATAACCATTAGGATTTATTGTCTGTTGTTGAAAATTGGTTGCTAACTTAAGAACTGAATCCTTTAGTGAACTTCCAAATTCAGTTCTAATATTTTTTTGGTTATCACCGATGTCTTTAGCGTTATTTTTTTCAGGATCGATATTGTTAGGGGATGGTTCTAATAATGATATTAAGTCAGTTTTATCGCCGTTAATTTTTTTCGCGTCTAAATAACCGTCTTTTAAATCTATAGAAAGATTCTTAATGAAGTCAATATATGGTGCATCTGGATAATTATTTGCCCATTTTTGTATATAACCTAAACTAAAAAAAGTATTCACATATAGGCTAGGTTTAAGTTGAACATCTTGGTTTGTGAAGCTACTCAGTTGATACGATGAAGCTAAATTAGGTATGTCTAATCTAGTGTATGCATTCAATAGAGCGCTGTTGATGTCATCTGTAGCAAGTTTTAAATGCAAGGTACTAATATCGGTGGAGGTCTCGGATTCATTTGGGAGTTGCCCTGATCGAATCAAAGCTCTTTGATATATAGCCTCAGAGCTTGGATTGATAAAAATAGTTTGTGTAAGGTTACTGACGTCTACATTCACGATACTATGCAAAACAGTTGAAACATTTTCATATTTGTTCGTTAGAAAATTATAAATGAGGGAGTTAGGGGATGTATTGATCTCAACTCTATATAAGTGACTGGTATTTAAAACTTTAGGTAAAGTGATTTGTAAATCAGTTGTAGTTGTAATGTCTTTTTCAAGAACAAGAGTATTATCGAAGTTATCATATACTTTGATAGTGACATCTCTCATTTCTACAGGAACTTTGATTTTAAAGTTTTTTGGCTTTGGCTCTGTCACAGTTGGAGTAGTAGTGTTTTTAGCCTCACTTTCACCACTTCCACAGCCTACTAAAGCTGTACCAAGTAAAAGAGTGCTTACACCTAAACATATCAATTGATTTAATCTTTGTTTTGATTTCAAAGAAGGCATCCCAGCTCTCCAAAAATTCTACATCCATGAAATTTATTATTACCACATCGCTTTTTATTTTATGCGAATAGATTGCTGATTCAATAGTATTTCTTGACCAGCGGTAAAATCTTTACAGTCAAAGCCTTTTTACACTGTTTTAGCTCGAATAGCTATTTTTATGATCAAATAAGCCATTTTAAGAGATAAAAAATTTAATTTTAAAATTTTATTCAAACACTAAGCTTTGAAATTTATAGTTAAAAACGCGATATAACTTATAGGTTTATAGATTGTTAAAAGTCAATCAAACTGCCATACTATTCACACGATTCAAAGTTTGAGGTGGAACACGTGATTTCTGTTGGAATTGTTGGCGGAACTGGATATACAGGTGTCGAGTTATTGCGCCTATTATTAAGACATCCACAAGCCCAAGTACGTGTTTTAACATCTCGAACAGAAGCAGGGAAAGCTGTTGCTGCTATGTTTCCTAGCTTACGTGGTCACACTGATCTTGAGTTTTCTGATTTAAACCTCGAAAATTTAAAGCAATGTGATATTGTATTTTTTGCAACACCGCATGGGGTTGCGATGCAGCATGCTGAAGAGTTAATTACAGCTGGCACTAAAGTAATTGATCTTGCTGCGGACTTTCGTTTACAGAATTTAGGCCAATTCGAAAAATGGTATGGAATGCAACATCATTGTCCTACTGTTTTAAAAGAATCTGTCTATGGTTTAACAGAGTTAAATCGTGAAAAAATAAAACAAGCGCAAGTGATCGGAAATCCTGGTTGTTATCCAACAACAATTCAATTGGGTTTAGCACCTTTATTAAAATCTTCTAGCAAGCTTGTGAATACTCAAAGCATTATTATTGATGCTAAATCTGGTGTTTCAGGTGCTGGACGAAAAGCAAGTTTAGGTATGATATACAGTGAAAATGCTGATAATTTCAAAGCGTATGGTGTCGCAGGTCATCGCCATCACCCTGAAATTGTTGAAGGTTTAGAAAATATTTCAGGCTTGAAGGGACAATTTGATCATTTGATTTTTGTTCCACACTTAGTACCGATGATTCGCGGTATGTTAAGTACAATTTACATTGATTTAACTGAACAGGGTAGCCAAGAAGATCTACAAGCACTCTATGAAGATTTTTATAAATCTGAGCGTTTTGTTGATGTTATGCCTGCTAATAGCTCTCCTGAAACACGTAGTGTCCGTGGAGCAAATGAATTGCGGATAGCTCTTTATCGCCCACAAGCAAATAAACTTATCATACTTGTCGCTCAAGATAATTTAGTGAAAGGTGCTGCAGGTCAAGCTGTACAAAACATGAACTTAATGTTTGGTTTTGATGAAGCTGCTGGGTTAAATGGTATTGGTTTATTACCATAAAAAACGCTTTTTTACTTCACACACATTTAAATTTGGATTTAAATGTGTGCTTTGATGTAGACCATAACGATAGAGATAATGATGGAAAACGCTGAACCGACTGTTTCACCAGACAGTTCCGTTAAAAAAAATAAATTCCTAAAAGCGAATTTACCTTTAGTTATAGCAGCCACTTTACTGATCGGTAGTAGTTTTGTATTGGGTTACACCGTTGGTCATCGTCAAGGTTTAACTGCTGTTGGTTATGACGCTGATGCTGAACAATTGGTTGATGTCGTTCAGAAACAAAAAACTGCATTAGATTCGATGACTAAAAGTCTGAATTCTGCTGTACAAGAACGTGATATGGCTGTTGATAATGCTGACGAATTATTCAAAGGTATTAATCAAGCAAATGCTGATAAAGCTCAGTTCGAGACGATGAATGCAATTTATCGTGAGACTTTAAGGCAGCGTGGTGGGGTTAGCTTAACTGTACAGAACTTAGCGATTAAATCACTGCCTGAAAACGCTTTTGAATATCAAATTGACCTAATTCAAGTGAGTCCAAGTAAACGTCGTGCTGTAGGTTCAGTTGAATTACGTCTAATTAAAGATTCTGAAGTTTTGGTTGTACCACTGGAAGATAAGAACTTTAATTTTGATGACTTTGAGCGTTTGACAGGTCGTTGGACTATGCCTAAAGGTTTTACTCCTCAGTTTATTGAAGTTCGTTTAACTGGTTACGGAACACCAGTGATTAAACGTTTCAGTTGGCAGCGTGGTAAACCTGTTGATGTAAGTTCAGCATTCGTGTCTGAAATCCCACAAGCCGAAGCTAACGCTCAATAATATATAGATTAAGAATTGAATATGCGAAGATACAAACGTCAAATGAATTTAAGTGAAGTGAAAAATTCTTTTCATCAATCAGGTTATGTAGATTGGCACTTGAATCCACGATTAAGTGATTCGCAAGATGATCATGAGGGCGAGGTGGTTGTCCAAACAGCCCCTCCTGAATTAAAACGACCTCCTTTATATGCAGTTGTTCTATTAAATGACGACTACACACCAATGGATTTCGTCATTGAAGTTTTACAAAGCTACTTTTCGATGGATTTAGATCAAGCAAGCCAAGTGATGTTAACGGTTCACTATGAAGGTAAAGGAACAGCTGGCATATATCCAAGAGATATTGCAGAGACAAAAGCTAATCAAGTAAATAATTATGCACGTGCACAAGGTCATCCTTTATTGTGTCAAATCGAACCTGAGCGAGGTGAGTGAATATTCAAATGAAATTTGAATATGAAACGTAAGAAAGCAACGCTTTGTCCGAGCGCAAGAAAAAAACACTTTTAGTCGTGTAAGGCGAGCCTTTAATCTAGTTTTGATAAGTCAGGCAAAAGTAATTAAATTGAATAATAGGTGAGCCTAAAATTATTCAATATTTAAAGCATTTGGATGGGTAGCAGTCATTTATTCAAAAATAAGAGATTTGTTTTATTTTTAATCAATTTGCTGCTTTTATTCCCTTTGTAATTGAATTTTTACAACAATACTTTGTTTTGAAACTTGACCAAGATACTCAACTAATGCTAACTGTAGAATATGAAGCAAAGAGACTTGTAGACGGGTAATTTATAACGATTACAAAAGCTCAAGCGGATCAAGTCAATAATTAGCTTTTGATAAAAAGATGCTTCTTTTTTGAGAAAGCCCAAGATATAAGGGGGTTACATGCTCAGTCGTCAATTAGAAGTATCGTTACGTTTGGCTGTTAGCATGGCTCGTCAAAAGAGACATGAGTTTCTGACAGTTGAACATTTGTTGCTTGCTTTACTTGATAATGATTCAGCCGTAAATGCACTAAAAGCATGTGGTGCTGATATCGTTACTTTACGTAAAGAATTAGAGGAATATGTAGAGCAACATACCCCAAAACTTGGTGATAATAGTGAACAAGCTCCACATCCAACAGAGAGCTTTGATCGCATTTTGCAACGTGCAATTTTTCATGTTCAATCAAGTGGTGGTGATCGTACGGTTGAAGGTGCAGATGTACTTGTTGCGATGTATTCTGAAAGAGATTCTTTCGCGGTTTACTTACTTAAACGTCATCAAATTAATCGCTTAACTTTGACTCAATACTTATCTCACGGTACACGTAAAGATGAGATTCAAGTTGAAGAGGAAGTAGAAGATATTGAAGGTGAAAGTGCAGCTTCAGCAAATGCTGGACCACTTGAACAATATACATTGAACTTAAATATCGAAGCGCAAAAGGGTAAAACAGATCCTTTAATTGGTCGTGAAAAAGAAATCGAGCGAGCAGCACAGATCCTATGTCGCCGCCGTAAAAATAACCCATTGTTAGTTGGTGATCCTGGTGTAGGTAAAACATCTATCGCTGAAGGTTTAGCTTGGTTAATTGTTAATGGTAAAGCACCAAAACCTCTAGCAAATGCTGAAGTATATAGTTTGGATATCGGTGCGTTAGTTGCTGGAACAAAATATCGTGGTGACTTTGAGAAGCGTTTAAAACAGTTATTAAATGCTTTGAAAAAGAATCCGAATGCTATTTTATTCATTGATGAAATTCATATGATTATCGGTGCTGGTTCGAGCATGGGTAGTACTATGGATGCATCGAATCTAATTAAACCAGCCTTAGCAAATGGTACTTTACGTTGCATTGGTTCAACTACTTTCCAAGAATATCGTCAGGTGTTTGAGAAAGACCATGCTTTATCACGTCGTTTTCAAAAAATTGATGTAAATGAACCAAGCATTGGTGAAACGATTGAAATTTTACGTGGCTTGAAAAGTAAGTTTGAAGATTTTCATCATGTGGAATACGACGATAAAGCTTTAGTTGCAGCTGTAGAGTTATCGGCTAAATTTATTCATGATCGCTTTTTACCAGACAAAGCAATCGATGTTATTGATGAAGCTGGTGCACAACGCCGTTTAAAAGCAGAAGTAGATGGCTCAACAATTTCTGTTGAAAACATCGAAGATATTGTTTCTAAGATTGCTCGTATTCCTCCAAAAACAGTGTCTAAAGATGACAAGACTGTGCTTGAGAATTTAGAACGTGATTTGAAACGTGTTGTCTTTGGGCAAGATGAGGCGATTACAGCACTTGCGTCAGCAATTAAATTATCTCGTGCAGGACTTAAAGCGCCTGATAAACCAGTGGGTAGTTTTGTATTTGCAGGCCCAACTGGTGTTGGTAAAACAGAGGTGACGAAACAGCTTGCTAAGTTACTTGGTGTTGAGTTTGTCCGTTTTGATATGTCTGAATATATGGAGCGCCACGCGGTTTCTCGCTTGATCGGTGCGCCTCCTGGTTATGTTGGATATGATCAAGGTGGATTGCTCACTGATGCAATTCATAAGAATCCACATTGTGTTTTATTACTTGATGAGATTGAAAAGGCGCATCCAGATGTATTCAATCTTTTATTACAAGTCATGGATCATGGTGCGTTGACTGACAACAATGGTCGTAAGTCTGATTTTAGAAATGTGATTATTGTTTTAACAACTAATATTGGTGCAGAAAGTATTTCTCGTGCAAGTATTGGTTTTACTGAACAAGATCATAGTGCTGATAATCAAGATGCGATGAAGCGAGCATTTGCTCCAGAGTTCCGTAACCGTTTGGATGGCGTGATTCAATTTAAATCACTTCCTACTACTGTGATTGAATCAGTAGTTGATAAATTCTTAACAGAGTTACAAGCACAATTAGATGAAAAACAAGTTGTGCTTGATGTGGATCAAAGTGCGCGTGATTGGTTGTCTGCAAATGGATATGATCGCCTAATGGGTGCTCGTCCAATGCAGCGTTTAATTCAAGAGCATTTGAAAAAACCGCTTGCTGAAATGATCTTATTTGGTGAACTTGCAGAGCATGGTGGTAATGTTGCTGTTTCTGTGAAGAAAGAAGATGGAAAAGACGTTGGATTGAAACTTGAAGTATTTGAGGATCATATAAATCCAAGTGCTGAACCAGCTTAATGTTAGAGTTTACATTTTCTATAACCCGAGTACTGAGTGTATTCGGGTTATTTATTTTAACGGCTATTGCAGAAATCTTGGGATGCTATTTTCCTTACTTAATCTTGAATCAAGGAAAATCTCATTGGTTGTGGATACCAACAGCACTTAGCTTAACGGTATTTGTTTGGTTGCTGACATTGCATCCAGCGGCATCTGGAAGGATATATGCTGCTTATGGTGGAATATATATTTTTACTGCACTGCTATGGTTACGTTATGTCGATCAGGTGATTCTGACACGTTGGGATATTTTAGGTGGTTTAATTGTATTGGTCGGTGCAAGTCTTATTATTCTGCAACCTCAGGGCTTAGTTCGTTAGTTTATGAAGCATGACTACTTAATGCTAAGCGTAATGCTTCATTATTCAATTAAAAACTATTTTAAATGATATGAATTCGTGATTTCACATGCGTCAATAAATGAATCATCGTGTGATACCAGTAGTACAGAACCATTAAAGTGCTTAATTGCGTGTGCTAATAACTCTCTAGATTCAATATCCAGATGATTTTCAGGTTCATCTAAAAGCAGAAGCTCCACATGCTGAAATTTTAAAGCCAGTAAAGCGACTTTTAAGCGTTCTCCACCACTTAAATTTTTTAATGGTATAAGTGCTTTGTCTCTACGAATTTTCATGTTGCCAAGCGATGTTCGTATTTGCTGTTCTGTTAGATTTGCATTGATAGTCTTTAAATATTCTGTTGCAGAAATTTCACCAGCTAAAAAAGATATGTTTTGATCGAGATAAGCTGTTTGTACATTACAGTACATTTTGCCCTCATGAGACTTAATAAGACCTTGAATTGTCTTCAATAAGGTAGATTTACCTATTCCATTTTCACCTTGTATATGAATTTTTTCTGAAGCATTCACTGCAAAATTGATTGATATAGAAAGATTAAAATCAAGTGTTAAATCTTGGCAACGTAAGATTTCTCCTGTTTTTTCGGTGATATGGTTAAACTCAAAAGACTGTGATTTTAAATGTTCAAGTTGAGTCTGTTTTTGCATTAAGTTATCTTTTGCATCGGCTAGTCGCTTGATTTGCTGGTTGCGTAAATGAGAAAGCGATTGCTCAGCTTGTTCTTTTTTTGCATCTAATAAGATAGGCGCTTGAGAGCCTGAGGTCCTTAATTTTTCACCTGTCTTTTTCCGTTTTTGTGCTTTCATTTGGTTTCGATGTTGCTGTTCTTTAAGCGCTCGAATTTCTCTTTTTTCCTGATGGACAGCCTTTGATAGTGCTTCAACTTGTATTAGATGTTGTTGCTGATAATGTGAATAGTTCCCACCGTAGTAGTGTAACCCTAGCTGATTCAGAACAAAAATACCCTGTACCTGATCTAAAAGTTGTCGATCATGGCTAATAATTAGCCCGCCAGTTTGGTGCTGACTCATTTGATCAATTAACCAGTTACGCCCTTGAGTATCTAAATGATTGCTTGGTTCATCTAAAAGTAAATAATGATCTTTAAGAAGAAATAAACGGCATAGTGCCAGTTTGGTTTTTTGTCCTTCACTCAAATCTTGAATACGAGTATCAAGATCAATTGGTAAATTTGCGCTTTCTAGCAATTGTTGCCAATGAGCAGGTAAATGCCAGAGATTTTCAACTTGATCATAATCTGCAAATGAAGCAATGCCTTGCTTTATACGTTCAAAACAAAAATATAATTCATGAATATTTAAAGCTTGAGCAATTGTGCTTTCTTTAATTCGCTGTAGTTGAGTGAGATGTTGATGAGGGCATTGCCACAAGATTTGACCAGAATAAGCAACCTCACTTTTCTTCTGCAAATGTAATATAGACATGAGCAAGGATTTACCTTGTCCATTTTTTCCAACTAGGCCTGAAAATGAATTTAAAGGTAATTGGAAAGAAATGTTGTCAAAAATTTTTTGTTGTGGAAAATCAAGCGTTAAGTTGGAAATAATACATGCCTGTTGGGTCATAAGAAAACCTCATAAAAACAGGATATACAAAATAGAATAATAAGAATAAGTTCTTAGAATAGAAACCACTAAAAGATAGATAAGCCTATTTTGCACATCAAAAAAGAAAGGGTATTTGATGTTAAAAAATAGAACTTACTTCATTGGCGTAATCTCAAATTGGTGTATTTTTACACTATTTTATGAGTAAAATGTTGAGAGGTCAATTTTTCTTATTTTGAAGTTATGTTTAAAAAAATATAAAAAGTGCTTGTCAAACGAGAAAATAGTGCGTAATTTAATACTTAGGAACAGTTTTTTAGATATTTGAAATAAACATGTTAAAGCATACTGTAAACACAAACGCATACTTTTATTTTTGGCAATATATTTAGTTGCCTGACGCGTTTCGGGCATCGGAAAGGTTGCCCAACCAGTTAATACCTGATCGGCAACACCGATCAGGTTTTTTTATGCTCTAACAATCATTACTTTAGGAGAAATACCATGTATAAATTTAATAAGTCATATTTTAGCAGCTTTTATTGGTTCTACTTTAGCCAACATCAATTATTGCTTAGATCCCTATTGCTCAAATAAATGATCTGGACTGCGAAGAAGGACAGTCCAAAGGAAATGAATAATGAACGCTTTAAATACTGCTTTGACACAACCACAAACTCATTCAAAAGAATCAATGCTTAGCTTGCCATCACAACTCAAAGCGCAGTATCCCTTGTCTGTCACTTTAGCGCAGCAAATTTCAAAACATCGTCAAACGATTCAAAACATTTTATCTGGACATGATCATCGTTTAATGGTGATAACAGGGCCGTGTTCAATACATGATCCAGTTGCAGTGCTTGAATATGCTGATCGGCTACAAAAATTACAAGAACAAGTCAAAGATCAAATTTTCCTCGTGATGCGTGCATATATTGAAAAACCACGTACCACGGTAGGTTGGAAAGGTTTTTTATACGATCCGAATTTAGATGGATCATCAGATTTACAACTTGGTTTAGAAAAATCACGTCAGCTTTATTTACAGCTTATTGAGAAAGGCTTGCCGATTGCGAGTGAAATTCTTAGCCCTATGGCAACAGGTTATTTTGATGACCTGTTAGCTTGGGGCGCTATTGGAGCGAGAACCAGTGAGTCTCAGATTCATCGTGAGATTGCAAGCCATATGCCGTACAGTATCGGCTTCAAAAATGGTACAGATGGTTCTATTCAGATTGCTTTAGATGCGATTCAGTCAGCATTAAATGGACACCAATTTTTAGGTATGACACAACAAGGTTTACCTGCGATCCTTCATAGCAATGGCAATCCATTACCACATTTAATTTTACGTGGCTCAAATCACGGAATAAATTATGATTTAGCCTCAATTCAGGCGATGCATTTCAAACATAAACATATGCCTGCTTTGGTGATTGATTGTAGTCATGGAAATAGCGGTAAAGATCCGTTATTACAACCACAAGTTTTGCAACAAATCATCGATGAGCGTGCGGAGTCAAAAGTTCGTGGTGTAATGATAGAAAGTCATTTAGTAGATGGAAATCAAAAGATTTCATGTGATATGACCTATGGTCAATCTGTAACTGATGGCTGCTTAGGCTGGGATAAAACAGCACAAGCTTTATTGGATATTGCTGAGCAGATGAGATCAAAAGTATAAAAGTATAAAAAGCCAATCATTGAGATTGGCTTTTTTATATTTATTTTGATTTAGGCAGCATGTTTAGATTGAGCATTAAGAAAATGCACAATTTCTTGGCTGAATTTTCTTGGTTCTGTAATTAGAGGTGTGTGCCCTGAATGCTCAAAGTAAACGGCTGTTGCATTGCTTAACGAGTTCGCAATCAGTGTTTGTCCTGTTTCAGGGTAAAGCGTAGATTCACGACCAATAAAGAAGGTCGTTGGGCAATCAACATGACTGATTGCTTCACGATAATCTTCATCGTGATTTAAATAGTTCTCTACATACCAAAGCAAGTAATCTAGGCGTTGAATTGGGAGTAAATACTTTTGTAAGAATGGGCGATGTAATGCGAGTTTGAAAATCTTAGGGCTGTAACTGTTGCTGCTCTGAAACTCAATGAATCCAGCCCATAAACTTACTAGCTTATAACGAACATCATCAGGTAAATCCTCTAACTTCTGAGCGTATTTATAATTTAGCAGAAGTGTTTGTATGTCGAGGAGTAGCTTTTTAAATTGAGGTTGTTTTTGCCCAAATAAACCATATTGCCAAGAATCATCAACTGCAATTTTGGGTGTTTGGTCAATGTGTAAATAGGCTTTTAATTTATTTGCTAGATCACCATGCTTCATACCATGCATTGCCGTCGTTGCGCCCATGGAATAGCCCATTAAGATGAATTGATCTAGTTTCAATTGCTTGATCAATGCATCTATATCATTCCAATGGCTTGAAATGGCATCCATTTCAGGAATAGCGCAGTTCTTTGAGCCACCAAAACCACGCCAATCGGGAATAATAAACTCGTATTGCTTACGATTTGCAAATAGGAAAGGTAGCCATTGCCAACTATGCATACCAAGTCCTGACAATACGAGTACAGGTTCACCTTCGCCAACACGACGTACAAAAAGTTTTTCTTGGTCAGGCATAGTATAAAACGGCATTATTATTCTCCAGTTTTGTCTGATTGCTCAAATTTCTTTAATTGAGGAATCATTTGTTCTAACCATTTTATCCATTCATTTTCTTTAATGATACCGAGTTCAAGGATCATTTTATGGATAAAGAGGATGCGATTAGTCGGTTCATGATTTTTAAAATCTTTATCATGAATTGCTTGGTATAAGCTTAATTTTTCCTTATGAAGCTCAAGATGACGCTCAAGTTCAGGTAAAATATTGTTACCGCCGAGTTGAGCTTCAGCTCTTAATCTAACCATAAGGTCATCGCGCAGTTGCGCAGGTTCACTTTGTTGTTCAATCCATGAAGCGAGTTGTATTCTGCCGAGTTGTTCGACTTGATAGGTCTTTTTTCGGCTATTCGCAGCTTGTTCTTCTAGTGTAGAAATCCATCCTTTTTTCAGCATCCCATTGAGTTCACGATAGATTTGCTGATGAGTCGCATTCCAAAAGAAGCCCATTGAACGGTCAAAGCGACGAGCTAATTCAAAACCAGTACTTGGCTTTTCTAATAAGCTTGTCAATAAAACATGGGCAAGTGACATAATATTCCGTAATAAAAATGACTCATTAGAATTATGCAATATGTTGCATAAAAATCAAATCTTGTTTATAACTTTATGCAACAAGTTGCATTAGCAAGCAGATTGCTAGCCAAAGGAGAAAACATGTCAGCTTACCCACATTTATTAAAGCCACTTGATTTAGGCTTTACAACTTTAAAAAACCGCGTGCTTATGGGGTCTATGCATATTGGTTTAGAAGAAGCACCACAAGGTTATGATCGTATGGCAGCATTTTATGCTGAACGTGCAAAAGGTGATGTGGGCTTAATCGTAACGGGTGGTGTTTCTCCAAATGATGATGGCGTTGTTTTTTCACACGGTACAAAATTAGATTCGATAGAAGAAGCTGAAAAACATAAAGTGATTACTCAGGCTGTGCATGAAGCTGGTGGTAAAATTGCTATGCAAATCCTGCATACGGGTCGTTATTCTTATCAAGCAAATAACGTTGCACCATCTGCTATCCAAGCACCAATTAACCCAATAAAACCTAAAGCGTTAAGTTCAGCGGAAGTACAACAAACAATTGATGATTTTGCTAACTGTGCCAAGCTTGCTCAATACGCTGGCTATGATGGTGTCGAAATCATGGGTTCAGAGGGTTATCTAATTAATGAATTTATTGCTGCGCGTACCAACCATCGTGATGATGAATGGGGTGGTAGCTATGAAAACCGTATTCGTTTTCCGATTGAAATTGTAAAGCGTACACGCGCATTAGTTGGTGAGAACTTCATTATTATTTATCGTCTATCCATGCTTGACTTGGTTGAAGGCGGTTCGAGTTTAGAAGAAGTCATTCAACTCGCAAAAGAAATTGAAAAAGCAGGTGCTACGATCATTAACACAGGGATTGGCTGGCATGAAGCACGTATCCCAACGATTGCGACCAAAGTTCCTCGTGCAGCATTTACTTGGGTGACTGAGAAGCTAAAAGGTACAGTTTCTATTCCACTGATTACATCGAATCGTATCAATACACCGGAAATGGCAGAACACGTATTGGCATCTGGCCATGCGGATATGATTTCAATGGCACGCCCAATGTTAGCAGATGCTGAATTTGTATTAAAAGCTAGTGAAGGT
The DNA here is from genome assembly GCF_043102985.1 of Acinetobacter sp. YQ_14. NCBI lineage: Bacteria > Pseudomonadati > Pseudomonadota > Gammaproteobacteria > Moraxellales > Moraxellaceae > Acinetobacter > Acinetobacter sp. YQ_14. The sequence goes on along the minus strand of NZ_JBICJJ010000015.1, from coordinate 39,695 downwards.
CGTAGTGATGAAATCAATACATGTATTGGTTGTAACCAAGCATGTTTAGATCATATTTTCTCTATGAAAATTGCAACTTGTTTAGTGAATCCGCGCGCATGTTATGAAACTGAGCTTATTTTTAAAGAAGCAAACACAGCAAAAAATATTGCGGTGATTGGTGCAGGTCCAGCTGGTTTGAGCTTTGCAACCTATGCTGCAAGTCGTGGTCATAAAGTAAAAGTATTTGATTCGAGCAATCAAATTGGTGGCCAATTTAACATTGCGAAAACGATTCCTGGTAAAGAAGAATTCTATGAGACTTTACGCTACTTCAAACGTCAAATTGAATTACAACCGAATATTGAGCTCGTACTGAACCACACTGCGACTTATGAAGAGTTGAGTCAAGCAAACTACGATGACATCGTCGTTGCAACAGGTGTTACGCCTCGCCAATTACAGTTTGAAGGTATTGATCATCCAAAAGTATTGAGCTATATCCAAGTATTAAGAGAGCGTGTGCCTGTAGGTAAGCGTGTCGCAATTATTGGTGCGGGTGGTATTGGTTTCGATACTGCGGAATACTTAACGCATGAAGGTGATAGCGGAAGTTTAAACCCACAAAAATTCTATGATGAATGGGGTATTGATACATCATATGAAAATGTGGGTGGGTTAAAACCAGCTGAGCTTGAAAAATCTGAGCGAGAAATTTACCTCTTACAACGTAAAACCGCTGCAGTTGGCGCAGGTTTGGGTAAAACGACGGGTTGGATTCATCGTACTGGCTTGAAACATCGTGATGTGAAAATGATTGCAGGTGCTAGCTATGACAAAGTTGATGATCAAGGTTTGCATATTACGGTTGACGGCCAAACACACATACTTGAAGTAGATAATGTCGTAATTTGTGCAGGACAAGAATCATATACAGCAATGTACGACCAACTTAAAGCAGATGGAAAGAATGTACATCTGATCGGTGGTGCGAAAGAAGCGGGTGAGCTAGATGCAAAACGTGCGATTCGCCAAGGCGCTGAATTAGCAGCAGTCGTATAATTCAATTTAGGGCATTCTTCCAAAGAGGAATGCCCTTAAATATATAAATCATAGCATAATTTAAAAAGGAGTATAACAATGACACTCGCAACAATGAAACATTCTTTAGAACAATGGCATGAGATGATTAAAACTCGTGATTTGACAAGCTTAAATGATTTATTAGCAGAAGATGTCATGTTCCGTTCACCAGTCGCATATAAGCCTTATGAAGGGAAACATGTTGTTTTCTTTATTCTCACAAATGTGATTCAGGTGTTTCAGGATTTTACCTATCACCGTGATTTCTATACTGAAGACGGTGAAAATGTGGTGCTTGAGTTTAGTGCCAATGTCAGTGGTAAGTCATTAAAGGGGATCGATATGATCAAATTTAATGAACAAGGTAAAATTATTGATTTTGAAGTGATGATTCGTCCAAGGAGTGGATTGGCTGCACTTGCAGAACAAATGGGCGCTCGATTTGCTCAATATCAAGCGAATGCATAAAAACACCAAATAGCCTAAGTAAATTGAGGTTTGAAAATGTGGTTAAAAATTACGACATTTGCATTACTTCCTATTGTTGCTATACAAGGAATCAAAGTCCGTAAAAATACGCCTAGTCTTCCAGAAGCAAGTGGTGATAGAGAAGGAGTAGTAGGCAGTGGAAAACCACTTTCATTGCTTATTATTGGTGATTCTGCTGCAGCTGGTGTTGGTGTAGCAACGCAGAAAGATGCTTTGTCGGGTGCGATCATTACAGAACTTTACAGTGAATTTACTTTGACGTGGAAGTTACAAGCGCAAACAGGTGACACGACACAACAAGTGATTCAGGCAGCTAAACAAATAAGTGATCAGAAGTACGATATTGTCATTACATCAATAGGAGTGAATGATGTTACGAAATTCACTTCAGCGAGATCATGGTTAAAACAACAAAAACAATTATTTATAGATATTCAAAACAGGTTTAATCCGAAATTAATCATCGTGTCTGGTGTGCCACCAATGCAACATTTTCCTGCTTTGCCTAATCCTTTGGCATGGTTGTTTGGAAAATATGCAGCGCAAATGAATCAAGTATTACAACAATGGTTGATGCCGCAAGATAAATTTAAATTTATCCAATATGATATAAAAGAGTTTCAGGCATTAAATTTGCCTATGGCAAGTGATGGTTTTCATCCGAGTAAAGAAATTTACGCAATTTGGGGGCAAAAAGTCGCATTTTTAGTGCGAGAAACATTTACTTATCGTTAAAGGTAGTGAGCGGATATGGGCATTTCAGCTTTAAATAAAATTAAAGTTTTAGGTTCAGAATTATTTGATGCAGTTGTTGGTGCTGAACAACCCAAAATGTATTATGACCCAAAAGGAAAAATTAAAAATACACTCGAAAAGCTACCCCAGTTACGAGAAAAATATCGCCCAACGCCGTGGTTGAGTAATACCCATCTTCATTTACTTTATTTTGATGTGATTAGAAAGAAAACTATAAAACTTGAGTATGATCGCGTTGACCAACTGACGATGCAAGATGGAGGAATCACTGCGATAGCATGGTATGGATATGATTTACCAGCAGAGACTCCAACAGTGGTGATCATGCATACAATTACGGGAACACCTGAAAGTATGCGTGAGCTTGTCAAAGATTTACATGAATATACAGGATGGCGCATCGCACTCTGTTTGCGCCGTGGTCATGCAGGTTTACCTATGCCTGTCCCGCGTATTTCCTTGTTCGGATCGACGAGTGATCTTCGGGAACAGTTACTGCATATTCAAAGTTTATTCCCTCAAACAGAACTATATGCGGTTGGCTCTTCTGCGGGAACTGGATTATTGGTTCGGTACTTGGGAGAACAAGGCTCTGACACACCTTTCAAAGCAGCTTTTGCGATGTGTCCCGGTTACAATACGGAAATTGGATTTAAAAATGTTCATCCGTTTTATAGCAAAATGATGACTAAAAAGTTATTCAAATATTTTATTCAACCTTATCAAGATATGTGGAATCAGGTTTCTTCAATTGAGAAAGTACTTGCAACTACGAATTTAGAGGAATTTGAGAAAGTTTATTTTGAAATGGCGGGATATCAAGATTATCAAAGTTATTGCCAAGCCATAAATCCAATCTATGTTTTTGAGAATATCAAAATTCCGTTGATGATTCTAAATGCTGAAGATGATCCTGTGTGTTCAATTAAAAATTTAGAACCTTATAAAGATGCGATTCAGCAGATGGATAATATTGCGGTTGTAACGACGAAGAAAGGTAGTCATTGTGGTTTTTACGAAAGCTTTAGTGCTAAATCTTGGGCTTCGCGTTTAATTGCAGACTTCTTTAAAAGTACAACTTAAGAGAATGAATGAATAAAAAAGCCAGTTGGAGGCAACTGGCTTTTCAATCTAATGAATAGATTAATTATTTAAAGCAGGTGTTGCTGCCGCAATAGCAGCTGCTACAGCATCATCTTCAGTTTGAGATGGACTAGTAGAGCTTTGAGTTTTTACAGGTTGTTCTACTTTGGCTGGTTTTGGTTGTTCAGTACGTGGAGCTTCTTGAGTAGCTGTGTCATTAGAAGTTTGTGCTGGACGAATTTCAGTCGTTGTGTTTTCAGTTTCTTCACGAGTTGTTTCAATTACAGGAGCAGGAGACTCTTGTGTATCTGCGCTTTCTAAAGCTTGAAACTCTTGAGCTTTTTCTGGTTCAGGTTGTTGAGTTTCTTGAGTCTCAGTCGCCTGTTCTTGCTGCTCTTCGTTTTTAGGTTCTTCTTTTTTCACACAAGCCGTCAATAAAAGACCTGCTGCAAGTGCTGCACAAATTAAAAGTTTTTTATTCGCCATTGCCAAAACAACATATTAAATAAGGACAGCGGAATTATAGCAGTAAAATTATCAGAGTGAATCACTGATCATTATTCAGTTTGTTGATATTTTATAAACGCTTAACCAATTTTCTTTTCTAAAGAAGCTTCGAATAGTTCATTTCATAGGTTATTTTCTGACAGATTCAGTATTTTGGGTTAGAGAAAACTAAATTAAGTATGAAAATTCCACAAATCCCATAAATTTTTATCGAAAATGCTGATAGAATAACCAGTTGTTTATAGTTCTTTGAATTGATGCGGTTTGACTTTGCTTTATAGGGGCAGAGTACAGTAAAATTGCCCAACATTGTAGGCCGATTTCGGCTCGATTGTACGAGAAACTCAATGACCCATTTTATTTTTGTCACTGGTGGTGTTGTTTCATCACTAGGTAAAGGTATTTCTGCTGCTTCTGTTGCTGCACTTTTGGAAGCTCGTGGCTTAAAAGTCACTATGGTAAAAATGGATCCATACATTAATGTCGATCCAGGTACCATGAGCCCATTTCAGCACGGTGAAGTTTTCGTCACAGAGGATGGTGCTGAAACTGACTTAGATTTGGGATATTACGAACGTTTCTTACGTCGTGCAAAAATGACTAAGTTGAATAACTTTACAAGTGGTCGTGTATATCAAGACGTTTTAAATAAAGAACGTCGTGGCGACTATCTTGGTGGTACTGTTCAAGTTATTCCACATATCACAGATAATATTAAAGAACGTGTGCTTCGTGCAGGCGAAGGTTATGACGTTGCGATTGTAGAGATTGGTGGTACTGTAGGTGATATCGAATCACTTCCATTTATGGAATCAGTACGTCAGTTAATGGTTGAGCTTGGTCATAAGCGTACGATGCTTATGCATTTAACTTTATTGCCATATATTAAATCTGCTGCTGAGTTAAAAACTAAACCTACACAACATTCTGTAAAAGAACTTCTTTCTATTGGTATTCAACCAGACATTTTAATCTGCCGTACAGAATATGATGTAGATGCTGATACAAAACGTAAAATTGCATTGTTTACGAATGTTGAAGCGCGTGCAGTTGTTGTATGTAAAGATGCAAAAACAATTTATCAAATTCCTCGTAACTTCTCCGAACAAAAGGTTGACGATTTAATTTGTGAACGTTTTGGTTTTAATGATCTTCCTGAAGCAAATCTTGAAGATTGGGACAATGTGGTAGAAGCATTATTAAATCCTGAATATACCGTTCGCGTCGCGATGGTTGGTAAATACGTTGAATTGCCAGATGCATATAAATCTGTCAATGAAGCGCTTTTACATGCAGGTATTCAAAATCGCGTTAAAGTTCAAATTGACTACGTCAATGCTGAAGATCTAGAACAACAAGACATCAATGTTTTGAGTACGGCTGATGCAATTCTTGTACCGGGTGGTTTTGGTGAGCGCGGTACAGAAGGGAAAATGCGTGCGATCCAATATGCTCGTGAAAACAAGATTCCTTTCTTAGGTATTTGTTTAGGCATGCAATTGGCTGTAATTGAATATGCTCGTAATGTTGCTGGTATTCCAGAAGCAAGTTCTACTGAGTTTAATCGTTCTACAAAGTCTCCATTAATTGGCTTAATTACTGAATGGTTAGATGAACGTGGCGAATTACAACAGCGTAGTCTTGAATCAGACTTAGGCGGAACGATGCGTTTAGGTGCTCAAAAGTCTGAATTGGTTGAAGGCACAAAAACACGTGAAGTTTATGGTAAAGCTGAAATTACTGAACGCCATCGCCATCGTTATGAAATGAATGATCGTTTCATTCCTACGCTTGAAGAAGCGGGTATGAAAATTTCAGGTTATTCTTCAGTACAGCATTTAGTTGAAACTGTAGAAATTCCTGAACATCCTTGGTTTATTGCTGTACAATTCCATCCAGAATTTACAAGTTCACCACGAGATGGACATCCATTATTTGCTGGTTTCATTGATGCTGCAAAAAAACAGCACAAACAAGGTAAATAAGGCAGTTCTTTAAATAAACTGGGAAAGTTTAAATGTCACAATTAAAACCACAAGAAGTTGTACGTTTAGGCGATATACAAATGGCAAATCATTTGCCATTTGTATTATTTGGCGGAATGAACGTACTCGAGTCAAAAGATTTAGCATTTGAAATTGCTGAAACTTATATTGATATCTGCAAACGCTTAGAAATCCCTTACGTGTTCAAGGCAAGTTTTGATAAAGCGAACCGTTCAAGCTTAACTTCTTTCCGTGGACCGGGTTTAGAAAAAGGGATTGAATGGCTTGCGGATATTAAAAAACAATTTAATGTTCCAATCATTACTGATGTACATGAACCACATCAAGCTGCGCCAGTTGCTGAGGTAGCTGACATCATTCAGCTTCCAGCATTTCTAAGTCGTCAGACTGATTTAGTTGAAGCAATGGCGAAAACTCAAGCCATCATCAATATTAAAAAAGCACAATTTTTAGCTCCACATGAAATGCGTCATATCTTGCATAAATGTTTAGAGGCTGGAAATGACAAGCTTATCCTTTGTGAGCGTGGCTCAGCATTTGGTTATAACAACTTAGTGGTTGATATGCTCGGCTTCGATATCATGAAAGAAATGAATGTTCCTGTATTCTTTGATGTGACTCATGCATTACAAACACCAGGTGGTCGTGCTGATTCAGCAGGTGGTCGTCGTGCTCAAATTACGACTTTAGCCCGTGCTGGTATGGCGACTGGACTTGCTGGTTTGTTCTTAGAAGCACATCCAGATCCTGAAAAAGCGAAATGTGATGGGCCTTGTGCTTTACGCTTATCACAGCTTGAGCCTTTCTTGGCACAATTAAAAGAATTGGATACTTTAGTTAAAGGATTCAAAAAGTTAGACACTCATTGATGCAGCTATTTGCATCTTGTTATTCAATCAACAGAGGAATTGTTCATGAGCCAAATCGTTGACATTCGTGCACGCGAAATTTTGGATTCTCGTGGTAACCCAACCATCGAAGCAGACGTAATTTTAGAATCTGGTGTTGTTGGTCGTGCATGTGCACCATCTGGTGCTTCAACTGGTTCTCGTGAAGCTTTAGAACTTCGTGACGGTGATAAATCTCGTTACCTAGGTAAAGGCGTTCGTACTGCTGTTCAAAATGTAAATAGTTCAATTCATGAATTACTTGTTGGTCAAAATGTTTTTGAGCAAAAATTGCTTGATGACAAAATGATTGCATTGGATGGTACTGAAAACAAAGAGAAATTAGGTGCAAATGCAACTTTAGCAGTATCTTTGGCTGCTGCTCGTGCTGCGGCATCTGAACAAAAACTTCCATTGTTCCAATACATAGCAAACTTACGTGGTCAAACAACTTTGACTATGCCTGTTCCAATGATGAACATCTTAAATGGTGGTGAACACGCTGATAACACTGTTGATATTCAAGAGTTCATGATTGAGCCTGTAGGTTTTACTTCATTTGCTGAAGCATTACGCTCAGGTGCAGAAGTTTTCCATGCTTTGAAATCTGTACTAAAAAAACAAGGTTTAAATACTGCAGTTGGTGATGAAGGTGGTTTCGCACCGAACTTACGTTCTAACGAAGAAGCCATTCAAGTTATTCTTCAAGCGATTGAGTTGACTGGTTATAAAGCTGGTTCAGATATGATGCTTGCTTTAGACTGCGCATCTTCAGAATTCTATAAAAATGGCCAGTACGTTTTAGAAGGTGAAGGTAACCGTGCATTTACAAGCCATCAATTTGCTGATTATTTAGCTGGGCTTGTAAATCAGTATCCTATTATCTCAATTGAAGATGGTCTTGATGAGTCTGATTGGGAAGGTTGGAGCTACTTAACATCAATTCTTGGCGATAAAATCCAATTGGTTGGTGACGATTTATTCGTGACGAATCCTAAGATTTTACAACGTGGTATTGATGAGAAAGTAGGTAACTCTATCCTTATCAAATACAACCAAATTGGTACATTAAGCGAAACCTTAGATGCAATTTACCTTGCTAAAGCAAATGGTTATTCAACTGTAATCTCTCATCGTTCTGGTGAGACAGAAGATTCAACAATTGCTGATTTAGCTGTTGGTACAGCAGCGGGTCAAATTAAGACTGGTTCACTTTGCCGTTCTGACCGTGTTGCGAAATATAACCAATTGCTTCGTATTGAAGAATTAACGAAAGCAGCTTACCGCGGTAAGGCTGAATTCAAAGGTCTAAAATAAGGTCAATTTATCTATGTTGAATACTTTTGATCATCTTTCTTTACAAAAGAGAGAAACTCTGCAAATTCATAATCCTATAGAATTTGCGGATAATCTTCCTTTGAGAAAGATGTAGAGAGTTTTTCATGATAGAGATGTTTCGATCTACTTCAAGTAAGTTGATTTTGTTGCTTGTAATCGCATTGGTTACAAGCTTACAGTACCAATTTTGGTTTGGTGAGGGAGGCTATCTTGCTCACCAAGCGCTTACGCAGCAAATTACCCAACAATCAGAAATAAATACTGAGCTTAAAGAGCGAAATCGTATTTTAGCGGCCGAAGTTTTTGACTTAAAAAATGGCACAGAAGCGATTGAAGAACATGCTCGTCTTGATTTAGGTTTAGTTAAACCTAATGAAACTTTTGTTCAAATGAGCACAATTAGCACTCATTACAAGCCAATTTATATTGATCCAAATGCAAAAGTAGATACAGCGACGAATGAAAACCCAGACTAAACTGTGGGCGGTTGTACCAGCAGCAGGTTCTGGTAGTCGTTTTTCTAAAACAGAATTAAAGCAATACCAATATATTCATGATCAGACTGTACTTGAACATACAGTTAATCGCCTTAACTCTCTCGATTTAGCTGGTTGCGTGCTTGCGATAGGCGAACAAGATAACTTTGCAAAAACGCTCTCTTTTCAAAATCAAAACAAAGTACATTTTTGTTTAGGTGGAAAGGAGCGTGTTCATTCGGTTTTAAATGCCTTAATCTATTTATCTGAGATAGCGGCAGATGATGATTGGGTGCTTGTTCATGATGCAGCAAGACCTTGCATAACTCAGCAGAATTTAGAGCAATTGGTTGTATCTGCGATTAATGCAGATCAAAGTTCTATTTTAGCAATACCTGTTCGTGATACTTTGAAATTGGTTCAAAGCAATAATCTGATTGCAAAGACCGTAAGCCGTGACTTATTATGGCAAGCTCAAACGCCTCAAATGGCTAAATTAAAAACATTAAAATCTGCAATTGAAACTGCTTTGGCAGACAATGTTTTAATTACTGATGAAGCAAGCGCTCTTGAATATGTAAATGAACTCGTACAAGTTGTACAAGGTCGTTCTGATAATATTAAAATTACTTATAGTGATGATTTAGAGCTTGCTCGTTTAATTCTTCAGTCGCAAAATCCATAGTTAAAGTGTAAATACAGGTCATATCAACCATAGTATCGCAGATAAATAAGTTGAAAATTAAAGCTTTTAACATCAATATAAATGACAACTATTTCACTATTTGTTAAATTTGAATAACATACTTTATAACGGATCAACAAATGAAAAAATTATTACTTGCAGGTCTTTTTACATTTTCTTTAGTCGGCTGTGCAACGACACCCGACCAACCACAAGATACCATGCAAGAAACTATACGTTATTCTTCTAGTCCTTGTTTTGGCGCTTGCCCAATTTATTCTGTAGAGGTTTCGCCATCTGGGGCTGTGCACTTTGATGGTAAGCAATATACGAAAGTTATTGGTACTCAAGATCTTACAGTTGATCCTTCTGTTTATAAAAAGCTCCAACAGGAACTTAAGACATATCGTCCTGAAACTGGTGCGAATGTCAAAACAACAGGTTGTGTGCAAACTGCTACTGATCAACCTAGTGCTTATTTTTGGTGGAAACGCCCAGATGGTACTGTTACGCGTTTAAGCCATTATCAAGGTTGTATTTCTCCAGCAAATGCTGAGTTAAATAAGTTAATTGAGAAATTACCGACATTGATTGGAATTGAAGATTTAGTACGTTAACTGATGCTGTAAAATTAGACAAAATTCGCAGTTATGTTAGTATAACGATACAACGCAATAATGCGGAGGGTTCACAAATGACAGCTTTTACAAACATGCAAATGACAATGCAAGAAGAAGATAATCTTCCAAATCTTGCTGTTCAAGCATTTCGTGATGCTTTTAAGCAAGCTAGTGAATCTTCTACTGTCGTTTTCGCAAAAGATCATCAATTAATTGAGAAGCTACCTTCTGGTAAGATTAATGTGATTAAAGATATTTCTGCGGCATATACGTCGATTACAGCAACTCAAAAAGTATTTAAGCGTAAGAGAAAACAGGCTTTTATATAATAAATGCGTCAACCTCGTATTCGTATGTTTGCTGGGCCAAATGGTTCTGGTAAAAGTACAATAAAAGACTATTTATTGCCCCGACATATCGGGGCATATTTAAATGCAGATGAATTAGAAAAAGTCTTAAATCAAACACAAGTTTTAGATTTAGAGAGCTATCATAATCACCTTGAGCCACTAAAACTGCTTGAGTTTTTACGAAGTAAGAAGAAAAAATTAAACCACAATACATTTGCTTTACTTAGTCAAGAACCTCAGCAAATAAGTGAAAAGAAAATACGTTTTGCTCATCAAGATGTTGATTCATATTTAGCGGCTCGAATTATTGATTTTATTCGTTTAGAGTTTCTAAGATTAAAAATAAGCTTTACTTTTGAGACCGTGATGTCTCATATCAGTAAAGTCGAGTTCTTGAAAGAAGCCCAAGCTCAAGGATTCAAAACATACTTATATTTTGTCTCTACTGTAGATCCTGAGATTAATATTGCTCGAGTTAAATATCGAGTAAGCACAGGCGGGCATCCTGTACCAGAACAGAAAATTCGTGATCGATATTTTAGAAGTATGGATTTACTTATGCAGGCGGTAGAAGTTACAGACAGAGCATTTTTATTTGATAATTCATCTGATGGACAAAAAGCTGCTTTTTTAGCTGAAATAGAACATGCAGAAATATTAAAATTAAATCAAGTGGTTACTGAATTTCCAATATGGTTTGCAGATAAAGTTCTTTCAGAGTTTGAATAATTTGTATCAAAATGAATAAATAGCTTTAATTATTATACTTAATAATATATTATAAAAACATATAGTGTATTGGGCAAAGCAAATGTCTAGCATCATCTCAGCTTTAATCGGTGGTGGAATCCTCGGAATCGCAGTCGTAGGCTACCTCTATGTAAACGGTCGGATTGCGGGTATTAGCGGTCTACTCGCACAAGTATTACAACCAAAATCACTTTTAGCGAATCCAGCATTTTGGTTCTTGCTTGGATTATTTCTCACGCCATTTTTGTATGGATTGTTTGTACAACCTGAAATTAAGATTAATGCAGCTCCATTTAGCTTGATCATCGCAGGTCTTTTAGTTGGCTTTGGTACACGTTTAGGTTCAGGCTGTACCAGTGGGCATGGTATCTGTGGTATGAGCCGTCTATCAATACGCTCAGTGATTGCAACGATGACATTTATTCTTGCTGGCATTGTGACTGTGTATGTGATTCGTCATGTTTTAGGAGCGGTAATATGAAAAATGTATTCGCTTTTATCTTTGGTAGCTTATTTGCTCTAGGTTTAATGATCTCGGGCATGTCGAATCCAGAAAAAGTTCTAGGATTTTTAGATATTTTCGGTCAGTGGGATATTAGTTTAATGTTTGTGATGGTTGGCGCAATTGCAATCGCGATCATTCCATTCCAAAAAGCAATCCGTAATCCTAAAACCTTGTTTGGTGAAAAAATTTCTTTACCTACAAATACCCAAATCGACAAAAAGTTGATTTTAGGAGCAGTCATATTTGGTGTAGGTTGGGGAATTGCTGGGATCTGTCCAGCACCAGCAATTACTTTAATTGGTTTAGGTTATTCTGAAGCTTGGTATTTTATTGCTTCAATGTTACTGGGTATTTTCATTCACCGTTTATGGGCTGAACGATAGGAGCGTAAACATGCAACATCCTCAAGTTAAAGCTTTCTTTGATGAAAACACCAATACTTTTAGCTATGTGGTCAGTGATCCACAGACATTACAATGCGCCATTATCGATAGCGTGTTGGATTATGATCCAGCATCAGCTTCAACATCGACACACAGCGCTGATCATATTATTAAGTTTATTCAAGAAAATCAGCTTAAAACTGAGTGGATTTTAGAAACACATGTCCATGCGGATCATCTCACAGCATCTCAATATCTAAAATCGCAACTTGGTGGAAAGATTGCCATGAGCGAAAAGATTAGTATTGTTCAAGAAACATTTAGCGCAATTTATAATATTGATATTAAAACGTTGAATAGCCATCAAACATTTGACTATCTTTTTAAAGATCATGAGCATTTTAAAATTGGTGATCTAGATGCGTATAACATTCCGACGCCAGGACATACGCCTGCGTGTCTAAGTTATGTCATTGGTGATGCAGTTTTTGTTGGAGATACGTTGTTTATGCCCGATTATGGAACTGCACGTTGTGATTTTCCGAAGGGCAGTGCGGATATTTTATTTGAGTCAGTGCATAAGCTTTATCAATTACCTGACCAGATGCGAGTTTTTTTGTGCCATGACTATAAGCCGATCGGACGAAATGAATATCAATCTGAAACCAGTATTGCAGCGCAAAAACAGACAAATATTCATCTTAATGTGAATACTCAAAAGCAAGATTTTGTTCGCATGCGTAATGCTAGAGATGCAACGCTATCCATGCCAAAATTGATTTTGCCATCTATTCAAATCAATATGGATGCTGGTCGTTTTCCTGAACCCGAACCGAATGGTATTCGTTATCTGAAACTGCCTTTTAACTATTTTAAGCACTAATTTTTAATAAATGTCATTTTACGGAATGGCATTTTTATATTTCTAAAATAGCCTAAGCAAAATTAAGTTGTAATTTTTAGAAATTTTGGATACCTCTTAAATAGCAAGAACAAATATAAATCTCATTATTAAAAAACCAAAATATAAGAACTTAAACAAAAAATCTTTGTATTCAATAAAAAAGCTATGCTACAAATACATCTCATTTTAGAACTTGCAATATTATAAGGTAATTTAATGACCACCATCTATTTAGTCAGACATGGTCAAGCTTCTTTTGGCAAAACAAATTATGATGAGCTTTCAGAAAATGGAGAAGCTCAAGCCAAAATCTTAGGGCAATACTTTAAAAAAACGATAACTGAACAGCCACTGATTATTTCTGGAGCAATGCAACGTCACTAACAAACAACTCAAATCGCATTAAATGAGTGTTTTCCTCAGGCTAATTATCAAACTAGTGCTTTGTGGAATGAGTTTAATCATCAACAAATTTTTTCACGTTATGAGCCTAAATTTGAACAACCAGAGTTATTGAAACAAGAGATTCATAACGAAATAGATCCAAGAACTTATTTAGCACAAATTTTTGATCAAGCGATACAACGTTGGACAGATGAATCCTATCTTCATGAATATGACGAGTCATGGATTGTATTCAAAACTCGTGTAGAAGTTGCATTACAAAATTTATGTACTGAATTGCAAAACACTCAAGCAAAAGAAGCTATCGTATTTACTTCTGCTGGAGTGATTTCAGTGATTGTAGGCAAATTACTTGAGTTAAATGTACAACGTACTTTTGCCTTAAGCTGGTCGATTGCAAATACGAGTATCACAACTTTAAAGCTATTAAATGATGAACCACAACTTTTTAGTATGAATGAACATCAGTTTATTAAATCACAAAATCCAGATCTTTTGACATGGTTATAATTGAGGTTTAAAGATTTTGATCGAAGTAGAAACACATCCATTAAAGCCATTTTTGCCTTCCAATGCAAAGTTGTTAATGTTGGGAAGTTTTCCTCCACCTCAAAGTCGTTGGAAAATGGACTTTTATTATCCAAATTACCAAAATGACATGTGGCGAATATTTGGTTTAATCTTTTTTAAAGATAAAAATTATTTTTTAGATTTAGCCAATAAAAATTTTCAAGAGCAAAAAATTCGTGAATTTTTGACTGAAATTGGTGTGGGGATATTTGATACGGCGTTCCAAGTAAAACGTCTACAAGGTAATGCGTCAGATAAGTTTTTAGAGATCGTTACACCTACTGACCTCGCTCAATTGCTTAAACAGATTCCGAAATGTCATACCATTATGACAACAGGAGATAAAGCTACCGATACATTGATGCTACATTTTCCTGAGCAGAGTAATAAGCCCATGATTGGTCAGTCGGTACAAGTGAATTTTGAGAGTCGTGAGCTCAATTTATACCGTTTACCATCTTCATCGCGTGCATATCCATTGGCTTTAGAGAAAAAAGCAGAAGCTTATCAGCATTTTTTTGAGCGGATTGGTTTGGTTTAATTATAAAAGCAGGGGAAATTAATGAATGATGTCGCTAGCCCAATTGACTTACGTAATTATAAGGATGCTGTGGAATGGCAAGATACGGCGAATGTGAAACGCCCGTGGAGAAAGGATTTCTTTGAGTATTATTCCAGTCTGATTAAGCGTCATGCTTTTGATTCATGTCATATTTTGGAGTTGGGAGCAGGCCCTGGTTTTTTAGCACAGCATTTGCTATCACAATTGTCTGATATTAAATATACAGCTTTTGATTTTTCTGAGGCTATGCATCAGCTTGCACAACAGAAGTTAACTTCTTCTCAGCAAGCAAGAACCAATTATCTCATTGGGAATTTTAAAGAGCCTGATTGGCAAAGCGCTATAAAGCAAAAATATGACTTTATTATTATCCATCAGGCATTGCATGAGCTTCGACATAAAAAATATGCTGCCGATTTCCATATAACAGTAAAAAAATTATTAAAACCTAAAGGTTATTACTTGGTCTGTGACCATTTATGTGCGCCTCATGCCATGCAAAATGATCAACTTTATATGAATAAACAGAAGCATATCGGTGCTTTAAAGGAGGCATCTTTTGAAAATATTAAGATGCCTTTAGAAATAGAAGGATTGTGTTTATTTGAGATGAGTTTAGATTAAATTTTCCATCATTCTTGGATATTTGATCCATCTAAAATCATTGATTTTGATGTCACGGACATGGCTAAAATCAGACCAGATCAGTTGACTGCCTTTTGTCCATTGCAGTGGTTTCACACGCTGTTCTACTGCTAATTTCTCTTGTTCAGTGGCTGGACGTAAATCCCCAATTTCGACATATAAACGAACGCCTGGATAATCACTAAAATTTCCTTGAATCAGTGAGCTTAGCCAGAAAAGCTTTCCACTATTAACTGCTTGAATACAGGCTTTAGGATTTTGAATTAGATTTTCTGCTAATTTTTCAGTAAATGTATCAAATAAATAAGCAGTTTGATTCTCATTGAGAAAAACGGTGCCGATAGGCGTAATATTGGGTTGACCATATTGATCGACTGTAGCAATTGAAACATGCATTGATGTCTTTTGTGCAAGTTTAAAAATTTTTTGAATATTTTTCCAGTCTTTTTCTAGAATCATGTGCTTGTCCTTATTATTGTTTCTCAAGGTAATTTAGCACAACAAAGTTGAAATAATATCGCTATTTGATCTTTTCTTATTTGTCAATTCGGCAAATTTTACTATGTAGAAAAGTTGATTTACATCATCCATTCCACTGGAAAATAAGACACAAAGTGCATGGTAAAACGCTGAAATTTCGTGCTTTCAGGATCATGATCATGTTTTATCACTTTACCATCTGATCTATGTTCATACCAAACAATATTGCCATTTTCATCAAGTTTAAGTTGGTAAGCGACTTGTAATAAATGTTGATCAAGCAAAGCTGTAATTTGATCTTGTAAATGATCTGACTCAACTACTAAGCCAACTTCAGTATTTAAATGAGCAGAGCGAGGGTCAAAATTAAATGAGCCAATAAAAACTTTACCATCAACATCAAAAAACTTGGCGTGTAAGCTAGAACGGTTTTTACCTTTTTTAGGAATTACGCTACCAGTAGCGATTTCGTACCACGTCCGTTTATTGCGTTCAATATTTGGCTTAAATTCATAGAGTTGCATACCATTTTTTAATAATGGTTTACGGTATTTACTATAAAAAGAATGCACAACAGCGACATCATTTGCCACCAAACTATTGGTTAAAACTCTTACTTTGATGCCATTCTGAGAAAGCTCACTGAGATATTGGGTACCACGTTGCGTTGGAACGAAATAAGCAGAGACAAGCTCCATATGCTGTGCGGGTTTTCCCATGATTTTTAAAACTTGGGAATACAATAATTCCTGATCTTTTGCTTTTCCCAAGGCTTTATTGGGATGATCTGCTACAAAATGTGCCTTTGCCCATTGAATAGGGTAGTTTTGCAGACGAATTTTTAAATAATCTTGAGCGGCCTCTAACTTTTCTTCTGTAGGTGTATTCACTTCATCCAAAGCTTGATAGGTTAGTTTCAAACTTTCTAATTGTTGTGGTTTACCATCACCCAAAAGTTGTTCTGTTGAATAACTGAGAGGATCACTCCAGAATTCTTCAAACACTTGTTCAGCACGATCTACGGCTTTGCCGTAGAAGAGAATGTCCATATCACTAAACTGGAACTGATCACTTGCTTCAAAATATTCACTACTAATGTTACGACCACCAGTTACTGCAATAGAAGCATCGGCAATCGTTAATTTATTGTGCATACGATGATTGATACGATTTAGTCTAAACACATAGTCAATAAAACGTAAATGTCTAAATTTATATGGATTGAAAATTCGAATTTCAAAATTTGGATGTTGTGAAAGGGCTTTCAAGGTTTTATCGAGTTTAACGCCATTCTGATCATCGATTAACAATCTAACTTTAACGCCTCGATCAGCTGCATTAAGCAATTCATGCAGCATCATTTTACCAATGGCATCGTCATTCCAAATGTAATATTGTAAATCGAGATGATGTTTTGCATTTCGAATGAGATGAATACGCGAGGCAATACTTAAAAAGGCATCATCTAATGCTAAAAAAGCCGTTAAACCGTTTTCAATATTAAGATCGGCTTGAGGATCATTCATCCATTTTGTTTTTGTTTGCAAGGATTTACTCCGATCATGGATTTGATTGGGAGGCAATGAACAGCCACTTATTCCTAATATGATAACAAGCGTTGTAATCTTGAAATGGTATGAATTGTTTATCATTTTATTTATCAAGCGTATGAATCCAATAGCAATTTGCATGTGATTGATTTTGTTATATATCTAAATGCTTTTTGTTTCCAAGGGTTAAATGTAATTGGTAATTTAATCAATGATTTATAGTTTTAATTCAACTAACTAAATAAGGTTGTTAAAGCTAAATAAATAGAATATTAAATTATATAAATCAATAAATATTGAGATAAAGTACTATACTGGTGTATAGTATATTTTTAGATTTAATGTGGTCGACATTATGCCTAAACAGATAGAGGATAAAAAAAAGATTCTCACACGCGTAAGAAGAATCCAAGGTCAAGTTCAAAGTGTCGAGCGAGCTTTGGAAAATGATGCAGAGTGTGCTGATATTTTGCAGCAAATCTGTGCAGTTCGTGGTGCTATAAATGGTTTGATGACTGAACTTCTCGAAATTCATTTAAAAGATACATTGGTTGTCGGTGAATCTTCGGAGTTGCAACGCAGTCAAGAGCTAACTCAGGTCAGTAAAATTCTTAAATCTTATTTAAAGTAAAATTCAGGAGTATCATCGTGATTAAATCTCGTGCAGCTGTTGCTTTTGCCGCTGGTGAACCATTACAAATCGTAGAACTTGATGTTGAACCACCTAAAGCAGGTGAAGTCCTCATTAAGATTAGCCATACTGGGGTATGCCATACGGATGCTTTTACTTTATCTGGTGATGATCCAGAAGGTGTTTTTCCAGCTGTATTGGGACATGAAGGTGCGGGTGTCGTTGTGCAGGTCGGTGAAGGTGTAACCAGTGTTACTGTTGGTGACCATGTTATTCCACTATATACGGCAGAGTGTAAAGAGTGTTTATTCTGTAAGTCAGGTAAAACTAACCTTTGTGTTGCTGTACGCGCAACTCAAGGTAAAGGTGTGATGCCTGATGGTACAACACGCTTTTCTTATAATGGTCAACCGATCTATCACTACATGGGCTGTTCTACTTTTAGTGAATATACGGTTGTTGCTGAAGTATCTTTGGCCAAAATCAATCCAGAAGCCAATCATGAACAAGTATGTTTGTTGGGCTGTGGTGTAACGACAGGTATTGGTGCGGTACACAACACAGCTAAAGTACAAGAGGGTGATAGTGTTGCTGTATTTGGTTTGGGCGGTATCGGTCTTGCGGTTGTGCAAGGTGCCCGTCAAGCCAAAGCAGGACGAATTATTGTAGTTGACACTAATCCTGAAAAGTTTGAACTTGCAAAACAGTTTGGCGCGACTGATTGCCTAAATCCAAAAGATTATGATCAACCAATTCAACAAGTGATTGTTGAAATGACAGGTTGGGGAGTAGATCATTCATTTGAATGTATCGGAAATACCAACGTTATGCGTTCAGCTTTAGAATGCGCACATCGTGGTTGGGGGCAATCTGTGATTATCGGTGTTGCTGGTGCTGGCCAAGAAATCTCAACACGTCCATTTCAGTTAGTGACTGGCCGTAAATGGATGGGTACAGCATTTGGTGGCGTTAAAGGACGTACACAATTGCCAAAAATGGTTGAAGATGCAATGAAGGGTGAAATTCAACTTGAACCATTCGTAACGCATACTATGCCATTGGAAAATATCAATGAAGCATTTGACTTAATGCACGAAGGTAAATCGATTCGTACAGTGATTCATTTCTAAACCGTATTATTTAAAATAGATGATGCGCAATGTGTCATCTATTCTTTGGGTTTAAATTAATGTCAAAACCTCGTTTAAAACTACATGTCCGAATATTTTCTAATGATGAGATTGCATTTGGTCCAGGTAAAGCTGATTTATTAGAAGCAATTCAACGAACAGGTTCTATTTCTCAAGCAGCAAAGTCAATGAACATGAGTTATCGACGCGCATGGCAGCTTGTAGATACCATGAACCAATGTTTCGACTCAACACTCGTTGAGACTCAAACGGGCGGAACGCATGGTGGTGGTGCAGTCGTAACTGAATTCGGTCAAACGGTCTTAAAAAAATTTAGAATAATGGAGAATCAAGCTGCGCAAGCGATCCAACAGGATTTTGATGAATTGTCAGGTTTATTAAAACGAACAGAATAACCCAGATATTGAAGATTTATAAAAATAATAATGCACAGTTTAGAAGCAAATTTGCTTATGCCTTTTTAATTTGCTGGATTATGGAGCAAGCAAAATTCATAGAAGCTCTTTTTCGTATCATCGCAAAGCAAAAATTTTTGATGAAAATTATGAAATAACGATAAATTACTATTTTTTATAGTAAAAATAAGGTTGGCATACTTTCTGCATTTATTAATTCAAACTTGTATACAAGATAGGATTCATAAAGTGCGTGAGATAAAAACTTTAGGCTGGACAGTTTCTGAATGGCAAACAGCTTATTTAAAAAATGAAATCCAGTTAGATAACTTGAAAGAATTAGTGACGGCAATTGATCCACAAGATTGTGCGTGGATTTCAGTAGCAAGTACAGATTTAATTGAACAACAGATCCAAGCACTGAACGCTTTAACTCAAAACGCTGAAGACTTACAAAAACAATTTCCATTATATGGCGTCCCGTTTGCAGTTAAAGACAATATTGATGTTACAGGCTTTGTGACGACAGCAGCATGTAAAGCTTTGACTCAAATTGCCGACCAAGATGCTGAGACAGTTCGTTTGCTCAAACAAGCAGGTGCGATTGTGATTGGGAAAACCAACCTCGATCAATTTGCAACAGGTCTTGTTGGAACACGCTCTCCATTTGGTGCAGTGCCAAATACCTTTAAATCTGAATATGTGAGCGGTGGTTCAAGTTCAGGTTCAGCAAGTGTTGTTGCAAGAGGCTTTGTTCCTTTTGCTTTAGGAACTGATACGGCTGGCTCTGGTCGTGTTCCAGCGGGATTTAACAACATTGTTGGATTGAAACCAACCAAAGGCCGTTTTTCTAATCGTGGTTTATTGCCTGCATGCAAAACGCTGGATTGTATTTCAATCTTCGCATTGACTGTGAGCGATGCTGAGCTTGTCGCCAATGTTGTTGAGGCATACGATGCACTCGATAGCTATTCAAGAAAACATCCTAAAAATGTTCCAGCACGCTTTTCGAACAAAATGAAATTTGCTGTGCCAGTACAACTTAACTTTTTTGGTGATATTCAAGCAGAAACTGCATTTCAAAAAACAATTCAACTGCTTGAATCACTGAATGCTGAAATCACAAACATTGATTTCTCAGATTTTGAAAAACTTGCTGCTCAACTTTATCAAGGCTCATGGGTTGCGGAACGCACAGCAGCCGTTGAAGCCTTAATCAAAACCAATGCTGATGATTTTGATCCAACTGTTTTAGAAATCATTCAACAAGGTGAAAAATATACGGCGATCGATGCATACAATGCTGAATATTTAAAACAAGATTTAGCACGAAAAATTCAAGAAACATTGGCTGAATTTGATGCCTTAATCGTACCAACAACACCGACGATTTATACCATTGAACAAGTACAGCAGCATCCGATCGAGTACAACGCACATTTTGGAACGTATACCAACTTTACCAATCTTGCTGATTTAAGCGCATTGGCTTTACCCGCAGGCTTTAGAGCAGATCATTTACCCTTTGGCATTACCTTGATTGCACCTGCTTGGTACGATGCTGCGCTCGCGCATTTTGGTAAAGCTTGGCAAAACTATTTAGCGCTGAAATTAGGTGCTTTAGACAAAAGTGTACCGTCAAATAGCTCGACTGTTATTTCTCCACATCATATTCGCGTTGCTGTGGTCGGTGCGCATCTAACGGGCATGCCACTGAATTTCCAACTCACCACACGTGATGCAGTTCATGTGGAAACCACAAAAACCTCTAAGAATTATGCGCTTTACGCACTCAATGGAACGATTCCGCCTAAACCGGGCTTAGCACGTCAAGAAGATGGTCAAAGCATTATCGTTGAATTGTGGGATGTGCCAACAGCGCGTTTTGGCGAATTTGTAGCAGAAATACCAACACCTTTAGGCATGGGGAATGTCGAACTAGAAGATGGTCGTTGGGTGAAAGGCTTTATCTGTGAGCCTTATGGCTTAGGTGATGCGGAGAATATTAGTCACTTTGGCGGTTGGAGAGCTTACATCCAGTACCGCAATAGCCAAACTGCAAATACAACACTTTAATTTTTTGGGGAATCATCATGTTTAAAACTGTACTTATTGCAAACCGTGGTGAAATTGCTGTTAGAGCAATTCGAACACTTAAAAAATTAGGCATTACCAGTGTAGCTGTATATTCAGACAGTGATCGTTACGCGCAGCATGTTGAAGATGCTGATATTGCTGTTGCTTTAGAGGGTTTGAAACCCGCTGATACCTATTTGTGTATTGAAAAGCTGATACAAGCTGCGAAACAAACAGGCGCAGAAGCAATTTTTCCCGGCTACGGTTTCTTGTCTGAAAGCGCTGATTTTTCACGCGCATGTGAAGAAAATAATATTGCTTTTATGGGGCCAACGGCGGAGCAAATTTTAGAGTTTGGGTTAAAGCATCGTGCGCGTGAGTTGGCGGCCGCTGCAAATGTGCCGATGACACCGGGAACAGGATTGCTGGATAGTTTGCAAGAGGCTTTGGCTGCGGCTGATCGAATTGGTTATCCGATCATGTTAAAAAGTACTGCTGGTGGTGGTGGTATTGGTTTAACACGTTGCGATACTCCACAAGCATTAACGGATGCCTATGAAAGTGTAAAACGCTTAGGTGAACAGTTCTTTAAAGATGCAGGTGTATTTATTGAATGCTTTATTGATAAAGCACGCCATGTCGAAGTTCAAATTTTTGGTGATGGTCAAGGTCAAGTGGTTGCATTTGGTGAACGAGATTGTTCATTGCAACGACGTAACCAAAAGGTAGTCGAAGAAACACCTGCTGCAAATCTACCAGAAGCAACCCGCAAAAAATTGCATCAGGCGGCGGTGGAACTCGGACAATCTGTAAACTACCGCAGCGCGGGTACAGTTGAGTTCATTTATGATGCAAAACGTGATGAATTCTATTTTCTGGAAGTCAATACACGTTTACAAGTTGAACACCCTGTGACTGAAATGGTGACAGGCTTAGATTTAATTGAATGTATGTTGAAAGTTGCTGCTGGCGATGAATTGGACTGGAATTATTTAAGCAATATTCAGCCGCAAGGTGCTGCAATTGAAGTTCGTATTTATGCCGAAGACCCAGCGAAAAACTTCCAGCCAAGTCCGGGTGTTTTGACCGAAGTTGCATTCCCAGAAGATATTCGTGTTGATACATGGGTGAAAACGGGAACAGAAATATCGCAATATTTTGATCCAATGATCGCCAAAATTATTGTCCATGCAGATGATCGTGCAGCTGCAATTGAAAAGTTAAAAACAGTATTGGCTGAAACTCGCTTAAATGGCATCAGCACCAACCTAGATTATGCTCGTGCCATTGTGTCGGATGAGCGTTTTGAAAGTATGCAAATCTGGACACGGATGCTCGATGATTTTAACTATGCACCGAATGTGATTGAAGTCGTACAAGCAGGTACTTTGAGTTCGATCCAAGATTATCCGGGTCGTACAGGATATTGGGATATTGGTGTACCACCATCAGGTCCAATGGATGATTATGCATTTCAGCTTGCCAATCGAATTGTAGGTAATGATGCAAAAGCCGCAGGTTTTGAATTTACCCTTGTCGGGCCAACATTAAAGTTTCACGCAAATACAACGATTGCACTCACCGGCGCAAGCTGTAAGGTATTGCTGGATGAAACTGAAATTGATTTTTGGAAACCCATTACAGTTAAAGCAGGTCAAACTTTAAAAATTGGACAAGTTGAATCAGGTTGCCGTACTTACTTAGCTGTACGTGATGGTTTAGATGTTCCATTGTATTTAGGTAGTCGATCAACATTTGCACTGGGTAATTTTGGTGGTCATGCAGGGCGTACTTTACGCGTTGGTGACATGATCAAGTTAGTTGATCCTGCATTCGCCAGTGTCGAGCTACCTGTTGCAATTGATACACCACAAGCATTATCGACTGATTTAATTCCTGAATATGGCAATGAATGGGAAATCGGTGTTTTATATGGCCCGCACGGCGCACCTGATTTCTTTAAACCTGAATATATAGAAGAATTTTTTGCATCTGAATGGACAGTACATTTTAACTCAAACCGTTTAGGTGTCCGTCTTTCTGGCCCTACACCAAGCTGGGCACGAGAAAATGGCGGTGAGGCAGGTCTACATCCATCCAATGTGCATGACTGTGAATATGCCATTGGTGCGATCAACTTTACGGGTGATTTTCCTGTCATTTTGGCAAAAGACGGCCCAAGCTTAGGCGGTTTTGTTTGTCCAGTCACCATTGCTAAAGCAGAACTGTGGAAAGTCGGACAGCTCAAAGCAGATGATAAAATTCGTTTTTATCCGATGTCAGTTGAGCAAGCAAATGCGCTTGAGCTTAAGCAAAAAGCCAATATTGAAAACTTTGCAAACGCTGAAAATGCTGCTGAAATTATTGAACCCACTGAAAATGTCAGTACCACCATTTTAGCGCAACGTGATGAAACAGACGTTTCCCCAAAAACAGTTTATCGCCAAGCAGGTGATAGTTATATCTTGCTTGAATACGGTGAAAATGTTCTGGATTTAGCATTGCGATTACGCGTACATCAATTGATTCAAATGATTTGTGATGCTGACATTGCAGGGGTATTGGAACTGTCTCCCGGTGTGCGTTCACTACAAATCAAATATGATGGTCTCGTGATTCCACAAGCTGATTTAATTAGCAAACTTCTTCAGCTTGAAGCAGAAATGGGCGATTTGAGTAACCTTAAAATCCCATCTCGTATCGTTCATTTACCTATGGCATTTGAAGATAGTGCAACACTAGGAGCTGTTGAACGTTATCAAGAAAGCGTATGTGCCAAAGCACCTTGGTTGCCAAATAACGTCGATTTCATCCAACGCATTAATGGTTTAGCACATCGTGATGAAGTCAAAGATATTATCTTTGATGCCAATTATTTAATTTTGGGTTTAGGCGATGTGTATTTAACTGCGCCATGTGCTGTACCCATCGATCCACGCCATCGTTTATTGAGCTCAAAATACAATCCTGCGCGTACTTTTACGGCTGAAGGCACTGTGGGTATTGGTGGGATGTACATGTGTATTTACGGTATGGATTCACCCGGTGGTTATCAATTGGTTGGACGTACTCTGCCAATTTGGAATAAGTTTAAGAAAAATAAACAGTTTGGTGACAAGCAATGGTTTTTAAAATTCTTTGACCAAATTAAATATTTCCCAGTCACTGAGGATGAGCTGAATCAATGGCGCGCAGATTTTGAAAATGGCCGTGCTGAAATCAAAATTGAAGAGACTGAATTTGATTATGCCGCTTATGTAAACTTCTTGGAAAATGAAGCAGAGAGTATCGCTGCATTTAAAGAGAAACAACAACATGCATTTACAACGGAAGTCAGTCGTTGGAAAGAAGAGTTCTCAACTCAGGCAGAAGAACAAATTGAACTTCCAAATGACGTGGATTACAGCCATCTTTCCTCACTTAATGCTTCTATGACAGGCAATATCTGGAAAATTTTTGTAGAAAGTGGGCAAGAGGTTAAAAAAGGTGAAACTGTTGCTATTATTGAAGCAATGAAAATGGAACTCCCTGTGTATGCTGAGGAAGATGGCATAGTGAAAGCAATTATTTGTCGCGCAGGGCAAACTGTTCACAGCGGTGAACCGTTGGTGTATATGGAATAGGTGCCAATGAAAGAGACAAAAATAACAACTAAAGGCTCAGACAGCTTGTCTGAGCTGGTTTACCAACGCATCAAGAATGATATCTTCGATTTCAAATTGATGCCCGGTGAACGCTTTACTGAGTCCGAAGTTGCAAAAGCCTATGATGTGAGTCGTACCCCAATCCGACAAGCATTGTATCGTTTGCAACAGGAAGGCTATGTTGATGTGAGTTTTCGCAGCGGTTGGCAAATCCGACCGCTGAATTTTCGTTATTACGAAGAACTTTATGATGTGCGAATTGTGTTAGAAAAAGATGCTATTCGAAAACTTTGTTATATCGATCATCAAAACTCGGTTGAACTGTCTGTTTTAAAAGATTTTTGGATGGTTGAACCAAGCCAATATTTGAAAGATATCAAGCAACTTTCTCAGCAAGATGAAGATTTTCATTGTGCTTTAGTTCGTGCTTCTGGAAATAATGAAATGGCACGGATTCATCGAGACTTGAGTGAACGCATTCGTATCATTCGTCGCTTAGATTTTTCCAAAGATTATCGTGTTGAAGCCACATATCAGGAGCATCAAAAAATTTTAGGTTTTATCTTTAATCGAAAAGTCGATGAAGCGATCAATGCAATCGAAGCGCACATCATGCAAAGCCGTGATGAAGTCAAAAAGATTACCTTGCAGATGTTGGATTCGAGTCAGTTTTATTAAACTTTTCCAATTTTCAAAAAGATTTATTTTTATGGAAACTGTTTTTGTTATGCCTAATTCTGCATAAAACTATCAGTTTCTGTTGTTTTACTATTTAATAATAAAAACCAAATTCGAAATCATCAGATCACCTATGATGAATCAACAACAGCTCATTCCTTTATTCCTTAAACTGGTCCGTAAAGAGGGCTTCTTTGTTACAGCGATTGATGGTATTACGCTGATGCGCGTAGATCACAACACACCTCCAATTTCAGTATTGCAAGAACCAACGCTTGTTTTCGTTTTACAAGGTAAAAAGCGCGGATATATAGCAAAAGAGACTTATTCATTTGAACAAGGTGAATGCTTAATCGTATCTGTTTCAATGCCATTCGATTGTGACACGATTGCAAGTTCAGAACAGCCGATGATTGCTGTTAGCATGAAGTTAGATGCCGATACCGTGAATGAATTGCTTGCTAAAACTTATTTTGAGAATTATCAATTTACCCCACTCACAACTGGGATGAGTGTCATTCAATACGATGAAACAATTTCATCTGTACTTTTGAGACTATTAAATACCTTAACTTCCGAACAAGACATATTAATTCTCGGAGATCAAATTAAGCGTGAGCTGTTATATCGAGTTATTCAACACTCTGGGGCAGATGCTTTAAAGGGGCTTGTTGTACAGGGAAATCTAAGACCTATTTATAAGATTTGTGAATATATTCAACATCATTTTACTGAAAAATTGACAGTTGAAATGCTTGCTGAACAAGCAAATATGAGTACATCTGCCTTTCACAAAGCATTTAAACAAGTTACTCAACATTCACCACTACAATATTTAAAAGTTGTTCGGTTGCATAAGGCAAAACAATTGTTGCAAAACGCAGACCAAAGTGTTGCCCAAGCCGCTTATGCTGTTGGTTATCAAAGTTCTTCTCAATTTAGTCGAGAGTTTAAAAAGCAGTTTGGTTTTTCTCCTAATCAGACTGAAGTAAATATAGATAAGGAATGATTAAATCATGAATCAGAATAGTAGAGAACAAATGCAATATATCGAAATTACTGAAGCAGGCGGTCCTGAAGTTCTAAAAGTTGTACAGGGTGAGAAACCTGAGATTAAAGAAGATGAAGTATTAATTGAAGTTTATGCAACGGGTATAAATCGACCAGATATTTTACAGCGGCAAGGACTTTACCCAATGCCTAAAGGCGTAACTTTAATTCCCGGTTTAGAAGTTGCAGGTGTTATTGTCGAAGTTGGTTCGGAAGTAGAAAACTTTAAAGTTGGTGACAAAGTCTGTGCACTTACCAATGGCGGTGGTTATGCAGAATATTGTGCAGTACCCGCTAATCAAACCTTAACAATGCCCAAAAATTTAAGTTTTGTAGAAGCAGCCGCTATTCCAGAAACTTATTTTACAGTTTGGGCAAATTTATTTCAGATCGGTCATTTAAAAAAGAATGAAACAGTGCTTATTCATGGTGGAGCAAGCGGAATTGGCTCAACAGCAATTAGTCTATGTCATGCGATGGGTATTCAATCTTATTCTACAGTTGGACATGATGATAAAGTCGAAAAATTGGCTTCTATGTCAAATGTTATCAATTACAAAACCCAAGATTTTGAAAAGGAAGTTTTAGCATTAACTGATGGAAAAGGGGTTGATGTCATTCTCGATATCATTGGAGCAGCTTATTTCAATCAGAACTTGCGATTGTTAAAACGTGATGGTCGATTGGTCATTATTGGCTTTATGGGTGGTCGAAAAGTAGATGGTTTTGATATTCAAGAGTTAATGTTGAAACGAGCTGTCGTGACAGGATCGACCATGCGAGCCAGAACAAATGATGAAAAAGCAAAAATTACTCGAGAGCTTGAGCAATTTGTTTGGCCATTGATTGAAGCAGGGCAATGTAAACCAATTATTTATAAAACATTTGCTTTTGAAGACGTTGCTCAGGCACATCAGTGCCTTGAGAGCAGCCAACATATTGGTAAAGTGGTATTAGAACTTAAATCTTAGTTTATGCCTAATTATGTTCATTCCATGCCTGTTTATATTCAAAACTTGAGCATGGCGAAGGCTTTAAGCAGTATGTGTTTAAACAAAACATGTGATGAGGAATCTCAAAATGACTACAAATTTAGATGATCGTAATCCAACTCCAGATCTTGCTGAAGATAATGCTTTTTTCCCGTCTCCGTATTCACTTAGTCAATATACTTCAGCCAAAACAGATTATGACGGCACAACTTATCCTACTCCATATGAAGGCAATAAAAAAATCTTAATGATTGCAACGGATGAACGCTATATCTTGATGCAAAATGAGAAATTCTTTTCAACAGGAAATCATCCTGTAGAAATGTTATTGCCAATGTTTCATTTAGATAATGCAGGTTTTGAATTTGATATTGCTACACTTT
The DNA here is from genome assembly GCF_043102985.1 of Acinetobacter sp. YQ_14. NCBI lineage: Bacteria > Pseudomonadati > Pseudomonadota > Gammaproteobacteria > Moraxellales > Moraxellaceae > Acinetobacter > Acinetobacter sp. YQ_14. The sequence goes on along the minus strand of NZ_JBICJJ010000015.1, from coordinate 11,682 downwards.
CTGGAAATCCTGTAAAACTGGAAATGTGGGCAATGCCAAATGAAGAGCAAGTTGTGTTGGATACTTATAAAAAGTATGAAAAGCAATTAAAAGCACCGCTTAAACTTGCTGATGTTTTAGAAAAAGCATTAAGTGTTGATTCGCCATATGCAGGCGTATTTATTCCAGGCGGTCATGGTGTACTGGCAAAAATACCACATAGCACAGAAGTAAAAGCATTATTAAAGTGGGCAATGGATCATGATAAATATGTGATTACTTTGTGTCATGGTCCTGCATCTTTACTCGCCGCTGCTCTAGGTGAAGCACCAGAGGATTTTATCTTCAAAGATTATCAGGTTTGTGTATTCCCTGATGCTTTAGATAAAGGGGCAAACATTGATATTGGTTATATGCCAGGACAGCTTCCTTGGTTAGTTGGTGAAAACCTTGAAAAGTTAGGCGTCAAGATTTTGAATAAAGGGATTACAGGTCAGGTACATAAAGATCGAAAGCTTTTAACGGGAGATAGTCCGCTAGCGTCCAATAATTTAGGTAAGCTTGCTGCAACAACGTTATTGGCTGATCCAAATCTTTAATGAATACTACATAGTAAAAAGCTCAACTTAGTGTTGGGCTTTTTTATGAAAATTAAAACTTTGTAAAGTAAATGACAAACTGACCAATAAAAATTGTTTAAATTAATAAAAGTTGGAAATTAGAAGCCGAAGGGAAATGAATGAAAGTATGTATTTACGGTGCAGGGAGTATTGGTTGTTATCTAGGTGGGCGATTGGCTGCGGTAGGAGTTGATGTCGATTTTATCGTTCGTCCTTCAGTAAAACAGCAACTTCAACATCACGGTCTGACTGTCTCAGATTATTTAGGACGAAGACAAACAATTTCAGTGGATGCGCTTCAGTTATACGATTCGGCGGATGTTGCTAATCAGGCAGACATCATTTTTGTTTGCGTAAAATCAGCAGCAACTCAACAAGTTGCAGCTGAGTTAAATATGATTTTAAAGAAAAGAACCATTATTATTAGTTTCCAAAATGGTTTAAGCAATGTAGGTGTCTTAAAACAGTTTCTAGATGGTCATACAGTGCTAGAGGGTATGGTGCCTTTTAACGTTGCAACTCTTGGAAATGGTGTATTTCATCAAGGTACTGAAGGAACTTTATCTGTTAAGAAAAATGATGGTTTAACTGAATTAATCCAAGCCTTTCAGCAGGCACATTTAGCAATAAAATTAGAACAAGACATGCAAGCGATTCAATGGGCAAAATTACTACTAAATCTAAATAATTCAATTAATGCATTATCACAATTACCATTAAAAGAACAACTCTCTATTCGTGAGTATCGACAGTGTTTAGCAATGGCCCAGCTAGAAGCATTAAACTTGCTAAAAATAGCAAAAATAAAACCCGCCCAGTTAACCACCATACCAGCTCGCTTCGTTCCAAATATTTTGAAATTACCAAATCCTATTTTTAATCTTGTCAGTAGGAAAATGTTGGAAATTGATCCCTATGCAAGATCATCAATGGCTGATGACTTACTCTCTGGAAAGAAAACAGAAATTGACTGGATTAATGGCGAAGTTGTAAAACTAGCAGAACAGCTAAGTTTAAAAGCTCCGATTAATCAGAAGTTAATTGAGTTGATTAAACAAGCTGAATCAACAATACAATCAAAAGCATGGTCAGGAGTAGAGCTTAAATCAGAGTTAATGTCTCTATAATCGCTTTCGCATAAAAAAGCGTATAACTTATATACGCTTATATTTAGATTAATATTGTATGTTTATTGGGCTATTACAGCTTCTTTAGAGCCAAATTTAGTAATCAATATTCCAAATATAGTCGCAAAAATATACATGAATATTGAATACACTGCTGCTGGCATAGCAATGGTGGTACTTGCCATAATTGTAAGCGCAATAGTCATTGCTAAAGTACTGTTATGAATACCAATTTCAAATGCACATGCTCGTGCTTGATATGAGCTAATACCCATAATACGTGGTACAAAATATCCAACCATAAGACTGATCGCGCAGAATAGTGCTGTTGCAAGACCAATCTGGCCAAGATAATCAATTAAATTATTTCGCTCTTTAATAATCGCACCTAAAATAATAATTACGAGAAATACTACCGCGAAGATTCGGACAGGACGATTTAGCTTCTCAGCAATTTGTGGCGCATAGTGACGAATAATCATCCCAATACATACAGGCACTAAAATAATCAAAAAAACTTGTAAAACCTTAGTGAATTGTAGACCGACTTGCTGGCCTTCATTCATGAAATGCAAGATTGAAAAGTTCACAATAAAAGGCAGAAAAACGGCTGCAATAATTGCATTTATTGCAGTTAAAGTAATATTCAGTGCGATATCACCTTTATATAAATAGCTAAATAAATTGGCGGTTGTTCCTCCCGGTGAAGCTGCCAACAGCATTAATCCCACTGCTAAAAGTGGGGGAAGTGCTAATATTTTGCAAATTAAAAAAGCAATACCCACCAATAGAATCAACTGGCAGAACAAAGCGATTAAAACTGCTTTGGGATGTTTGCTAACTCTTGCGAAGTCTTTAAGTGTTAATTCTAAACCCATACCTGCCATGACGATTGCTAAAGCAATAGGCAAAAATATTGTGATCAATCCTGAATCCATAACCGTACTTTCCTAAGTCATATTCTTTTGATAAATAATTGCTGTTTTATTTGATTTGGTCATTACCAAGAAAAATCTTGAATGATCTATTTGATTTAGTACTTTAAACATATATTTATTTGAAAATCTGTCAACTACACGACAACTGATACTTTTACTTATCTTTTTGATTAAAATAAAAAGGCAAGTACAGCTTGTGTACTTGCCTTGGTTTAAATTGACTTACCTAAAAAGTAAATGCCTTTTAAGTTTTAAAAGAAACCTGCTGGTTTAGTTGAATAACTTACTAAAAGATTTTTAGTTTGTTGATAATGATCTAACATCATACGATGGTTTTCACGACCAATACCTGACTTTTTGTATCCACCAAAAGCTGCATGTGCTGGATAAATGTGATAGCAGTTAGTCCAAACACGACCAGCTTCAATTGCACGACCAGCACGATATGAAATATGTGCTGAACGTGACCAGACACCTGCACCTAAACCATAAATAGTTTCATTTGCGATTTTGATCGCTTCGTCAAAGTCCTTAAACGTTGTTACTGAAAGTACTGGTCCGAAAATTTCCTCTTGGAAAATTTGCATGCTGTTGTGACCTTTAAAGACAGTCGGTTCAATATAAAAACCTTCACCTACTTCTTGACGAGCACTACCACCCGTGAGGACTTCTGCACCTTCTTCACGACCAGTGCTGATACAACGTAGGATTTTCTCTTGTTGTTCTAAAGATGCTTGAGCACCGATCATAGTTTCCGTATCTAAAGGATGACCTAATTTAATACGCTTAACACGTTCGATGGCTTTTTCTAAAAACTTATCTGCGATACTTTCTTGAACAAGCGCACGAGAAGGACAAGTACATACTTCACCTTGGTTTAAGGCAAACATTGCAAAACCTTCAAGTGCTTTATCAAGATAGTCGTCGTCTTGATCCATTACATCTTCAAAGAATAAGTTTGGAGACTTACCACCAAGCTCTAATGTAACAGGGATAATATTTTCAGTTGCGTACTGCATAATTAATTGGCCAACTTGTGTTGAACCAGTAAAGGCAATTTTTGCAATACGTGGGTTTGTTGCTAGTGGACGCCCAACTTCTGCACCAAAACCATTAACTACGTTAAGTACACCAGCAGGTAAAATATCTTGAATCAGTTCAAGTACTAATAAAATACCAACAGGCGTTTGTTCAGCAGGTTTTAATACCACACAGTTGCCTGCTGCTAGTGCTGGTGCAAGTTTCCATGCAGCCATAAGGATAGGGAAGTTCCAAGGAATGATTTGCCCCACTACACCTAAAGGCTCATGGAAATGGTATGCAATTGTATCTTCATCAATTTCAGAGATTCCGCCTTCTTGTGCACGAATACATCCTGCAAAATAACGGAAGTGATCAATTGCCAGTGGAATATCAGCTGCCAAAGTTTCACGAACTGGTTTACCGTTGTCCCAAGTTTCTGCGACAGCAAGAAATTCCAAGTTTTGTTCCATACGATCAGCAATTTTTAATAAAATATTTGAACGTGTTGTTGGAGAGCTTTTATTCCATTCAGCTTTCGCTTTATGTGCCGCATCGAGAGCAAGTTCAATGTCTTCAACTGAAGAACGCGGGATTTTTGTAAACACTTTGCCATCGACAGGTGAAACATTATCGAAGTATTCTCCTCTTACAGGAGCTACCCATTGACCGCCAATAAAGTTTTCATATTGAGCTTTAAACTGGACTTTAGAGCCAGCTTGATTAGGATCGATGTAACGCATATTAGATTCCTTTGCTTATAATTGATCTTAAATATCTACAGCTTTGGTATAAGGTACTTTTGTACGCTATTTCATTAGGATATAAATGAGAAGGTTGGAGAAAGGTTGGAAATCAGGGTCATGAGTGAGGGATACACAAATGTTTACAAAACAAGACCTGCTACAACAACGTAAGTCGGTAGATCAGCTAAAACGACAAAATAGTTTATCGCCGCAAAATGCTGAAAAACTTGGACAAAGTATTGCTAGCTCATGGCAGAGATCGGCTTCGTCTGCTATTCCTAAAGAGCGTTTAGCCGCACCTTTGTTGAGCCAAAATAGTAAAAATAAAACCAGTTTAGATATGGCTTTAGAACGTTGCTCAAATGAACTGAGCCATATTGCTGATCAATCTTCAATGGTGATTGCGGTTGGTGATGTTGGTAGTACGATTATTTGGACAGCTTCGAGTTCACAAATGCAAAGTGCAGCTGAAAAAGTCCATTTCATTGCTGGCGGACAATGGGCTGAAGATGTTGTAGGGACAAATGCATTGGCTTTGTCACTGAAAACACAACAATCTAGCTGTGTATTTTCCAATGAGCATTATATGGAATCTGTGCATGATTGGGTATGTTATGCAGCGCCAATCATTGATCCATATTCCAAACAAGTGCTTGGTGTGGTTGATTTATCTACGACTTGGAAAAAGCATAACACTTTGGGCATGTTAGCCGCTGAGCGTTGTGCATCAATTATTCAAACGGCTTTGATTGAGCAACAACGTCAACGTTTATATATTCGTGCGTTTGCTACGCCACAAATTATTTTTAATCAAAAATCGTTAGTTTTAACGCCACGTCAAGTCGAGATTTTGGTCATCCTAGCATTGTGTCCAAACGGATTGAATCTCGAAAATCTTCATCAAGCGCTTTATGGTGAACGCAAGGTGAGTATTGGTACTTTAAAAGCTGAAATGTCGCAATTAAGAGATATTTTAGGGGGAATGTTAGGTTCTCGACCATATCGATTATTGGCAGATGTTGAAGCAGATTTCTTATCAGCAGAACAAGCACTTGACTCAGGCTATGTGGCATCAGCTTTGCAATTGTATAAAGGTGTTTTTCTTTCAAAAACTGAAAGCCCATTTTTATGCGCATGGCGAGATTGTTTGGAGTCTCGTTTGAGTGATGCAATTTTTAAGACCAAAGAAACTGATCTTTTACTGAAGCATGTTGCACATTTCCCAGAAGCAATTGATGCTGTAGAACGTTTGATGGAACTATTGCCAGAAGACCATCCAGCACATTCATCTCTGAATAAATTTAAAGATATTTACTAGAATCAGTTCGTGAAAATTTGATATGTAAAAGCTGATTACTTGAAATGAAATCTGAAAAATGATGAAGAAGTTTCTTAATTACTGAATTTTGAAACAATAATTCTTAACATTATAATTTTTATAAATAAAAAAAGTGGGAATATAACCTTTTTAATATTCCCACAAAAAAGTAAGCCAATTTCTCGGAGTTTTGGCTTACTTTTGAGAGGAACTGTTATAACGCAGCTTTGAAAATTTCTACCACTTGAGCATGTGTTGCTTTACGAGGGTTAGTCAACATACATGCATCTTTCTGAGCATTTTCAGACATGATTGCAAGATCTTCAGTCTTAACACCTAACTCAGTTAAACCAGATGGAATTCCAATTGATGAAGATAATTCACGGATAGCATCAATCGCGGCAAAAGCAGCTTCAGTTTCAGTGAAACCGTCAACATTAACACCCATTAACTCAGCAATTTTAGCGTAACGATCTTGGCAAGCAATTAAGTTAAATTCACATACATGAGGTAATAAAACGGCATTACATACACCATGTGGAAGATTGTAGAAACCACCTAATTGATGTGCCATCGCATGAACATAACCCAATGACGCATTGTTGAATGCCATACCAGCAAGATATTGTGCATAGCTCATTGCATCACGAGCTTCGATATTCTCACCATTGGCGACAGCAGGACGTAACCATTGACTGATCATCGTAATTGCTTTTTCAGCGCATGCATCGGTAATTGGGTTTGCCGCAGTTGATACGTAAGCTTCAACAGCATGTGTCAATGCATCCATACCTGTTGCAGCGGTTAAACCAGCTGGTTTTGCAACCATAAGTTTTGGATCATCGATGGCGATTAAAGGCGTACAACGCCAATCTACAATTGCCATTTTTACGTGAGTATCAGTATTGGTAATAATGCAGAAACGCGTCATTTCTGATGCAGTTCCAGCAGTTGTGTTTACAGCAATCAGTGGGGTCATCGGAACAGTGCTTTTATCGATACCTTCATAGTCACGAATATGTCCGCCGCCAGCAGTCACAAGACCAATCCCTTTCGCACAATCGTGTGATGAACCGCCACCTAATGAAACGATAAAATCACATCCATTATCGTTATAGGCTTTAACACCATTATGAACATTAATGTCAGTAGGGTTTGGTTCAGCACCAGGAAAAACGTGGCTATCTACACCAGCATCTTTTAAATATGCTGAAATCGTATCTGCTACGCCAAATTTGAATAGACCTTCATCTGTTACGATTAGTGCTTTCTTTGCACCAAGGTTTTGCGCTTTTATGCCAATCTCTTTAGCACAGCCGGGACCAAAAAGTGAAACGCAAGGGATATAAAAACCGTTTGTTTGATCTGCAATATTTTTAAAAGCCATGGAGTGATTCCTTCTTCCATATTCCATAATTTGTTATACAGGTGGTCTAGCACCTTGGACTTAGTATGGAGTGCTTTAAAAAATTTCCTACCTACCAAAAACCTACCAAAGAAATTTTGTTTTTAATCATAAAGATATGGGTGCTATAAGCACCCATAATTAAACATATCGCTGAGATTAGAACCGCTTTGTGTAGTTCACAAATAGACGATCTTCACCAAAATCATTACCGTGTTCCACATTGTAATCAATACGAATATATTGCAATCCTAAACCTTTAAGAAAGGGTTGTTGAAAAGCATAATTTAAAATAATGTTAGATTCACTTTCATTATTTTCTTTACCATCGGCTGTTTTGAAGCTATCGCCATATACATATTTAACGGCTGCATTGAAGCCCGGAATATAATCTTTAAAATTATATCCATAGATAAAATGATATGATTTTTCATCCTTTTTAAAGAAACCCGTTGCATTCCAGTTAATAAAATAAGTTTCAGGTAAAAAACCATCTGGTAGAGGATATGCAGATTCACCAATAATTTGTTGATAACCTAATCCAAAAGTATGATTGTTTACTTTTAGTGTTTCTAATAAACCTATATTTTTTGCATCAATATTGAAGTTATTGCCATCGTCTTTTGCATTAAAATATTTAAATTTTGAGCCAAGAGTAAAATTTTCTGTATTAAAACTATGATCCAAACCAAGATAATGTTTATTATACAAATCTTGCATATTGCCAAAATAGTATTCAGCTTTTAAAGAAGGCATAACCTGATAGCGTAAATCAATGTAGTTTAAACCATCTGAATATTCAGTTTTTCCATTTGAGGTAAAAGAGAACTTCTGAAAATCTTCAGCATTTCGTGGTGAAACTTTTTCTACACGACCAATTTCTGCATAGAGTTGATCAGTAAGCTGAGATTTTAAGTTCGTTCCCCAGTAGGAAGTAAGCAACTGACGACTTGCATCTACAGCCGTAACAGGCAGGTCTAACCAAAGTTCACCCACACTTAATAACGTTTTATCATAACCAAGTTTTAATGTTGCTCCATGCTTTAAATAATCTGGTGCTTGAGACTGAGTTTCTCTATCGAAGGGAAGGATGGTATCTGCGACATGCTTATCCGAACTTAGACGCACCGCATATTGAACGGATGCATCCACACCGATCTTTAACGGCTTATCAGCAATAGTAAGCGGAGTGTCTACCATTCTTGAATTATAAAATAATGATGCTGCTTGAGACCAACTCCCTGTATCTTTTAAATTTTCATTTTCAAAATTGCGGTTGATATAGGCATTTTTTAAGGTAAATTTCCATTCGTCTTTAGCTGTATTCTCAGCAAATGTAGACATACTTGAGCAGCTCACCATCAGGGAAAATGTGGTTACAGCAATATGATTTAATTTAAAGATAGGCATTCTTTCATCATCCATTTAAAAGTTAAGTTGCGCCAATCCTAGGCGCAATAAGTTTTACTGTTGGCTAAGTGAAGTTTGAGGTTGAAGGGTGTTCTTTGTTGATTCAGTCGCGTTGACAGAAGCTTTAAGATTCACTAAGAAGATTGCTAATGCAGCAACTACACCGGGAATCGCAATTGCTAAGAAGTTCATTTGATGTGGTAATTCAAAGGTAAGTAATGCACCTGTTAAGACTGGCCCAATAATTGCCCCGATACGACCAATTCCTGATGCCCAGCCCATACCTGTTGAACGGACAGTGGTTGGATAAAACTGTGCGACGAAAGTATAAAGTAAGATTTGAGAACCAATCGTTGCTGCGCCAGCGAGTGCAATTAAGCTGTAGAGAATGAATTGAGGGCTGTTGAAACCTAATAAAATCAATGAAGCTGCACCGATGATAAACATAGCGGTAATCACAGGTTTCAAATGGAATTTATCTGCCAAAGCGCCACCGCCAATCGCACCAACCATTCCACCGATATTTAAGGCAAATAAGAACAGCATACTTGCACCTAGCGAATAACCCGCTTGCAGCATTAATTTTGGTAACCAGCTACCCAGCGCATAAACCATAAGCAGACACATAAAAAATGCGATCCAAAACATAAATGTGCTGAATGCTCGACCTTGTTGAAATAACGCACGTACAGGTGCATCTGTGTGAATATTTTCATTAAATACAAGTTGAGTTTCTTGGTTGATTTCAGCATTAGGTGCAAGTTTCGAGACGATCTGCTTTGCTTGATCGTGATGTTCAGACTTGATTAGAAATGCTAATGATTCGGGTAAGAATTTCCAAATAACAGGCAAGAGCAGTAATGGAATACCAGCAAGAATAAACATGATCTGCCAACCCATGTCTTTGACTAACCAAGCACCCAATAATGCTGAAGTCATACCACCGATTGCATATCCACTAAACATAATTGCAACTAAGGTGCTACGAATCTTTTTCGGTGCGTATTCAGTCATGAGTGCGACGACATTTGGCATAACACCGCCAATGCCTAGACCTGCTAGAAAACGCAAAATAGCGAATTCGACAGGGTTATCAGCAAATGCACCAATAAATGTGAAGCCACTGAATAATGCGACACAAATCATTATGGTTTTCTTTCGGCCTAAACGATCTGAAATCGTGCCGAAAATCATCGCACCAAACATCATTCCAAATAGCGCGGCGCTTGCTAATAAGCCTGCTTGCACAGCAGTTAAAGACCATTGCTGCATTAATAATGGCAGAGCAACACCATAAATAACTAAATCATAACCATCGAATATAATAATTAATAAACACCATATTAAAACCTTCCAATGGAATGGGTTAAATTTAGCATTATCAATAATCTCATTAATATTGACATTTGACATATTCATCCTTCACCTCCAATTTGTGAAGTATCTGTTATTTTGTAACTAAATTATTTTGTTATGTGCACCGAGTCAAAAACTTAATTGATATATCTTTATGTCATTAAAGTATTAATATTTATTCTATTTAAATTAAAAACGACAAAAAGCAGAGTATTTAAACCCTGCTTTTATATCAAATGGTATATTAAATAAATTTATCTATTAACTGATTAAAATCATCTGGCAGTTCAATATTTGAAATATGCGATGCATTAATTTCTGCTAATAGTGCATTTGGAATTTGCTGTTGCATAAACTCTCCGTCAGCTACGGTTGTTACAGGATCTTGAGTCCCTGCAATAATTAGCATAGGAATAGAGATTTTTTTTAGTTCTGTGCGAACATCCGCTTTAGCCAAAGCCTCACAACAATTTGCATAACCTATTGCGCTGCCAGCACTTAAGTCGTTACATAGGTTCGTTACAACTACTGAGTGACTTTGGATAAAGGGATTGGTAAACCATCTTGAGGCTGCCGTGGCTGCAATAGGTTGTAAACCTTGTTCACGAACAAGCTGTGCTCGATCTTGCCATGCTTGTTCCTGTCCAATCTTCGCTGCGGTATTAGCAACGATTACATGGCTAAACCGTGTTGGATAATGAATCGCCAGCCATTGTCCTGTGATTCCACCCATTGAAATACCACAAAATGCTGCTTTAGAAATATTCAGATGATCTAACAAAGCAATCACATCTTTTCCAAGCTGCTCTAATGTGTAAGATTCTTGTGGTGCTGTAGAAGAACCATGGCCTCGTGTGTCATAGCAGATTACAAAAAAGCGTTCTTTAAAATAATTAAACTGCTTTTGCCACATCCCATAATTTGTGCCCAACGAGTTTGAAAATACAAGTGCAGGGGAGTTTGGATCACCAAAAGTTTGATAATTGATTTGAGCATCTTGAGATTGAAAAATAGGCATAAAATGCTCCTTAAACTTGTTCAACACGTTGAATAATGAGCGCAATGCCTTGACCCACACCAATACACATTGAACACAATGCGTACTGCCCTTGAATCTGTTCAAGTTGATTCAATGCGGTGGTGACTAAGCGTGTGCCTGACGCTCCTAACGGATGACCTAATGCAATCGCACCACCATTCGGATTGATACGTGCATCATCATCTGCTAAACCTAAATCACGAGTTACCGCTAATGCCTGAGCTGCAAAGGCTTCGTTTAACTCAATCACATCCATTTGCTCTAGTGTCAGATTGGTCTGTTGCAGTAATTTCTTAATCGCAGGTGCAGGTGCAAAACCCATAATGCGTGGTTCAACACCCACCGTAGTTGCAGCAATAATTTTGGCGCGTGGTTTTAGTTGATATTCAGCAACCGCTTCATCTGAGGCGATCAAGAGTGCTGCTGCACCATCATTAATCCCTGATGCATTACCTGCTGTCACTGTTCCATCTGCTTTCACCACACCTTTGAGTTTGGTTAAGGCTTCAATCGTGGTTGATGCACGCGGATGTTCATCGCTATCCACCACAATCGCATCACCCTTACGCTGAGGAATGATAACGGGCACGATCTCTTGTTTAAAAAAGCCTTTGGCTTGCGCTGCTGCAGTACGTTGTTGGCTCACCAAGGCAAACTGGTCTTGATCGGCACGATTGATATTGAATTGTTCTGCCACGTTTTCAGCCGTTTGTGGCATGGTGTC